>SYJV01000248.1 GCA_005798335.1 Planctomycetaceae bacterium | reverse complement strand
TGTTCGGCTGGGGTTGCTAGACTTTCTGGCGAACTTTAGGCGCCGCTAAACCATAAGTGTCCGATTTTACTTTTTGTTGGGATGAATTTCATAATTCCATTCTCCATGGAAGCAGTTCGTTTGATGAAAACCTCGTCGAGTTCAGCGTCTGTAACTTTGCGCCCTTTCAGGTAGGTTTTCGCATCCAGCCAGGCATGCACTTCGAGTCCGGTGCTTGTTCGTGTTCTGCTGATCAAGTTCACAATGATCTCAACTGTTTCCAAAGGCACTCCTTGCCAATTGCGTGTGATGTGGCAGAACAACCTGTGCTCAATCTTGTTCCATTTGCTGGTGCCAGGTGGAAGGTGGCACAATTCGATGACTAACCCCGTCTCGTTCGCAAGCTTTTGTAGTTCAACTCGCCACAGCCTGGTCCGGGGACTATTGCTTCCGCCGCTGTCGGCAGTGACGAGTAATCTCGTGGCTTTTGGGTAGCGGTTTCTGCCCAGCTTGTTCCACCAACGTCGAATGGCAGCGACGGCAAATTCGGCGGTGTCGCCGCTGATTCCAACCGTAACACCCGCTTCATTGGGACCAATATCGTAGACTCCATAGGGCACCGCTTTGCGTTTCGCGAAGTCGTGGGTCTCCACTTTTCGCGGGTCCTTTTGCTTGCGGTAGGTCTTGCCCGGATTCTTGTGATTGCCAAGGATTTCCTTCTTTTTGGTGTCGATCGAAATCGCCGGCTGGCCTCGCTTTTGGACGGCTGACACACGCTTCGCAATGAACTCGAACTGCGCATTTCGGTCCGGATGACGCTTGCCTTCAATGGCCTTGCGATTTGCCTGAAGACTGTATCCCTCTTGCTTCAGGAGTTGCCCTATTTTCACACTACTGACATGAAACCCTTTGCGTTGCAGCTCCAAGGCCAAGGACTGCGTGCTGTTGCAAGTCCACCGAAGAGGTGACATCGGATCTCCTCGCGTGCCGGCATCCACCAGCTTTCTCAGTTGGGAGATTAACATGGGCTGTTCCGCCTCGCGCGTCTTTCTGCCCGCACCGACACTGCGCTGACGACCTATCGCTGCTGCATAGGGATCATCCAATTCAACAATTCCTCGCCGAATGGTACGTTCTGACACACGGGTTGCAGCGGCAACGGCAGCAATACCACCCCAACCCAGCGAACGAGCCTCAGCAGCAGCCCATCGCCGACGAGCCCGCTCATCCAAATCCGCTTCGATTGCGGTATACTTTTCACTGATCCATGTTACGACTGTGCATCCGGCATTCCCTAATACTCGTAGCGACAGCACTGGCAAAGGAGTTCTGAGAAATCTACCCGAAGGGTTGGTTCGAATAATGGTTCGGCATGGCACTCAAGTCGCTAATACCAAACTCATCGTCAGCAGCGATGCATCCAAGAATACTGAAGTGCGCGTCAAGATAAGCGAACCTCCTGCACCAGTTGCGACAACTACAGAAGCTACATCCGCCGCGGCACAAACTGACACTAACACATTAGCCGTTGGAAGCCTGGCTCCTGAATTCGAGACCGACGCGTGGACCGATGGAAAAACGCGAAAGATGTTCGATTATCGCGGCAAAGTAGTCGTCCTCGATTTCTGGGGTACGTGGTGCAGCCCATGTGTTAACGCAATTCCAGCGATGCAAGCTGTGGCCGATCGATTCAAGCCGCAAGGAGTTGTCTTCCTTGGAATTCACACTGCGGATGGCGACGTTGCCCAAATCAACAAGCTGAAAGAAATGAAGGGTTGGTCGACGCCCAGTTGCGTGGATCGCGGAACATCGATTACCGATGGAAAGACATGTAGTGCGTATGGCATTCGAGGCTACCCATCCATAATCATCGTGGATAAGACGGGACGCGTTGCGTACAACAGCGGAATTCGACCAAAGGATCTGTCTGTTTTTATGGCCGAGATGGGTGAACTAGCCAAGGAAAACGGAATTCCCTGGCCGATCGACGAAAAGCTACCTGAGGAACAGCTCAAGAACCTAATGAATAGTCTACTGCAAGTACGAATCGGTCGCGAAATTGAGCGCGCCCTATAGTTGGCTTACTCACGTACTTCTTCGATGCAATCGCTGACCGATTAGTTTGCATCGTCGCGACAGATGATCGAACAGGCAACTCTGTCGCGGCGTGTCAACTTTTGGCTCGTTTGCCGCGCTTGAAAAATTGTGGTCGCTCGTCAAGTTCTAATTCCAGGCAACCCATATCGGCAAACGCAGCATCTCGGTCTACCAGCAAGGCTGGTTCTCCTTCAGCAGATACTTTACGATTGAGAAAATTGATGATCATTAGGGCGTCCAGTGGTGTTACGAACCGATCCTCTGATGAATCAAAAGCGGAAACTCTGTGACCAGAGTTCTCGATTGTGTTTGGCGAAGACTGTAAGTTGACTTCAGAGATTGCCACCGAAGGGAATAGTGCTGTAGATTTCCTGGATAGGTAGTACTGGTGCAGGTCCTGGACTTCGTGCGGAAACTCGCGCAACACTGGCGCTAAAGTATCGTTGTGAATCAACGTAGCGCGAGTTTCACCCTCGCCAGTGGCGCGAACGTTTAAAAAGTTGATGATGAACAGCGCGTCAATCGCAGTCACAAATCCGTCGCCGTTGGTGTCTGGGTAGATGTTGGGGAACGGTTGGACTGAGCGCGCTTCTTGCAACCGGTTTGATTTATCCAAAATGCCATTGATACTTGAAAAGTTGAGCAGATTAATGACCAGCAGAACATCCAACGGTTCAACGGACTCGCTGGCGTTGACGTCGAATTGACTAAGCGGATTTCGCCAGTCGCTGGGCCCATTCAGTAGCAGTTGGCGTCCGGTTCCCTGCAATACTCGGTAGAACAGTTCGTCGCGAGTCGTTGTGCTGGCAAGGTCCCACTGGCCAGCGATGTCGACTTTGTCGTCCGAATTCGCGCTCACCGATAACGAGCCGCCGGCCGCTTGGCTTACTGCTCGGTCGTTCAACAGCAACGTATTCGGTCCAGTCCCTTTGATGTCCACTGCGGAAAGCAAGTTCAGTTGTTGAGTGTTGATGTTGCGCAGATCGAGAGACTGTCCAACTCCCGTCAGGCGTATTTCGTTGACACCGGTTGCGTTCTTGAAGATCGGAGGGATTGAGACTGTTTTATTAACGCCACTTGAGAGTCGGCCACTGTCCTCGACACCGGAAAAGACACCGCCGAAGTAATTCGAAACTTGAACGACATGGTCTTCGCCTCGACCGGTTAGCCTCAGTTCCAAAGGTCCCTCGACGGCGGTGTCGAAGATCCAACCGATTCCATCCGCTTGACCGAAATAGACGCTGCCGGGTATTTCAGCCAGGACGCCTGTACTGGTCGTGAATCCAAGCCGTCTGCCACGATTGTCGACTAGAATCGCATCGGACGGGTCGTTCAGTAAGTTGACCAGCAAGAATGGATACACGGTATTCGGAACCGTGCTGTCGGTTCCAACTTCACTGCCAGTGAAGATCTTACTTGGAGCTAGTGGGTGACCCAAGTGGCGCAATATGCGCTCTTGCACAGCGATGTTCGACACGACGCTGGTGTGGTTCACTTTGCCCGAGGTAACAATATCTTTGCCACGGCAACCGCCCCCATTGCAGTACGAGAAAATCTCAACCGCCGCGTCGTTGACAAACAGACCTTCCAGCGACGGTAGTGGTACCGTTCCGTCGCCATTATTGTCCACATCCGTGTCCGAGTACCACACTTGAAAAATGCCCGGGAAGGAATGGGTTGAATCCGTGAATGACACGAGCGAGGGAAGAGGATTAGGGCCAGTATTGCTACGAGCAAATGTATGCGTCGTCACGCTGGTACCGTACATGGCAATAGTCCGCGCCGCGCGCTTAGTCGACAAGACGTTGGTATTCAAATCCACCAGCAGGTGATTCTCGAAATCTGGCAGCAATTCCTCGTTGAAATTCTCGGCGTAGTTTGGGTACTCGGGCAGGAGATTGCCGAGTCCTTTCAGGTACTTCCGAAGGAACTTGACTTTCTCGGCGTGCAAGTCGGATGCATTGAAGTCAATGTCGCTCGGTGCGATCGTATTGCGGAATCCCCCGTCGATGGCTATGCCGGCGCGCAGTTTGTACCATGCATGGCTGATCATCTTAGACAATACGAGTTGGTAAGAAATATCGCCGGCGAAGTTGTCTTCCCAGGCGGGAAAAGTAACTGCCGCGCCGCGATTGGGAGTGCCCAGCATCGTCAGGTTGCCGACCATCGGCAGCGCCAGTTTACCGTTGCTACGCACCGTTGATGTGAAACTGCCACCGTAGGCTGTACTTTGAATGTAGGTTCGGCTGAGCACTCCGCCCATGCTGTGCGCGATCAGGTGAACGTTGGTCAGCGCGTGGCCGTGAGTACTGTACCAGTCTTCTGCGGCCTGCTTGAGCCAATATCCCAGATAGTCGATGCCAAACTCAAAGTTCGCATCGGTGATTTGCGGGCGAGTGTCGTTGGGACCGCTGCGCTCGGCTACTACTCCT
This sequence comes from Planctomycetaceae bacterium, assembly GCA_005798335.1. Lineage (GTDB taxonomy): Bacteria > Planctomycetota > Planctomycetia > Pirellulales > Pirellulaceae > Aureliella. Next base: position 20,773 of record SYJV01000248.1, on the reverse strand, counting down.
TCGATTAACCCATCACGAGTCGTGAATGCGTCGGCTGGACCTAATGATAGTCGCCAATCGAAAGGCGCTACAAACAAATCGCGGCCCTCTTCGTAACCAGCAGCCACGAGTGTTTTGACGATATCATCGTACGACTTGAGAATGGGGTCTTTGACCAGATACTGGGGATGTATGCCCAGCTTGAGGAGAAAGTCGATGTAGTTTCCGTCATTGACCACGCCTGGCCCCGAAGGAACGAACGAAGCGAAAAATCCCGGGACAAACAGGACGGGAGTGCGAATATCCTTCGCACCGGCCTTGAAGTCCGGCGTGGGGTGGCTGAATTCGGATGTGTTCCCTTCGGCATCGGCCGCTGTCGCCGTGATCACTTCCTCGGCTGTGGTAGGAGCGAGTTGGCCGGCGGCCGTACGAAAGTTCACGTAGCCAGTTGCATCTGTGGTTACGGTGATTGTGCCGATATGCCGTTGCCCCTGAACTCCGTGCTCGAACACTCGTGCTTGGCCGACATCGGTAGCGAAAAAGTCGATGCGATATGGCTTGCTAGCCTCACCCGAAAAGGACCCAGCCACGCTGACGTTGGCCTCGACGCGTTCAAGAATGGAGAGGATCGGAAAGTTTTGCAACTTGTTGGCTTGCCCGTCCGCACCGTCTTCATCACGAGGATCGTTCGGAGTCACACCATCCTCGTTCAGATCGATACCGATACCAGAGTTGCTGAAGATCGAGTTACAAAGGACAGAGTTCTTCTGAGCCGCGTTGCCTTTGATCAAGACTCCAGACTGACCGTTGCCGGCAATGGTGTTGGGAGGATACTTGTCGGCATCGCAAGCAACACCGATGACTGTGGCTTGACCGACGAAATTGCCGCTTGAGCTATCGACGCTAATCCCGAAACCGGCGTTTCCGAGCAAGCTCGGTGGCTGACTGGTCCCGCCTTCCGAGTTGGTCCCGATCTTGTTGGCACCAATTACATTGCCAGTGGCGCCAGCCAAGACGAGCACACCATTCCCATTGCCGGAGATCGTGTTTCCAGGCACCAGCGGCAGACCCGTCTTGAAGCCGCCAACTAAGTTGTCCTTGGCGCCATCGATAACTACTCCCGCGTCTCGATTGCCCAACGGTAGCCTACCGAGCCGATTGGTGCCAATAAGATTATTTCCGACCAAATTGCTAGTTGCGCTGGCGCCGCGAAGAAGGACGCCAGTGTTATTGCCGCTGATAACGTTGGCTGGCATCACTAGTTCGCTGAAACCTAGGCCAATGCGATTGCGCGCGGCATTGTCAATGAGGATGCCAGTCTGTCGGTTACCCAGGCCGATTCCGTTGTTCGGATTTCCATCCGGGTCAATGATATCAGCATCATTGTTGGTGCCGATCTTGTTGCCGACAACTGCGTTCTCAACGGCGAGGGTACCTTGGATGTGGACTCCGTGTTCGTTGGCCGAGATAGTATTGCCAACGACGAACGAATCTTGACTGCGCTGACCGCCAATATGATTGAGCGTTGCATCGACAATATGTACACCAGCGCCTAGATTGCCTAGCGGCATTTGGCCATTTAGATCAGTTCCGATTCGGTTGTTGCGCACGAAGTTGTTTTTGGTGTCCACTCCTTCGATGCGCACACCAGCTAGTTTGTTGGCGGAGATTAAATTCCCTTCTTCGTCACCACTACCGCCGATTTCGTTGTCCGGCGAATTCAGCACGAAAACGCCGTTGCGTTCGTTGGGAATTGCCAACAGGCCCGTCTTATCCGTGCCAATGTAATTCGCCATAACTTTGTTTTTCATAGCAGTTGGCAAAGCGATGATCACGCCATCGGAATCGTTTCCAGAGATGACGTTGCGAGTTGCCAAAGTTGATCCACCGACTTCCGTTTCACTGGTTAACTGGTCGATGTGGACACCACGGAATCGATTGCCCAAGTCGATGGAACCTGTGGCATCCACGCCGATATAGTTTCCGAGGATTTTATTGTTCTTAGCCTCTCCACTGGTGGTACCAACGATCGTGATTCCATCGCCGCCGTTGGCGGAGATGATGTTGCGGTCCGATGACAGCGGTCCTCCGATGATGATCTGGCTAGCAGCTTCGACGAAAATTCCCGCAGACGCATTACCAAGACGCGCGCTTCCAGCGGCATTCACACCGATCTTATTCCCTTTGATCTTGGCACCACTAGCATTCTGGTTAGCTAGATGGATTCCATATCCTAAAGTTGTGCCACTGCCTATACTCCCCGCGATGACATTGTTGACAATCTCTACGCCGGGCGCATCATTGACCAGGATTCCTTTGCCATTACCGAGTTCGTCGCCATTGCGAGGCTGGCCGTCGGGATTGGTCACGTTCCCGGTTGGGTCAGTCCCAATGAAATTGTTCGAAACCAGAGTTCCAGTGGACCCGATACCTCCAACAGAGATTCCAACCAAGTTGCCGGAGATGATATTGTTTTCAATCGTGGTATTTGGTGAAAATGCAACACCCACACCGACTCCTGAATTTCGGAACACGCCTGTGCCATCGACGGTCGTTCCAATGTAATTGCCGCGAACAATATTTCCGGTGGCCGCGGATTCGTCGGTGAGAGAAAAAATGTTGACACCCACAATGCCGACAGCGATCAGATTGCGTTCTTGGGGAGTATCGCCGCCGATTCGATTTCTAGAGCCCAATATTGCAATTGCTTTTGACGAACTGGGCATGGCCATCGTACCTTCGGGATTGATCCCGAAGCGATTCCCGACCACGATGTTGTCATCGCTGTACAATTCAATTCCGATTCGATCGCTGTTAATCGTCATGCCCCGAATTGTGCTGCCACTGCTACCCTCGACGAAGTTGAATCCTGTTGTGGGCGAGCGTATTTCCACCGTGTTGCTACCTGGCTGAGTTGTACCATCCACGATGACGCGTTCGGAAAATGACATGGATGACAATAGATCGAACCTAGGTACACCAGGTCCAGGGACATTGAACTCAATAGTATCGGGCCCAGGATTTGCGTTGGCGGATGAGATGGCAGCGACCAGCGTACAGATCCCACTGGCGGGCCTGGGCGGTTCGATACGAAGCGCAGTGTCACAGACTGAGGGAAAGTCGCCGCTGTCTCTGATATTGGCGACAGAGTTAACTACGAATGTAGCCAACATCCAGCGTGTTTCGAGTTGCTCGAATCCCAACCGCAAGCGGCGATTCGAACAAGAGGACGATCCACGCACTCGGCGACGTTGGTAACGGCGGTTCATAATTGCCTCCGAGATTGTAGATTCTCGACGATGTGAGCACTTGTCGTTGCTTGGCGCCGGCGTCTCAGCAAATCGACCATGCGTCGATTCACCAATGTCCGCAACCAAGCCTTGCAGCCTCCGCTTAGGAAAGCGAAGTCAAAAATGCGGAATCTGTCGATCGGCGAAAATTTCATCGCACGTCGGTCGTTTCAATGTTAACTTCTATATGCGCGCCTGCCGCGCCGCAGTACTTGTGGTCGCTCGTCAAACTTTACATCCAACCATGCCATATCGGCAAAGGCAGCGTCTCGGTCTACCAGCAATGCTGGTTCTCCTTCGCCGGATGCTTTACGATTGAGAAAATTGATGATCATTAGCGCGTCCAGCGGTGTTACGAATCGATCCCCTGATGAATCAAAGTAAGTATCGGGAAATGGAATGAGCTTCGCGGCGTCGTTCAATAGACCAACGCGATCATGAAATCGATTGACATTCAGTTCATTGATGATCAGTAATACATCCAGCGGTTCGACGGATCCGTTGGCGTTGACGTCGAATGGATTGGCCGGATTCTGCCAATCGGCTGGTCCCGTGAGCAGCAACTTGGCGGTTCCCTGATCAAGTCTGCGCATAAAATTGCCGGACTCAACCTGAGTGCCGGTGACCTTCCAGCCACTGCCAATAGTCACTGTGTCGCCAAAGTCGGATAGAATCGCCAGAGAGTTTCCGGCACCGACTAGCGCTAAAACTTCCGCCGCGTCGAGCGTGAGTTGATTGGCGCCAGAACCGGAAATGTCGATCAACTCGACACCGGTAAGTTGTTGGTTGGGCAGAGTTACAAGATTCAAATGTTGACCAATACCAGTTATCTTGAGCGTATCACGGCCGAGGCCGCCGTGGGCGACAAACGGGATGGCGATGTCGAGTTCGATAAAATCGTCGCCGCCATTTCCAATAATTGCCAATTGAGACGTGCTGGTACGTGCAACAGTCGTCGCTTGACTATTGAAGTCGATGGCCAAGTTGCTGCCGGTGATTGAGGCGATAATTTTGTCGCCAGCCATCGGATCGCGGCCACCGCTGTCGCGTCCTCGTATTACAAGCGATGAAGGAGCGGTCGTGCGATGGAATGCACCCACGAAATACTGGTCATTGTTCGATTCGTTGGATTCTTCGATCGTGCGTCCAAAATCCGCGACGGCGAGCACGAAGGCTACGTCAAGATTTGCGATTAAGTCACCGAGAACGGCCTGGTTTACGGAAATCGCGTGGATGCCCGGCGTTCGGTCTAGCGGATTTGTGATTGCAATGCGAGTCCCGACTTCTATCGCCGCCGGATGAGTCCTTGGCTGGCCGGAGTTGAAAAACGCAATATCGAACTGCGGCAATGCCGAACCGCTGATCGAATAGGAAATGCTCAAATCGGTTGGAGAGGAAGTTGTAGTAGAGAATCGATCAACGGATATATCCGACCCGACTGCAGTGGTCACGCTGGCTGTATTGTTTGGCGAATTTGGGTCCGGCTCGTTACCCTCGATTGTGACAGTGTTGTTGATCAGTCCGATGCTGTTGACGGTAACTTTGATCGTGACCACAACTTCCGCACCGGGATTGAGTGCGTCGAGACTGCAAGTTACCGACTGCTGAGCAAAGTCACAAACGCCTCGCGATGACTTGCCGGAAAGATAAGTTGTCGTTGGCGGCAAGCTGTCGATTAAGAAAACATCGTAGGCCGTCGATTGACCATTGTTCTTGGCCCGCAGTGTATAGGTCAGCTCGCCTCCCACAGGAACTGGATTTGCATCGGTGCTGACCGTCACAGCCAGATCTTTGGGTACACCCAACTCGTTCAGTTTCAAAAACGTTTCATGCGAAAGCTCATCGTTGGCTGTTTGGCTGTGCACTCCATCGGCGCTGCCGTCCTTGGACTCAAGAAAGTAATAGCGTATTCTCGACCAGTCTTCGTAACCGTGCAGAGTCTCACCAGGACTTGCATCCTGCGCGTTGACCTCGCCATCGTCGTTCATGTCACCGAAAAGTCGATTGATGTCGCGCGCAATTTGATTCGCACCTAGCATTGGATCGTCGAAGTCGTTGTCGCGGTTCCAGTCTACCGGGCCTTGTTCGTTAACGACTGTTGCGGGGTTCGGACCAATCCTCGTCATGTGCCCCGGATGCCCACCAAAGCCTGGTTGTTCGATCAGATTAGACTCGTCAAGTGTTGGAAACGTCTGGTCCGAATAGCTGAGAAACCACGAGTTCATAGTTGCCGGACTGGGATTTTGCCATGTGTAGTTCATGACGCTATGGTAGTTGGGTTTGTACTGGATATGATCGCCGCCACCGTGGCGAAGCGCCAGCGTGTGTCCCAGTTCGTGCATGAACGTACCCTGCTGTTGATTCAAAGTACCTCCGCGCGTGTTCCAAGCACCGAGGGAGACGATGAAGTCATTACCGCCGAAATACGGAATTTCGTTTTCGTCGGGAAGCTCACCAATACCCGATGTACTATTAACGGTGTTTTGATCACCAAACAAGGCGTAACGGAATACCAGACGCTTGGCTGCAAGAATCTGACCGAAATTGGCGTGCAATCTTTCAGCCAGGTCGCCAAAAGAGTCTCTTTTGATATTGTCGAACTCTGGCCAATAGTCTCCACTAAACAATTCATGCTGAATATTGGTTTCACTCAAAATCGGATGCAGCGTGATGCCGTTCTTGCTATCTGGGTTCTGCACGAGCGCATCGGGAGCATTGGCAAAACCATCGTTCTGGCCAGGTCTACCGGTCGCGACAATATTGAGATCAGCTTGGCTGGGTTGCGCTAACGCAAGTCCACCGGCAGCCGCGAGCATCGTATCGACTTCGACGTACAAATCTTTGTGGTTCGGATCGGCACCAGGTAAGAACAGCGCCGTCACGTGATCGTTGACGCCATCTTCGTTCAAATCAAACGTGCCACGTTCCCAAGCTGCCACTTTACCGTCGCCGTTATGGTCTTTATTTTGAGTTTCCCACGCGTCCGCCAAAGCGTCTCCGTCGGTGTCGATCATGGAAAACTCGGAAGTATTTCCATTTGGATCGGTAACTGTGGCGGAAAGAAAGCGTGAGGCAGGATTGCTTAGCACGTCAACGGAACCATTACCGTCCTTGTTGGTCATCAATTCCACGGTAAACAGATGCGTCTTACCCTCGCCAAAACCAGATGGGTCTGGGGCTTCGTTGGAAAACACGTCAAGCAAGTACTTCGTGTCCGCAGCACTATTGAGCGTCCAAGTTGTCGTGTTATTTGCCTTGGCGAACTGCACTCCCGTTACCACCGGATAATCTTGTAATTCATTCGCACCCTTATCGGCGTCGCCAAAGCCATTGATCGTTATCCCATCATTGCCTAAGTCGATTCCGCGACCGGCGTTGTCGTAAATCGAGTTGACTCGAATACTGTTTTTTGCGCCAGCCGTAACTTCGATCCCATGTCCACTTAACCCTAGCAAGTGCCCGTTATCGTGAATGGAATTGCAAGTGACGGTATTCTCGTTGGCCTTGTCACCCTCAATTCGTATTCCTTGACTGCGGTTGCCTGCGATCACATTGGAGGGAGTATCCACCGCATTACATAGAGCGATCGAGCTTGAAGTCAAACCGATGCGATTGATGCTCCCTTGGTTGATCCAGATACCATGTCCCGTGTTGTGCAAGGGCGCGTTGAGTGGATCCGGTCCAATCGAGCCCTTAGAGTTGGTCCCGATTAGATTGCCTTCAATGATATTGCTTTTTGAGCTAACACCATCCAGCCATATGCCGTGCTGGTTGGCCGATATCAGATTGCCTTGGCCAGCGCTGTCGCCTCCAATGCGATTGCTCGGTGAATTGGAGGCAAAAATGCCGCTGGCCGAATTGCCAAGTCGCGCCGTACCCGCTGCGTCGGTACCAATGTAATTACCGCGAATGCGATTGCTCTTGGCGTCGGGGCCATCGATAAACACGCCGTGTTGAGTATTGCCCGAGATCAAGTTTCGCTCGCCCTCGGTCGCACCACCGAGAAAATTGTTGGCGGCATATTCAGCGATACGAATTCCACTCGCCAGGTTGTTCGGCGCTTGACCATTCGGTAGCGCTACTTTGCCTTCAATGTCGGTACCAATGTAATTGCCGATGACTTTGTTGTCGTGAGCCGGAAACAGGGCAACTCCACTGATGCGAATGCCATCGGAGTTGTTTCCAGAAATGATGTTGCGTTCGACGGCCGTTGATCCGCCGATCTGGTTACTGGCTGCGTCGCTGCCCAAGGAGACGCCTCCGAGAAGATTGGGCAGCCTCTTTTTGCCGCTGGTATCAGTGCCGATCAAATTGCCAGCGACTACATTATTGGCGGCGCCGATGCCAGCGATGAGGACGCCGAGCTGCGAATTGCCAGAAATTACGTTACCGAAGAAGTCAGTGGATTTCGGTGGCGAACCGCCGAGACGATTGCCGCCGGTTTCAAAAATGCGAACGCCAATTTGGTTGGGTACTGCTGAAGTGCCAGCCGAGTTGGTGCCAATTCGATTGCCAAGCACAATGTTGTTCGCGGCGGTCCCGGGAACTGCCGACGTGTCAACGAGAAACACTCCTTCTTGGCCGTTACCAGAAATCACATTCCCGACCGCTCCACCGACCACGTTGTCTGAGGCATCGGCGATTCTGATTCCGGTCGCATTGGCCAATGGAGCATTGCCTTGCGCGTTGACTCCGATGTGATTCCCCAAGATTTTATTGCTGCTGGCAGACGAGCCGAGAATGGCCACTCCGTTTTGCTGATTGCCAGAAATCAAGTTCCATTTATCGGGTTCAATACCACCCAGCACATTCAGCGGCGAACGATCGATGGTGATTCCATCCAAGAGGTTTCTCGAAATCGATGCGCCGGCCAAGTCCGTACCGATAAAGCTACATTCAACTCGATTTGCACCAGCCCCAGCAATGAAAATTCCAGAACCGTCAAACCGATTGATGGCCAGCCCTCGGATCGTGCTGTTTCCGGCCGTAATTTGCAACCCGTGGCTCGCAGCGCCCGCTGCCGAACCATCCAACTGAATTTGCAGTTTGGTGTTCAGCTCACCACTGGTTTGTGTATTGCACGACGCCCCAGGCTGTGTTGTCCCATCGATCACCACCAGATCGGATATGGCTGGCAGTGCAGTTGCTGGAACAACGGTGTGAGGACCTTCGCCTGCCAGGCAAAAGACGATCGTGTCCGATCCGGCAAACGAATTCGCATCCAAGATGGCTTGTCGGAGCGATCCTGAACCAGCATTGTTGGTATGTGTGACCCCGAAAACGCCTCCATTGGTGGCGACGGCTTGACTTGTCGCGCAAGAAAACTCCGAAGTTCCACCGGAGGGATTCGTAGCGGTAGCGGTAATGAACTGGCCGGGCGAAACGAGGCCGGCTTCGAAGGTGAACGTGCCCAACCCGGCGGAGTTGGTGGCTACATTGTCATTCACTCCAACGCGTAGCTGGCCTTCTCCATAACGAGACGGGTCGGCGGCTTGGCTGGCAAACAGTTCGATTCGGTATCGCGTGTTGGGTTTGCTGGAGATCGATCCAAAGATCTCCCGACGGCCACCGTCGCGAACGACCGGCGCTACGAAGGGAGCGTTTTGCAATTCGTTGGGACCCGTGTCATTATCCAGTTCATCATTCGGAGTCAGTCCGTTGCCACCCAAGTCGATTCCCAACAAGCCGTTCGCAAAAATCTTGTTTCCTAGAATCGAATTGCCGGCCGCGTTATCGCCGGTAACGCGAACTCCATCGCCCCCATTGCCGGCGATGATATTGGTCGGAAGCTCTGGTTCGCCGGTTACGTGGCCGCCGACATAGTTATTGGAAGAGTTCTCGATGAAGACGCCTTCCAGTCGATTGGCTAGCGGATTGCTTCTAGCCGGTAGATTTCCCGTCGAATCAGTACCTATAAAATTTCCGCCGAATATCGCGCCAACAGTCCCGGTGCCAGCAGTTCCGGAACCTTGAACATGAATTCCGCGGACGTTATTCGAGATCGTGTTTCCTCCGGGGGACGGTGAGGCTGGGCTCGGTACACCTAAACGATTGTTGGTCGCATCGACGACATGAATACCGACTTTGGCTTGAATCGGCCAAGGCGTGGTTCCAGATTTATCGACGCCGATCAGGTTGCTGAGCACTTGATTCTGGGTCGCCGTGGCTCCTTCGATGCGAATACCGTCTTCGATAGCTGCGATAACATTGCCAGGAAAATTCGCGTTCGAAGGCAGGCCGGCAAATACATCACCGATTCGGTTCTTGCCAGCGTTCAACAGATTCACGCCATGCAAAGTGTTCGGCAGAGCGGCTAAGCCGTCCTTGTCGGTGCCAATGAAGTTGCCAGCCACGACATTGTCGGTCGCCTGGTCACCTTGGATTCGCACGCCATGCAGTGTATTAGCGGCAATGACGTTGCGAATAAAGCTGGTGCCTGATGATTCACCGATCCGGTTTAGTTTGGCGTTCAGAATGAAAATTCCCGAGCCACCGTTGGGAACACCTGATACTCCATCTTTGTCGGTGCCGATGTAATTTCCTTTGACAACATTGTTCTCGGCTCCCGCAAGCGCGATGATCACACCATCGGAGTCATTGCCTGAAATAACATTGCGAGCACCAGGTGCATCACCTCCGACGATATTATTGGCTGAGATCGAATCGAGGTGGACGCCACGGAACTTGTTCCCGAAATCCAGCTCGCCGGTTGCATCCACACCGATGTAGTTTCCGAGTATCACATGGTTCGACGCGGGATTGGTGGCACTGCCGAATGTGGTTACGCCGTCTCCGCCGTTGCCTGAGATAATGTTGCGATCAGTCTCCGATGTCCCACCGATCGTAATGTTGCTGACCCGCTCGATGAAGATGCCGTCCGACTTGTTGCCCAGGCGCGCCGTGCCAGTGGCGTTGACGCCGATCTTGTTACCTTTCACGATTGCCCCGGCAGCGTTTGGATTGGAAAAATGGATTCCAAAGCCCAAGTCGGTACCCTTGCCAGTCGAGCCCGCGATCACATTGTTAGTAATCAACACGCCCGGTGCGTCGTTGACAATGATCCCTTTGCCGTTGCCGAAATCGTCGCTGTTGCCGGCTTGACCGTCTGGGTCGGTAACCGTTCCATCGACATTAGTTCCCACGAAATTGCCGGTCACTACGTTTCCAGTCGCAGTGTTGCCACTAACCGATATACCAAACTTGCTGGCTGCAACGACATTGCGTTCAATCAAGGTGTTACTGGCGAATCTCACAGCGATGCCGTCTTCCGTCATTGGCTGGGCAACGCTACCGGTCGAATTAATACCGACGTAATTGCCGCGGATGATATTGCCCGATATCTCTGATCCTGTGAATCGATTAACGCTAATGCCTCCGCCGTAGTTTGCAATGACGTTGCGCTCAGACGCTGACATGCCTCCAATGATATTGTTGTTTCCCGTAACTGCGATCGCCGAACCATCAAACGGAGCCGATGCTCCGCCGGACGGCGTCAATCCAAAGGTATTGCCAACAATGCTGTTGTTGTCGCTAGATACACCGATCCCTGACTGATTGAATGTAAGTCCGCGGATCGTGGAACCATTGCTCGATGCAATAATAAGTGTCGACAGGTTGATTTGAATTCCGCGCAGTTCGACAGTTCCGCCTGGCTGAGTTCTGCCATCTATCAGCACGGGATCGTAAACGAAGAAATTGAAACTCCCGGGCGGAGCAATCGTTGGAACCCCAGTCCCGGGAATGTCAAATCGAATCGTATCGAAGCCAGGGTTCACATTCGCAGAAGTGACTGCCGCATTCAGAGTACAGATGCCGCTGGCCGGAATCGGTGGATCCTTACTTGGACGCAATGCTGTATCACAAACAGCCGGAACCTCGCCGCTGTCCGGCGTGTTGGCCGTTGAGTTTACTACAAAGACAGCGAGAAGAGCCCGCTCCTCCAGCTCCTCAAGGAACAGTAACCGCCGTCGAGTCGATCGCGCAAACTTATGGCGACGCTTCGTAACCGATCGTTTTCTTTTCATATTGATGTCTCGCCGGAGCGTGCGGTTCCACTGGCAATACAAGCCCGAAGCGCCAGCGAGTGAGTCGGTGCAAGTCATTCACTCGCTTGCGCTTCGGGCTCGTATTGCGTAGTCATGTGGCGCTGTCCAATAATTGTTGACAAGGCACTAGTCGTCGCAGGTGGCTTGCATCAGTTCCCGAATGGTTGCGAGAACTTGGGACTTAGCTTTATACACTTGGTTTGAATTCACACTCAGCTTTCGACATACGTCGCCAACGCTTTTTTGATCTTCAACGAGCAAGCGAAATATCTCATAGGTTTGCGAAGACACTTGCAAGCCGGCCAGTTTCATGCAATGCCGCAGGTGTTGTTGATTCCAATGATGGTCCCACAGTTCATCGGCGGTACCATCGGAACTGGCGAGATCTTCGACGAGGGGAACACTAGTTGCTTGACGCTGCCGTCGCAGTAGGTCGACCACTCGCCGATTGACCAAAGTCCGCAACCATGCCTTAAAGCCTCCCTTTTGGGAGTCGTAATCAAAATGTGGTATCTGTCGAACAATAGCTTCATAACAAGTCGAGCGTACATCTTCCGCGTCTTCATGACTTAGTCCCCTCGACCGTGCATAGCGATATAACAAAGGCGCATACAATTCGTGAAACTCCGACCAGGCCTGCGTATTGCGCGGGTCTTTGATGCGGATCAACAAGCTCGCTCGCGTGGTATCCATATATAGCTATTCGTACACAGCGACTTTGTCTGCCGCAATTTTCACGGAATCGTTGAACAGAGTGTTCGAAGTGATGCCTACAATCTCGCAGTACCTTGGAATGTCGAACTATTTGCGCATTGAAGTTGCAGAGTTGCCGCACCTCAATTGGTTGGCGACGATTGGACTGGCTCAGCCGCTTGCCAAATCTTGACCTGACCATTCTGAAGGCCTGCCAATAGAGTCCGGCCGTCGGGACTGAAAGCAAGCGTTATGGCGGGTGATTCGAGTCCAGTCAGATTGGCAAGTTCCCGACCGCTCTTCACCTCCCACAATTTGACTTTTCCATCGAAGGCTGCCGACGCAATCCTCGTTCCATCTGGTGCAAAAGCGACCGAGTGTATTTCGTCAGTATGGCCGGAGAGTTTCCTGACTGGCTTGCCCGATACAACATCCCAAACCGTCATTTCACCCAGATCCGAACCCGCGGCCAGCCAGATATTATTGGAATGAAAGGCGAGCGAAAAATCGTCCTGTTCCATTCTTCGAGGAAAAGACCTCTGTTGGACGAAGGACTTCGCGTCCCAGACTACCACCGATTGATGCCCAGCAGAGGCCAGCCATTTTCCGTCGGCACTGATCGTCACTGTGTGAATATGATCCGAGTGCCCATGCAGCACTGTAATTAGCTTATGGTCATGCGCGTTCCAAATTCGCAGCGAATCATCGGACGATCCGGTTACAAACCAATCGCCACCCGGCGCATACGCTACAGAATGGACTCGCGATCCCTCTGCATGACCTTGTAACACCGCCAATTCGTGATGCTTGATCGCGTCCCAGACCTTGACCAGTCCATTCCAACCGCAGGTCGCCAGTTGTTTGCCGTCGGGACTGAAAGCAACACCATGCATCGGAGCGTCATGAGTTAGCACTGCAATCTGGCGGCGGGCCGCGAGATCCCAAATTCTAACAGATTGATCCCACGACGCCGTGGCACACAATCTTCCATCTGGCGAAAAAGCGATGGTATTAACCTGTGCCGAATGCCCTAGGAGCATGTTCGGGGCACGGTTGGGGATGGCATCCCAAATTCTCACCGTTCCGTCTCCTGAACCAGACAACATACGCGAGTCGTCAGCATTGATTGCAAGATCGGAGACAACGCGCTGATGTCCGTGCCAAACACGGCTTACCGTTTGAGACTTGATATTCCACGCGCGAATCGTCTTGTCGCGCGCTCCAGAATAAAGGTAGCCGTTGGTGGGACCGAACCGGACCGCGCGCACGGCTCCTGAATGTCCGGCTAGGGCAAAGCGATGTTGGCCTGAGCGCGCGTCCCACACATGGATTTGATTATCAGCACCCCCTGTGGCGATCAACAGCCCATCGAAACTCCAGGCAATGCAGTGCTCAGCGCCGGGCTGGTCGGTCAAGCGAGATCTCAACTCGCCGGTGCCAATATCCCATACGCTGCCTCCATCGAAACGAATCATGGCCAACGACTCACCATCGGGACTGAACGCCATGTCCGTGATATGCCAATAGTCCAACGTGAACCGCTGGACGACTTCACCATCCGACAGATGCCAGACGTACGCGAGAATAGGTTGCCCTGGCTGACCGATGGCATGGAACGAAGCGGCCAGCATGGTCCCATCAGGGCTGCACGTCAGATCGTCGATTCCGTTGGTCGGTCCCGCCAGCGTTCGATCGCTGGCTCGCGTCTTGATATTCCAGAAGTGGATCACACCGGACCACCAGCCGATGATCAGATGTTCGCCACTGGGACTGAAAGCGATCGATGCTCGAGCCGGGCCCTCAATCTTGGCGACCAGTTTTCCAGACTCAGCGTCCCACACGTTGACAAATGGATCTGTACTACAGGAAGCCACGAATCGACCATCTGGACTGATGGCAATGTGGGCGACAGCCGCTGTGTCGGTGTCGATCCTCATGCGACTGTGGTCCAGCTCGTGGAATAAGCGGCTCCACTCCCATCCGCGAAGATTCTCGGGAGCCGACTGCAATCTTTCCCAAGCTTCAACCACGTCGTGCTGTGCCAATGCACCATCCGCGGCCGCCACGTTGGCCACGTATGCCTGAAACTCTGCTTCGCGGCGATGCGTTTCAGCCTCGGTCCTTCGGTCCTCCGCACTACGTCGCGCGGCCAACTCTTGAACGCGTGCAAAGTCTGCATCCCTTGTCGCAGCCATGGCCACGTTTCGTTGCTCCATGGCTCGCTGGAGCGACGCCAATGTCACCACCAATGCACCAACTACCACGCCCATTAGCGCCAAAACGGTAAGCACCGCTGTGCGATAATGTCGAATGGACTTGCGCAGCAGATACCAACTTGAATCGCGCTTGGCATCGATGGGTTGATCATTCAAGTAATGATCCAGATCCCGCGCCAAATGTTCGCCAGATTGATAGCGCCGCGAAGGCTCTTTGGCCAACGCCTTCAGAACGATCGTTTCCAGTTCATCATCGATTTGCCGAGTCAACCGCGTTGGCCGTACAGGTGCGGACTGACAAATATTGTTGAGAGTCTCCGATAGGGGAGCCGACACGTCATACGGCAATTTGCCTGTCAGCATTTCGTACAGTATCACGCCGAGCGAATAAACGTCTGTCCTGATGTCTACGAACTTCGGATTGCCATGTGTTTGTTCCGGTGAGGCATAAGCCAGAGTGCCGAGAAACTCTCCACTAATTGTCGGCGATTGATGGCCATCCGTTATCTCGCTCTCCGAGAGTTTTGCCAAACCGAAATCAAGGACGTGAGGTTCCCCATCCCGATCAACTATAATATTGCTGGGTTTTAGGTCGCGATGCATCACTCCACGCAAGTGCGCGTACCCAACCGCAACTGCGATCTTATGAAACAACCTTACCCGTTGATTGATGGAGAGTTCTCTCTTCGTCGCGTCTGAGCCTTGAGTATGATCGCCAACGAATTTGTCGAGCCTGCAACCATCGACATACTCCATTGCCAAGTAATGTCGGCCATCGAACGACCCACCGTCGTAGATCGTCACGATATTGGGATGGCTCAAACTGGCCGCGATATCGATTTCGCGTTGGAATCGCACAAGTTGCTGAGCCGAAGCTGCTCTGCCGGCCAACAGTAGTTTGAGCGCCACCGTGCGTTGAGTTGCCAACTGAATCGCCCGAAAAACTACGCCCTGGCCACCCCGATGCAGTTCGCCAACGATTCGATAGCCTGGCGTAGGGACATCGTCCAACTCGGATAGTTCACCTCGACCCAATATTGGCAGGCGACTCAATGGGTCTTGAAAGTCGCCACGGACTGCATTGCGAACTTCGTCAAACAATTGCTCTTGAGCCAGGGCGCTTCGGCATTCCTCGCACACCTTCAGATGGCGTTCCACAATTGCGTCGCGCGGTATCGACGCTTGGGCTTGAAATTCGATTTCTTCATGAGTTAAACACCGGCCCATGACGGTATACATGAACGGGTCAGCCTATTTTTTATTCTGCGCGCTGAATCATTGAGCCCAGTCATTAAAGTAAGGAACGATGGGATGCGCTATCGCCGATTCATCAAACGGAACTGAGGTTACGCCTGCCGGCCAAAGGTATTACCAACAATCGTTTCGTCGAAACATTCGCGGCAGAATTTTGCAACGATGGGGTACCGATCGCTCTCTATTCATAATGATGTCTCGCCAGAGAGTTGCCATACCAACCAGGCAACTGAAACCAAGTCGAACGAATAGTCTGTTGAGTTGCTGACTGTCCATTCAACGCCTTTGCAAAAGTACTCCATAAGCTCATCGAAAGTTATTTGATAGTTGTACCAAAAAAAATAAAGCGGACCACTAAAGGTCCGCTTGCAAATCGATTATCGCTCGCACTGCCCTCGGCACGTTTTGTGCAAGCGGCAGCGACGAACTGTACTTTAGCAACCACTGCCGCATCCGCGTCGGCCGCCTAACAGCTTACCAAGGATCTTGCCTCGCGAGCTGCCGCATGAAGTGGCACATGGATCGCAAACCGGCGCACATTTTGGCTTGCAAACTGGGGCGCACGTCCGCACTGGTGCACAGCATACTGGCGCTGGAGCGCAAACGCGAACCGGTGCGCAAGCAACGGGCGCCGGGCAGCAAATGCGGACCGGTGCGCAGGCAGTTCGGCAAGTCTGAACCGGTGCGCAAACGGGTCGGCAAGTACGAACGGGTGCGCATACTGGGCGACATGTCTTGACAGGAGCACAACATACTGGCGCTGGAGCACCGCATCCGCTGCCACAACCTCGCTTTAGCAAACCGCCGGCGTTGACCGATGGGGAACAAGCTGCAGCGATGACGACGGCTAGGCTGATTCTGAGAAGAGAAACCATGTGGAAAACCTCCAAAAGTTACCGTGAGAAACACATTTCGACGCAAAAATATAGCGTTTCACGACATTTGCAAAACCAATCCGTCTGGAAGTTTTGCGAAAAACACAAAGAATGGGTTGAATTAACCGCGTAAATAGCTGCTCACAGTAGTAATTTAAGGTGAGTGAAAAGCAGAGTTTTCTGTCATGGCTAGCAATTACGCTGAACTAAGGCGAGCGGCAGATAGTTTCTTACCAATACAAGCCCGAAGCGCAAGCGAGTGTATGCCAGGATTGACGCACTCGCTTGCACATCGGGCTTGTATTCGCTTAGGCCTTGGTAAATTCCCATCTGCCGCTCGCCTAAAATCGAGTATGCCGCTCGCCGCGTAATGGTGCTAGCAATCGCATGGCACATCAGCTTTCAATTTGAAAAGCGGGACTCGCTGTTTGGCATGGTCCGCGTTCGTTCAACTGCCGTGGGTACACCAGACTAGTGGGATAGAGATCGAGGATCAGGCGCCGTTGACCGCGCAACCGGGAAACTATACCCTTTATGTTAGAAAAATGTAGACGCAGATGTGGTTTGCGCAGGCTGGAACAACAATGGTAGGCTCACACGGAGAGCTTCGCTGGCAACAGTGAATAAGCGCCTATCTTCCGTTGCTGTACGGCCCAGTTTGGGCTCAGCAATCACTCGCTTCGCTTTAGTTTTTGAGTACAAACTTAAGCGAGCGGAATGTCAGCAAGGGAGTGTCGATTTGCGGGGCAAATCCAAGCGTGTGAGGAAGGTTTCCAGTTCGAGCCTATTGTTTGACTAGTCCACAGTCGATTTATCAGTGGTCAGTTGCTCCCGTTTCTCTTGAATTGAGTTCAGAGTCGCCATGGAAGTTTTGGAACGTGTTTGGGAAGGTACTGGTCTATTTTTCTCAAGTATCCTTCAAGGCGTCGAACGAAGTTTGACGGGACTGTTTGGCTCGAGTAACGCGCGGCAAATCAAACGCTTTGAGACCAAAGTCCTGCAAATCAACGCGCTCGAAGAAAAAATGATGCGGCTGACGGACACCGAGCTGCGCGAGCGGACCACGATCTTTCGCCAGCGATTGTCTGCAGGCGCGACGATGGATGACCTGTTGGTCGAAGCATTCGCAGTGTGCCGCGAAGGTGGCCGAAGATATCTGAAGATGCGCCACTACGACGTTCAGTTGATCGGTGGGATCGTGTTGCATAGTGGCATGATTGCCGAGATGGTCACTGGCGAAGGCAAGACGCTGGTTGCAACCCTACCCGCATATCTGAATGCACTGGCTGGAAAAGGGTGCCACGTCGTGACCGTTAACGACTACCTTGCGCGGCGCGATATGGAATGGATGGCGCCGCTGTATATGGGCCTTGGATTGACGGTCGGGGCAATTCAAAGCGGGCTAGGAAACGACGAACGACAAGAAGCGTATGCCTGCGATATTACTTATGCCACAAATAACGAATTGGGATTTGACTATTTGCGCGATAACATGCGTTTGGCCGCGCGAGGCGACGACCGCTTTCCCAAACAGTACCAACAGGTACAAGGGCCGTTAAGCTATGCGGTGATCGATGAAGTGGACAATATTCTCATCGACGAAGCCCGTACTCCTTTGATCATTTCAGGTCCAGCTCATCAAGATGTCGGCAAGTACGCAGAAGCTGACCGAGTTGCGCGCCAACTGAAGAAAGACCAGCATTTCATCGTGAGTGAGAAAGACAATACGGTCAATCTCACCGATGAAGGCGTGCGCACCGCCGAGAAATTGGCCGGTGTGGAGAGTTTTTATACAGCGGGTAACATGGAATGGCCGCACCTGATCGACAATGCGCTAAAAGCACATTTCTTGTACAAGTGTGACGTGAATTATGTTGTCAAAGAAGGTGCGATCATCATCGTCGATGATTTCACGGGACGCTTGATGGAAGGCAGGCAGTGGAGCGATGGACTGCACCAAGCCGTGGAAGCTAAAGAAGGCGTCAAGATCAAGGAAGAGACCCAAACTCTCGCGACCATTACGCTACAGAATTTTTTTAAGCTGTACAAAAAAATCTCGGGTATGACCGGTACCGCGATGACCGAAGCGAACGAGTTCTGGAAGATCTACAAACTGGACGTGATCGCCATACCGACCAATCGCAAGATGCAGCGCATCGAATATGCCGACACAATTTTTCTTACCGAACATGAGAAATACCACGCAGTTGCAGATGATATTGAGTATTGCATCAAGTGGGACAATATCGTTCTGAACGATGGTCGGCAAATTGTTGGCACGATTGCCAAACAGACGGAAGAGGCTGTGATCATCGCCGACAAGGAAACTCGTCAAGAGGAACGTGTGGCGACAAGCGACGTGAAACAGGTCACGCGCAAAGGCCGGCCCGTGCTCGTCGGAACTGTTTCGATTGAAAAAAGTGAACAGATTTCTAGCTTGCTCGACAGACGCGGCATTCCCCACCAAGTCCTCAATGCCAAGCACCATCGGCGCGAGGCGGAGATCATCGCACAAGCCGGTCGGCTGGGAGGTGTGACAATCGCTACGAATATGGCCGGCCGTGGAACGGACATTATTCTCGGCGGCAACCCGGAAACGATGGCCTGGGCGCAGTTACAGGATCGCTATCCCACACGGCTGGATGTGCCGCGCGAAGAATGGGATGGGCTGGTAAGTGAGATCGAGAAAAAAGAAAAGATGAAGGAAGAGGGTAACTCCGTTCGTCAAAACGGTGGTCTTTACGTGATCGGCACCGAACGCCATGAATCGCGACGCATCGATCTGCAGTTGCGAGGCCGCTGCGGTCGCCAGGGAGATCCTGGTAGCAGTCGGTTTTATCTTTCGCTGGAAGATGATTTGATGCGCATCTTTGCCGGTGATTGGGTTCGCGCCATGATGGGTAAGTTGGGGATGGGCAACGGCGAACCCATCGAAAGTACTTTTGTTAGCCGTCGTATCACCGCCGCGCAAAAGAAGGTCGAAGAACGCAACTTTGAGATTCGCAAGAACTTGCTTGAGTACGACGAAGTTATGGACCAGCAGCGCAAGCGAATCTACTCGTACCGCCAACAGATTCTCGAGGGTATCAGTTGCCGGCAATTGATCATCGATCAAATTCGTCAACAAATAGAACACGCGGTAACGACCTATCTCAATCCTATGGTCGGTGCCGAAGCGTACTCGAAGTGGGCCAGCTCTCGCTTGTCTTGCCAACTGGAAGCGCACGATTTTCGCAACTTGGATCCCGCCACCGCTGCAAACTATGCCCTCGATTCCGCCGAACGCTCGGCGGAAACACAAATTCACGATGCTGTCGAGGAAAATATCCCTGACACAGAAGATGAGGCGGAATGGAATTGGGAAGCGCTCGCCAAATGGATGAATACTAAATACGGCACCAATTACCGCGTTCACGATTTACGCAAAATTGAGCGCAATGACTTAAACGAAAAACTGATCGAGCGCGCCGTGGCGCAATTGCGCGCGATCGACTTGACCGAGGGAGCGGGATTGCTGCACGAAGATTATGGTTGCCACATGCTCCTGGGTTGGATGAAGAATAAGTTCGGCATTGATATTCCCATTGAGGAAGTTCGCAGCCTCGAGACCGACGCAATCCTAAAGAAGCTGACGGATATGGCAGAGGCTGGCTACCGGCGAAAGGAACTTGAGTATCCAGTGATGGTAGGCATCTCTCGATACGGGCGAGCGGTAGGCCCCAATCAGTTTCGTCTGGATCGCGATTCACTTGCCCAATGGGCGGCAGCACGTTTTGAAGCACAGATTACGCCAGAACAGATCAGTGGCACCACGCTGGACGAAGTTCGGCAATACCTCGTTACTCACAGCGAGGCCAATCACTCGGCAGCTTATTCCAAAGCATCTCTGGCGATGGAAAAAGTCAAACAGTTCTTTGGCAATTCCGACGGCAATGCCACCGTGCAAAGCGTTTCCGGTGGCAATGGTGCAATGAATTCGCTCAGCAACTTCTTGGACCAAACTCTACAAGTCAAATTGGATGAACATGCGCTTTGCGCGCTGGATCAAACGGAGTTGCAGAAAAAAGTTACGCAAGCCATCGATGACCGATACTTTCCCGAAATGCGGCGTATGGAGCGCCAAGTCCTGTTGGGAATCGTGGACGCAGCTTGGAAAGACCATTTGCTAGCCATGGATCATTTGCGCAGCGCGATCAGCCTCAAAGGCTACGCGCAAATGGATCCGAAGGTCGAGTACAAACGTGAAGGTATGAAGATGTACGGCCAGATGTGGTTCTCTATCGGCGAACGGATGACCGATCTGATTTTCCGCATGGAGCATTTGGACGATGATTTTGTCAGCAGCACGTGGGTGGAAACGAAAGCGACAAAAGATTCAATCGCTAGCCCATCCCAATTGGTTCAGCAGCAGCAAGCCGATC
>SYJV01000247.1 GCA_005798335.1 Planctomycetaceae bacterium | reverse complement strand
CAATGGTGAAACTCCGCTACAGGTTGACAAGCTGGAAGCTTATCCCACGTTCGGTGAACGGTCTTGCGTTTAACCCGCAGCCGCTAGGCGAGGAGTGGGTTGAGCTTGGCTTTGCAATAAGTTCGAAAACTCAACCCAATCCTCGCCTAGCGGCTGCGGGTTAAACGATTTCGCTGCAACGACTTGTTCTTTCCACTGCAAATGAAAGTGGCGCTGTCCATCTAAACAAGCAGATCATGCTGCAAGTCGTTTGGATTCGATTGACAGCCACAGATCGGGTCGCTTTGTGCAGACAGCGTCGATTTCGTAGGGACCCAATTGTTGCATGAATTCGGGGATTGTGTCGACAGATCGACCCTGCAATTCCGGCGAGACCAAGCACAGGCGAAAATTCCTTTTTAGCAGGCCATAATTCATCGACGTGATCGGCAAGCGTGTAAAGCAGTCGATCCACGCCCACGCGACTTTTCCGGCCATGGCCAAAGTATACTCGATCGGTTCAAATTCCGAAAACCTAATCGCTTGGCGCGATTCGCCTTGATCGGCCAATAAACGCATCATGGGAAATGAAGAATCGAGAAAAAAGTAATTCTCGATTCCGAATTCGAGCATCATTTTCTGAACTCTGTGCTCGATCCGTTCGCTCTTGATGTTCAGAATAATGAGCCGATGGTGGTACGATTGTAGGAAGTCTCCGAAATCTTCGGCGCCTGGTTGGATAAACGGATCGTGCTGCAGCACGATCCGGTCACCGTGATCTCGCAAGTCGACTTCGATTCCGTACTCAGGCGGTACCGCCAGCAGTTGCTTAGTCGTATTAATTCGATGTGCGATCATCAGCATAGGAAGTCCTTTCCAATTGTGCTCGTCGAAAAGCGACGAATTTGAGACCAACGAAATTGAGCACCGTGGTCACTCCTGTCGCGAACAAGAATCCCCAGATCTGTGCCGTGTACGATGCCAGCATCATCGATTCCAAGTAGCTGCAAACCAAGGAGTTGATCGCAATATTGATCACCAGCGTCGACGCGTAGACCACGATATAAAGAATGGGCTCGGAAAAAGAGAGTTGCCGCGATTCAAAGGTCCACAACTTGTTCCCAGCAAACCCGATCAGCACTCCTGCAAGATACGCAAGCCCTTTGGCGGTCATTCGGTCGACGCAATTAAGCAGCACGCAATAAGCCAGCAAGTCCACTGCTACCGAACTGCCACCGACAACCAAAAACCGTTGGATTTGTTTGCGCAGTCTCAAGTCATCGATTGGAATCACTGCAGAATTAGCGCCGACTGCGGACATACTTGCTCCATAAATGGTAGTCGTTGTAATCGTCGGGAGTGCCCCAGCCAATATATTTGTCCACTTCAAATACTCGCACCCGGTTGCCGGATTCGACCATCAGCGATAGAGCCGAGTCAAGGTAAAATTCGTTGTTGACTCGCACGTTCGCCGATATCAACTGGCCGATCGACTTGCCCAAGAGGGCAGCCGACCGGAACCAAAATGTGCCGCTGATAACATGATCATTCAGCGGACTTTGTGAAATGGGTTTCTTCACGGAAACTTGTCTGACTTGCCCAGCTTCGTCGGCACTTACCCAGCCGTACCAGTTTGGATTGACCAGCACGCGAGGTTCGCGGCGATAAGTCCAGATAACTGCATCGACTGACCGGTCACTAGTTAGTTGCTGAAAATTGCGCTCATCGTAAAGATGAGTATTATCGCAGGCTGCAACCAAGACATCCTCGTCGGGTATTAACCGCGGAAGTCCAAGTTGTACCGTACACGCTTGACCTTGCGTTAATTCCGGAGCAATAACAATTTCGCTCGCGGGAAAGCGGTCGAGCAACTGCCGATCGATTCTGTGCTCAGCTATGTGTTGACCGTGTACAACGAACACAAGCTTGGATGCCGCAGGAAGATCCGCCACAACCCGTGCAATCATTGGCTGGCCGTCGATTCCGAGCAGCGGTTTCGGCAGTTCGAATCCAGCGTCGCGAAATCTCTGTCCAGCTCCTGCCATTGGAATAAGTATTTGCACCGGCGGTGACCCTTAACTTGCCACGCGCACGGAAGTTGGCGTGGTCGAGAAATTACGAAAGAGTTCTCGTTCGGCGGATTCCGTAAGATTGACGAACAACCCGAATCGCTGTGTCGATACTAGCTCGATGGGTGCCAGGTGCGGAATCTGAATGCGGTATCTCTGGTGTAGCGGCACGTTCAATAGATCTCCGACCAAGTTGCGCAGCACGACATTGTGTGTGCAAGTTAGTGAACTGGCACTGCCGTGCGTCCATCGTTCTTGCGCGAACGCGCTAGTGCGTTTCATTACATCGGACGAGTTCTCACCACCAGGAAAACGCGAGTCGATCGCTCGGTGCCAGTCTTCAAACAACTGTGGGTAGCGTGCTCGCACTTCGCCAGTTGTCAACAATTCGCATAGTCCGTAGTTCATTTCAATCAGCCGATTGTCGGTGACGATCTGCTCTTGATCGATGCCCAATCGACTAAACGTTTCTCGGCATCGCAACAAAGGAGAGGCATAGACTCTCTCGGGCCGCCAGTCTTGCAGCATATCTCCGATGGCTCGCCAGTCGGAGACCGAGTCGTCGCCATCGGGCACTATCGATAGGTCGGACCGGCCAAGAAATCGCGTTGGACCAAGATTGGCATGGGTCGGAGCATGGCGAAATACCACGTGGCGAGTGGCTTCATCAATAAACGCGCTACGAAACTGCTGTTCGAAATCGGCAATGAATCGTTCCAATCGTCGATCAAGCTGGTCGATCGAAACAGCATAATCGATGTGGCGCTTTTTCGCGGCAAGCTGCACCAGCACTGTCCGTGCATCCTCTTGCCCAAATGGAAAAATCTCAAAGTAGCGATCCATCAGTTCGTCCAGCCGCCAAGAATTCTCGTTCGTGCGACTGACCAGTTTCACCAAGTTCAGCATCAAAAATCGCATCACATGATAAGCGAATTCGTGCCGGTCGCGACTATCCATCGACTTGCTACAGAGCTTTTCGCGGTAACCATCGCGATCACAAACCAGCTCGCGATAGGAGACGACTGAATTACGAAAATCGCGAAGATAATCTGAAATACTGCGGCGGGCGGAAACAAAGTGACGAGGTTGTAGACCGAATGCGGGATACACTTCCGCCATGGATCGCTTGCGAAATACCGTGGATGATTGCCAATCCAAGCAAGTGAACGGACTGTTAATCACATGTTCGCTATGGGATTGCTCGGAATATAACATCAAATGCAGCACCGCTAAGTCAGGCTCATTGAATTTCAACGGCCCTAATGTCGGATTGATCTGCAAGCGGTAACCTGATTTCTCGAGAACGGGCTGCAATTCGGCGGCAAAATCTCGCTGATATTGCATGAATCGAGTCTGATTGAGGTGGTCGGCGATGACAACAAAGTCGATATCGCTCAATCCATCGAGGGTGGGAGAATTTACAAAGCTACCTGTCAGAGTTGCTGACACAATGGAGTCATGGCGATCCACCACGCGCCAAAGGGCATCCATGATGTCTTCTTTAAGCCGCGCGCCGTTCATGCCGTGCACCTGTTTTCAATGTGTAAATGACTCGTGCCGGTTGTGCAGCTTTGAGTACGCTGCTGGCGGCGACGACATATCGAGCAGGAATGGCTGACACCGTCTCGCTATTCACGCTACCGTCAAACATCAGTTCGAATTGATATCGCGAGCGAATGCGCTCCAACATGTTGATCACATCGAGCGCCAGTGGAGCAATCTTCTGTCCGGAAAAACCCGGTTTGGCGATACCGAGCACCATCACGAAATCGACGTGGGCAAGGTACGCATACAACTGATGCAAAGGATCGGCCACATGCCAAACAACGCCGACCTTTTTATTGGCCAGATGACATTGCGCTATGAGTGGTTCCAGTGGATTATCGCTAGCCAATGAAAATAGGTACCAATCGACATAGGGTAGTGTCGCCTCAATCCAGCACTGCGGTCGGCGCGTCATTAAATGGAGAGCAAACGGAACGCTGGGCCACAATGATCGAGCGAGCTGAATCTTCTTCAAATCGACTTCGGCATTACTGTCGAACGACTTGTCGACTAAGTCCACATGCACATGGTCGCAGTTGCGTCCCACTTTCAGAAAAACGCGTCGAACGTGTTCTTTCGGAGATGCGTAGACCGCGATGCCGAAATTTCGGTCCAGTCGGAATGTCAGCTTGCGATGCACGTAGTAAGCCAGCAAGAACAAAATCCCGGAAGTAACCAGACGCGATATTGCGTAACTGGTATCGAGTTCCGCTTGTACGAATCCCAGGACGCTCATGTTGAGCAGAAAGGATGCCACGGAAACAACCGCGAACCGAAAAAAAGTAGCCCAGAAATGCTGCCGCGGAACTTGGAAATTGAGACTTGCGTTTAGAACGTAACTGACCAGCAGCCCCGCGGCAAAGGCAGTAACCGTTCTAAGATTGGCTGACCACGTGTTGGGAATCGCCGCCGCCAACAGCACTAGCTCGACTATGATCGAAAGGAAACCAAATAGGATAAATCCGATAAGATAGCGATATCGAAAAAACAGCAATGCCGCTGCAGAGAACTTGAGCCGACGCTTGGATCGCCGAAGTCGTTGTCGAATCGTAAATACCCAGTCATCCATAACTGTTACTCGAGATCCAAAGAAATTATCTAAAGAAGTCAGTAGGGTAAGTCGAGTTTCTGTTTTTCATCGTCCCAATAAAACCAACTCTTTCCATCATGTACTAGACCAACCCGAACAAATTTGGTTGAAGTTGGAGAATTACTCACTGGGACTGTGACAAAAAAATCGATCCACTGGCCAGGTGCCACATCCTTGTACATTGGCAATCGATCCTCCTGCAACACCACTTCCCCATCTCGAAGCATTCGGCCACAAGTAATGGCTGCGGCACCCGGTAGACTTGCGGGCCAGGTAACGCTGGATGTATTCGTTACCCGAACTACAAAGGTCTTCGCTTGGCGATGCACATAAGAGAACCGCCCCGCATACGGCGGGCTTGATGGGCGACTTGATATCATTCGCAGTTCACTCTGCCCAACTGCCGCAAGATCTGTAGGGACAACCTTGAGTTGACCTGGCGAATATGCACTCACCACAGCCATGGTCTGTTCCAAAGGAGGCAGAAAACTCTGATGTCGAAAATCCGCGCGATAATGATAGTGCAGACTGGCGACAAAGGTCCCTATCAATGCCGCTCGCAACAACCAATTCCCGCGCAAGGGCAGTAGCATGATTCCCAATAGCACGATGGAACTGGTGTTCTTGAAGAAACCAACGCCAGCTTCCCAGACGATGCTGCCAGTCATTGTCATCAAGACAACGTGAGGCACAACCGCGAGCAACAGTGGTTGCTGCCTTACGCGCGCGACGACATTTAGACCAACAACGAAAAGGCAAATCGCGCAACTGGTTGAGTAAATGACATCATTCTCATCGGAGCCCCTAATATCGATCCTCAAGCAGTCAAAATAAGCCTTGAACGGCCAGTCGATTAATCCTCCCCAAGGAATACTGCGCGATCCGGCCAAGAACTCGGTACCCGTCTGCTGTGAAACGTAAAACGCCCAGCCCAGAACGACGATGCCCGGAGTCGCGGTTACCACTATTCTTACTAATGCGAGCGGCAGAAAGCTTCTTACCAATACAAGCCCGAAGCGCAAGCGAGTGTATGCCAGGATTGGCGCACTCGCTTGCGCATCGGGCTTGTATTCGCTTAGGCCTTGGTAAATTCCCATCTGCCGCTCGCCTAATTGGTTTTTGCAATCTCCCCAGTCTATTCGACCGAGTACAGTTAACACCCAAACTGCCGCCGCAGGAGCTGCGTAAGACTCACGACATAGGCATAGCCAAGATGCAAAGAGAGCGTATAGCCAAATTCTTGAACAAGACGCTGCAACTATACATGCGATGAATAACGCATCCGCAGTCGGATCAGGCAGCCCGTGAACTAGAGGACGCAGTATTCCGCCATAGAATCCCCATACGCCAGCCCAAGCCGGGTGAATCCCGCGCCACATCAAAAACGCGACGAGTGTCCCCAGTCCGGCGCTGGTTATCAGAAACTGTGTCAGATAGTACACAAGGGGTGAAGTGTATTCTGCACCGCAAAGCTGGGCCGCACTCCACGCAAGCAGTGGCAGTGCATTCCTTTGAAACCGGTACGACACGTTGTCGATCAAACTGGATTTCGCGTAGTCGTCTCGCAGGAATGGATCGTTGCTTTGCGTGTAATAGAATTGGCCATCCCAGCCTGCCATTGGTGCTTCAAAAACTGGGCGAGCACCGGCGGCGAGACTCTGCTGGCTGATTCCAAAAAACGTCGATATCCACAACGGACCGGAGTACGACCCCGCATAGAAATAATGTACCCAGGCTGCGAACACTACGAAGTTGATTGCGAAGTAACCTACGGCCGCACCAGCGCCACCCACAAAGCACTTGCTCAAAGACGGTTGGCCGCGAAACCCTGTGGAACTTAGCATCATTTTCGAAGATGGTTATTTGGGCAGCGCCACACTATTATTGCGGAATACAAGCCCGAAGCGCAAGCGAGTGAATGGTCGTAATCGTCGTAAGTTATTCACTCGCTTGCGCTTCGGGATTGTATTCCACAATACAGCGGCGCTGTCCAATTAAGATTGGTTTTGGAAGGTCATTCCCCAGTCCCGATGTTAAGCCGATTTTCTTTGGCCGTATCGATTTTGATATCGATCGTTCCACAGCGAGATCTGTTCGGGTGGCAAGCTCTCGACCTTACCAATTTGCTTGGCAAGTATGATCGTCTTGGCCACATCTTCAACCATCGCAGCCGACTTGAGTGCCGCTGTGGGTGAATTGCCCCACGAGAACACGCCATGTTTGCCTAACAAAATCGCCGGTGCATTCGTCTTGTACTGAATGATCGACTGGCCGATGCTGTCCCCTTCGTTACTGACATAAGGTGCGCAGGGAATCGCATCTCCAAATTCGTCAGCGATAGCGGTCAAGCACACTGGAATGCTCTGGCCACAAGCGGCAAAGGCTGTGGCATGATTGCTGTGAGTATGCACAACGCCGCGTATAGTGGGCAGATTGCGATACAAAAAGAGGTGATGCGGAAGATCGACGCTTGGACGCAACGAACTTTCGTATTGACCGGTCGCGACATCGACCTCAACCAACATGTCCGGCGTCAATCGATCGTAGTCGATACCAGACGGTTTGATCACCATTTTCTTTGAATCTGGATCATAACCACTGGCATTGCCAGAATGCATGACCACCAAACCCAGTACCGGCAGCGATTGATTCGCGTAGCAAACTTCCTCACGAAGATTCTGTAGTCGTGTTACAACTCTCATAATTTTGCACTTCCAGGCAGGTCGCTTTCGGGATGCTTCGAGTCCGTTCCAAGGCTTGGAATATCAAATCTGAGCACCAGACGTCAATGGCGCGCGGCTAAAACCCTGATTGAAGGGGTGCCCCATGCTGCCCTGATTTTGGGGATTCTTACGTATTGTTTAGCAGTGGTACTTGCAGTTAGGCGAGCGGCAGAAGGAAATTTACCAATACAAGCCCGAAGCGCAAGCGAGTGCGTCAATCCAGGCGCATGTCAATCCAGGCTCTCACTCGCTTGCGCTTCGGGCTTGTACTGGCATATTCCCATCTGCCGCTCGCCTTAGTTAGATCGCTCAATGCAAATTACAGTTGTCGCGAACACACATTTGGAATTGATCGTTAGAATTCATGCAACTCTTTGTGCCGGATTCTTTCCCAAATAGGGGTGAATCGGATACACTAGAAAGCGATCTCCGCTGCGGATATTGGGTGTCCTGTGCCTCAGCAGCGTAGCGGTAGCAGCGATTCTAGATTGGAAAGACCTGCCGAAAGGCAAATCGAGTTGGATGATGAGTCGACGGTTCAACCGAAAACAATCGCCTAGCCAGCCAATGCGTCTGGTAATTGAGCAACTCGAAACGCGACAGTTGTTAGCCGGTCTCAACGTCTGGGTGTATAGCGACCTGAACGGTTCGCGTACCCACGAAGTGAGCATGGATTCGCCCGCAGCCAGTCGACTGGCTTATCTCGATGTCGATCGTGATGGACTGCTCGACCCGCAAGAACCTGTATCGGCGACTAACCGAGAAGGCTTAGCGGTATTCAATAACGTGCAGCCAGGCACCTACCATGTGGCGCTGGTCAACACAAATCAGGCACAGGTCCAATCATTTCCCGTTTCGGTAAACGGACGTTCTCAATCAGTTAATTCACAATCTGCCAATCAGATCATTGCAACCACAGATTTGGCTCGCGTTTGGTTGGTTTCCGACTCTGGACTCGTGAGTGTCCTCGATGCGTCAGGGCAAGTCCAGCGAACATTGCCGCTCAATGGAACGCTCGCCAGCGTCGTCGAACCGATCAGGAATATTGGATGGGGCTTGGTTAGGTCCAATGGTTCGAGTCGTTTGGTTCGATTGGACTTTACCCAAGAATCGATCGAAGCAGTTCAAGTTGAAAACTTGCCGTCCGGTAGTTTGCTCTCGCGCGTAACTCGCATCGGTCAGCAACTTGCAATCGAATTCGAACGATCCGGCGAAAGGATTCTTGCGATTACCAAGCCATCCGAGTCGGGTGTCTCCATCGACTCGACATTCGGCCTAGCTCCCGACGCGATCAGTGCCGGTTCACCTGCTGGGAATATTTTCGCGACCGCACATGGATTGGGCTCCACGAAGTCAAGCATTTCGCTGGTGGATATGTCGCAATCGAATGCAGAGCCCACGCGGATCGAAGTGGATGGGCGAGTACAACGATTGTATTTCACCAGCAACGGAAAATACTTGCTCGCGTCTGTTGAGGGTCGCGGTTTGCTGATCGTGGATGCCGCCGACGGACAAAAATTGGTCGCAGAGTTGCAGGAGGCCAGTGAACCGGTTTCCGTCAATGCCATCGACGGACGTATCGTCACCGGCAATCGCGCGCGTCCTGAAGAAGTTATAGTGTGGGATGCGCGCAATTGGCAGCCCGCTGGCCGCGCGGTAGTTAATGGAAACAACAGCGCGAATCCATCGCACGTTCAATCGATTGCCATGGATCGCGATGGCAGGCGATTGCTCATAGCATCTTCGTCGGGTACCCATGAAGTAAACATCGCTGCTCCGGTGGCACAGCAAGTCACAGTTTCCAACGAATCGGTCGCGCGAGTTGAGTTTGGTATCCGCTCAGTTGGTTCCAACTCTGCACCTGTCGCGACGGCAGATATCAAGCGCTGGGTGCGTGAGGATTCCGTTGACCAAAGCCGATCTGGCGAACTGGTGCAGTTTGTGCGTGACGCCGATGGAAATGCGTTGTGGTTCACACTGGATGCCGCGCCGCGTCATGGTCAATTGGAACTGACCACCGATGGAACTTGGCGGTACGTCCCAGCACCTGACTTTAGCGGTCAAGATTCAGCTACGGTTCGCGTTCACGATGGTATTGCATCCAGCCCTGCCACAATAACCATCGAGGTATCTGGCGTGAACGATCCGCCAAGAGATATGAGCACCAACTTGGTCCCGATTCCGGAAAATTCGACCGCGCGCACGTCGCTCGGATTCGTAACGGTCTTTGATCCTGACCGAGACGCGCAGTACGTTTTCACTACTTCCGACGCGCGCTTTGTGGTCGAGAATGGCGAAATATTCTTGAGTGAAAGCAGAACGCTCGATTACGAGTCGGCTCGCACGATTCCGCTGGAAATCACTGCCGCAGATGTGACGAATCCAGACTTCACGATCACTCGGACGACCACGGTTTCCGTGGTTGATATTAACGAACCGCCGCTTGGTTTGAGTATCGGCAATAATCGAACGGTTGAGAATTTACGAGGCAACATTATTGGGCCGATCATTGTCGACGACCCGGATGGAGGCAGCGACCTAAAATACACGGTTTCCGATGGACGATTTGAAGTCGTTGGCGGCGTATTAAGGCTTCGGGCTGGAGTCGAACTGGACCATGAAACCGAATCGCGGGTAACGTTGGTCGTCGCCGGTGGACCAACCGAAGCGGACCCACCCGAAGTTTCGACAACCATTACGATTATCGTCACCGACCAGAATGATCCTCCCACAGGAATCACGCTTTCCGGCAGAGATGTTCTTTCGGAGCAAACTGGGTACGTCATTGGTCAAGTGGCGGTATTGGACCAAGATGGCACTGATCAGTACGAGATCTACGTTTCCGATCCACGATTCGAAATTGTCGGTCGCACTCTCAAGGTGCGCGACGATCAATTTATCAGCATTCTAGATGGCGAAACCGTCTTTATCACCATTTACGCGATGGCCCAGAACGGCGATTTTGTGTCGGAGAACTTTACTCTCGCGGTCAAGCAGAAAGCGAGCGCTCACAATAACACTCACAACTCACTGGACGTAAATAACGACGGCCAAGTAACGGCTATGGATGCGCTGATTTTGGTGAACTATCTCAACCAAAACGGTCCGCAAGTTCTGGGACCCAAGCCGGACAATGGAGAAGGCGAACCTGCTCAATTTATCGATGTTAATAACGATGGCGCGATCAGCCCCATAGACGTTTTGATCATTATCAATCACTTAAATAATGCTGCGGCTCCAAGATCGTCGGGAGAGGGTGAATCGCCAGATGCCAGTGCGATAGAAAAACTTGCGAGTAGTTCCTCCATCGGTTCGGTTCGCGACGAAGAAGAAAGACCCGATACGGCTCAGCTCGACCAGGAATTGGATGTGTTATTGGAGCAGCTTTCTAAAGAACGCCTTGGGCGCCGCCGCGGGTAAAGGGAAGCGTCTCTGATGTTGGCCTCTTGAGCTAAAATGCCGTTGACGGTGGACTTTGGCTTTCGCGAACTGTATCCCTAGGATGTTGCGCAATGTTGCAGCGTGTACTCGAGCCTGAACTGATGGACAGCGACGAAGAAGCGGCTCTATATGATGCGATGGATCACTCGCATGTCAACTCGTTGTTTGTCAGCGACCTGTTGGCGGCTGGCCCGTTCGGAGACGACGTGGTCGATTTGGGTACAGGGACGGCACAAATCCCGATCGAATTGTGTCGACACCACGACAGTTGTCGCGTGATGGCCAGCGATGCCGCCATAAGTATGCTGGAAATTGCACGCTACAATGTCGCCGCGAGGAGTCTTGAGCATCGAATCCAATTGCATCACGGAGATTCCAAGAACCTTGGATTTGTGGACGATATGTTCGATGTCGTCATGTCGAACAGTTTGATCCATCACATCCCTGAACCCAGTTTGGCGATTAGTCAATTCGCACGCATTGCCAGGCCTGGAGCTTTGATTTTTGTGCGCGATCTTTGTCGGCCCAGTTGCGAATTGGATATCGAATCCCTCGTACTGCAATACGTGGCGGGAGAAAGCCCAGCGGCCCAGCAGCTTTTCCGACAATCGCTGGGCGCCGCACTTTCTTGTGAGGAAATGCGCGAGATTGTTCAAGCGATTGGTTTCGAACGAGAATCCGTGGAAATGACCAGCGACCGACACTGGACGTGGTTGGCCAGAAAGATCTAGGAAACGCAATACGATGCGACAGTATTTGGAATTACTTCGTTGCTTGGTCGACCATGGTTGCGAGAAACATGATCGAACAGGCACGGGTACTCGCAGTTTGTTCGGCTATCAAATGCGTTTCGATTTGGCCAGCGGATTTCCCTTGCTGACCACCAAACGCGTTCATTTACGCAGTATTTTGGTGGAATTGTTGTGGTTTCTACGCGGTGATACGAACATTCAATTCTTACGGGATCATCGAGTTTCTATATGGGACGAGTGGGCCGACGCACAAGGCGAGCTTGGGCCGGTCTACGGCAAGCAATGGCGCAGTTGGTTATGTCCTGACGGCCGGACCATCGACCAGATTAGCTGGGTACAAAACGAGATTCGGCGCAATCCAGACTCGCGGCGATTGATCGTTAGCGCTTGGAATGTCGCGGACATCGACCGCATGGCACTGCCTCCATGCCACCTTTTATTTCAGTTTTATGTGGCCGATGGAAAGCTGAGCTGCCAGCTCTACCAACGCAGTGCGGACGTTTTCCTGGGTGTCCCGTTCAATATTGCTTCCTACGCTCTGCTGACTCTGATGATGGCGCATGTTACGGGATTATCACCCGGTGAGTTCATTCACACATTCGGGGATGTGCATCTGTACAACAATCACGCGGAGCAAGCGGCCATTCAGCTTTCCCGTGATCCCCGCGCGCTGCCTAGTATTGTATTACATGGCCAGCAATCGTCGATTCTCGAATTTCAGTTCGATGACTTTGAGCTGATTGACTACCAGCCTCATGCTCCTATTAGCGCACCAGTTGCGGTCTGAAACGGGCGTGCACGCAAATTCTAGTAATTTATCTCCTTCGCGTGCAACGGCTTCGAACGGTTTGGGCAACAAGAATTCATGGTACAAGATGGGCGACATCTCGGATGGAACGTCGAATACTTTTCTATTTACGGAACAGTCGAAATCGATCATTGGTTGGAAAAAACGAAAGCAACCTTGAAGTAAAATTAGACTAAGACGCCAGCCGCTGCAGTTGTAACATCAATTACAACCGCGCTGGCATGTGCTTTTGTCGTATCCCAGAAATGGTCCGCAGTTTTCTGCCGGACCATTTCTGTTTTTGCAAGTCTATCTCGCGATCGTTAAACGGATTCGTCGGCGACTGGTTCAAATAGCGCGCAAACGGCTCCGGCTGGATCGCGGATTATGCAATACTTGCCTTGCCCGTTCATGTGGCGAATTTTCCCAACCTGCTGGCCGCCCAGTTCCAGGCATAGCCGCAAACTCTCGTCCAGACGATCGACGTAAATGTAGAGCATCCATTGCGGCGGCAAATCAGCATTAGGTCCTCGTGCATGGCAAATCCCAGCCACGGTCGACTGATCCTTGGAAACCAAACAGTAGTCGTCGTAGCCGCCCATATCAAACGGACTGCTGGTCCATCCAACCACTTGTTCGTAAAACGACTTAACGGATTCCGCATCGTCTACCGCGAGATCAAACCACTCGACTTTCCCCAACCGACGTTCTCGTTTTGTTGTCACAGTTTTGCCCAGCATTGGAATTTTCTGTTGTTGCCCGCATGTTGATCAACATGTTACCATCCAGCGGTAATCGGTGCGCAACGGAATATCAGCCTAGAATGCCAATATTTTGGCCTCCGACAGTCGATAAGGCGAGCGGCAGATGGGAATATACCAGTACAAGCCCGAAGCGCAAGCGAGTGAGAGCCTGGATTGACATACGCCTGGAGTGACGCACTCGCTTGCGCTTCGGGCTTG
>SYJV01000246.1 GCA_005798335.1 Planctomycetaceae bacterium | reverse complement strand
GGCTTTGTTTCTAAAGTCGCCTTTCGCTCCGCGAAAGATTGGAAAAGACAGAGCTTTCGCGGAGCGAAAGTCGACAATCTGGTTGTTTAGAAACAGAGCCTAAGCCTGATACTTTTGCGAAATGGTTAACCGGCTACATACAGATGGGGAACGAACTTGTGCATTGACGGGTTCTTCACCGCACAACCGGTTCGCTGATGCAATACAAATGCGAATCAGTTCGGTAAATCAACTGGTTGCCGGAGATCGCGGGCGAGGCTGTAATGCGTTCGCCTAGTTCGTTCTTGGCCAGCAACTCAAACCTCGTTCCGGCTTGGACCACAACGGTTTGTCCGTCGTTGTTGCTCAGGTAGATGCGGCCATCGCTGGCCACAGGTGACGAATTGCAGTTGCCGCCAAGCCGTTGCCTGTATTGCTCATGACCGGTCTGGCCATCGAAACATACGAGGACCCCATTGTCTATCAGCGCATAGAGCAACCCTCGATAATAGAGCAGCGATGGTTCCACACCACCTGGTTTGTCGCTGATCCAAATCGGTTCGGGAGGTTTTCCGTTTGGGCTCAAGCGAACGGCGTGAATGTGACTTTGCCGCCAGAGCTGAAGGAACACCAAGCCATCGCCAAAGACTGGACTAACGATGATCTCGCCGTTGAATGGGCCTTCTCCCTCGCCGTACTTCCACAGTTCGACGTGAGTCTTCGCATCGAAGGCCGTCAGTCGGTGTTTTCCGGGAACGAGAATGTCCGATTGCCCGTGGTGCTCGACCAACAGTGGCGTCGCGTGAGCGGTTCCAATCGGACGCTCGTTTCGCCAATCGATTTCGCCGGTTTGCGGATTCAAGCCAAGCAAGTAGCATGGGCCGGTGTGATGATCCCATGGGAATAGGACAGAATCCTCAAGCACCACGGGGCTGAGGCCATATCCCCAAGCCATCTTTGGATCACCAAACTTCGGAATATAACGATTGACCCACAGCAGTTTGCCGTCGTGTGAATACCGAGCGATATCCGCATTCCCAAACGCCACAAACACGGCATCCGCGGTGACAGCCGGAGTGTTGACCGCCAAGTTCGATTTTTGATGAACTCGCTGATTCACCCCGAGGCCAAAATCATGTCTCCACAGTTCGCGCCCGCTCGTTCGATCAAAGCACAGCGTGAGCAGCGATTTCTTGCCCTCCTCGTTGAGTTCCGAAGTGATGAAGACTCGGTCTCCGAAAACGACCGGCGAACTCGTTCCCCATCCCGGCAGCTTCGCCGACCAGCGAATGTTTTCGGACTGACTCCACCGAGTCGCAAGTTTCCTGTTATCAGCCACACCGCTGGCGCTCGGCCCTCTCCAACCCGGCCAATCTTGGCTCGGTTCAACGGCCAATGAAGTCGTTGCGCTTAAAACGACGCCGACACTAAATAAGAGTGGCATCAAAACGGTCGCAACGATGACCGGAATTTTATCAAATAGGCAAACACCCAACGTTGCGGCGAATGGAGCCGCAATAGACTCGGCTTTTGAAATATTAGGTGGGAAGGTTCGTACCATGAGTTTTCCGATACTAGTTGGAAAGTCAACAGGCGGCCTACCGGCCCCGTCGGAACGGTTCTTCATTTGGCCGAACAGCACGCATCGCACTCCGACGCGGGACGACGACCTGGACTTGACACTTAAGCGCAATACCGTTCAACGAACGTGGGATAAGCTTCCAGCTTGTCAATATCTTGTGCAAGCAATGGCGAAACTCCGCTACAGGTTGACAAGCTGGAAGCTTATCCCACGTTCGTTGAACGGTATTGCACTTAAGCGCGCTCCGTCGGCGCATCGCGTTAAACTCTGTCAACGGCGAATTCTGGCCCGGCGAGACGTGAATCTCGCCGCCAAGTGCTCGCCACTCGAAACCGATTGTGTTGTTACGGTTGTTCGGCTGGTTGTTGTTCCGGCTGGCCGACCGCACATTGGTTGCGTTGTTCATAAACGACCCGCCACGCAGCACGCGGCTTTTCGGCCTTCGCCCTCTGGAGGTTATCTTAGCAAATGATCGACGACGCAACAGGTTGGTATCCGCCTGTGGCCTGCGCCGCATGGCCGCTCCAACTCTTCAGTCGCTGTCGCACTTCCTTCGTACCGATCTCGCCGAGAGCGAATTGTTGTTGTTCGATCGCCAATCTCTCTTTCAATTCATCGGCGACAGTTGGCCGATGAAACACTGCGCTTGCGAGCGCATTCGTTACGCTTCGTTGGGTTGCGACCGGCTTGGTCATTTCCGTCTGCTTGGCTTCGATATCGCTTTCACTAGCGTCGACGACCAGTAGTCGTTACTCTTGGGCCAGTGTAGAACGATTTGTCCTCAAATGTTCGCCTCTTCAGAGGACGTGCGGGGATTGCTCGGGCAGGAACGTGATCCACTCAGCCGGCGAGCTGTTTTTTGCGGAATCTGCATGTCTCATTACGAGCTCACTGTGTTCCACTACAATGTATGTCGTGTCTGCGATTGCATTGGCGGCTATCATAGTGCGTTTCTATGGAAAATGAAAAAGATGAAAAATTCGAGGCGGCTCTGCAAGCCATCGCGAAAAAAATTCACGACAGAACCTCACTCTATTTGCCTGTAATCGGATCTTCGTTATTAGCGAAGCCAACCTGGGACAAATTCATCCGAAGTTTCATCCAAGCAGGTGGAAAAACCGATGACGTTTACCACGATTTGGATTCCGCATTCAAAGCATCTCAGGTCGGTGCATCCCAGTTCGGTGCGATGGTTTCGATGATCTCGGCCAAGGTCGATCAAGCAACGATCCAAGCGGAAATTGACCTAAGTTTTCAGAACGCCGAATCTTCGAAACCTTCGTTGGAATCTTCCATCGTTGGCCTCCACTTCGACACTTTTCTCACGACAGGCCACGTCCCGTTTCAGACTGGCGATTTAGAGCCGCTCACGATTCTTTCGCAGAACTCGACATCGCCTCGAAAACTGTATATGCCCATCGGCAATCGGAAGATTCTCCGATCCTGTACGCTGGACTTTGATTCGTACGAAAACGACGAAAAATGGGTGGAATGGCAAAACCAGATAACAGCGCTGATTCAATCACGTCGCTTGTTGTTTTTTGGCTTCACATTTCGAGATCCAGATTTACTAGCGTTTATCGATCGTTGGCTGCCTCATCATCGTGGCATCATTCACCAATTCTTTGCCGGTGGCCAGATCACACGCTTAGCCGAACAGCATTTCGCCAGTCGCGGGATCGGGACCGTTCGCGTCGATGCAAAAGAGAGTTTATCGAAAGGACTTTTGCATTCGTTTAAGGTGATCACGAGCGCAAAATCATCGACGCCGAGTATCCAGGAGCCTCCTCCCTCGTTCAAGCCTCGAGTATTGATCGCAGGCCCATTCTTTGGTGTTCCCGAAAGCATCCGACGATTCATCGAAGAGCGATGGGAGCTTATGCGGCAGAGCGTGAATCAGCCTAAGTTCGTATTGCAAAAAACTACTGAGATCCTCGTCGAATTGGAGCGGAGCCGATCGATTCGCGAATCGCAAATGAGCGCCATCTTGGAGTACGAAATCATCCTCGATGCGAGCCCATGGCGAGCCTTTTCGCGTTGGCGAAGCAACGCCTTCGTTGACTTGGAAAGCGTAGCCGCCGATACCAAGGATCCAGTTCGCGGATTTCTCACGGCTTCCAAAATCGATGACCAAGACGTCGTTATCACGCCCGACGATCTGGCGACGTCTCTTCACATGATTTCGCCGCATCGCCTCTCGTCACGCCTTCAATCGCTTCCTGCCTACGAACTTGTGCGACAAGCGACCTTTCAGGGCGTTGCGGTTGAAGGCTTCAATGCGTTGACTCACGATTTTGGCAACGAATGGACGGAGCTATTCCAGGCGGAATATCTGGTCGACCGACGATTAGCGTTGCCGCCATCCGGTAATTTCTATTTCAGCGACTATCCTCTCGATGAAATCGAGGCGGAGGTATCCGAAGCCGACTATCGCCGAGCCCTCGCAATCCAAAGCGGTCGCGTTCGATTGACCGGCGAGCGTTTCTATCGGATTCTCCAAGATGTCTTCGTAGACCTTGAAGTCAAATCGCATTCAATCATCCGGCCTAGCGAGAGCGAACGTTCTAAGAGCAGTAGCCAAGAGAAAGAAGGCATTTCGAGTAAATCGATTCCACCTGGACACGAAATCGCAGTAGACGATGTCATTCAACGCGCGTGGTCATCAGCGAATGCTGATCGTCAAGAAGGGCAAGACGAGCTTGAGTTTGAACTGAAACAGCGGGAGCGTTTGGAATCGTACACCACATCCCCAACGATTGCTCCGATTGATTTGTTGTCATTCCAGGGGACGACGTTTTTGCGAGGCATGGCGGGGACGGGTAAATCGACTTTGTTGCGTTGGTTGGCGGCGCAAGCTTCCGCGAACCATCAAGGGCCGATTCCGATTCTCGTCACCCTTGCGGATCTTGGCCGAGTCTCGGATACGAATCATCTGCTCTCGCGTTTGATCGACCTAGGTCTCGAATCCGCGTGCATTCCAGAAAGCGCGGTTTCGCTCCGCAGTCTTCTGGAGGAACGGATTCGAACGGGCGATGCGATCCTGCTGCTAGACGGCCTGGACGAGTCATCGTGGGATCTTCAAAAACTACTGCGTCATCGATTGCAACAATTGCCCAACGTTCGCGTTTTGATCGCGTCACGTCCCATTAGTGATTTTTCGGTCGGCCCGGAAATTCGAGTCGTCACTCTGGAAGGGTTGACCGGCAGTGGTACACATCAATTTCTGGACAAGTATTTTCAGAAGGCCGACTGGACGAAAGGGTTGCTTCGCAATCTCAAACGATTGCCCGACGCGCGTGTTTGGGAGCGAACCCCAGTACTCTTGACCTTATCCGCTTGGTTGTATCAACAAGGCCAACGGACACTCCCTGATGCGACTCTGGAATTATATGAGCTGGTCATCACCGCTTCGTTAAACGACGTAAATCGTCGATACGGATTGGGGATCGACGGTGAACTGGACAAGGCTCGCGAAGAACTAGAATCGTTAGCTGCGAAAAATTTAGTCCTCGATCAGGCCGAAGCTAGCGTCACGATCGATCGCAGCGAAGTCGAGCGGCTATCGCGAAGCCGAATCATCATGCTTTCGGGGCTATTGTTTGGGGGCGAGAAGCTTCGATTCACTCACCTTTCCATCGGAGAGTATCTTTCCGCCCGTTGGATGTTGAAACACTGCGAAGTTCGGGCATGGGAAGCCCAGGAATCCAAGGATGTCTCTGCGTTCGCATTCATACGTAAGGACGACAGCCGTCAAGTCATCCGAATCGATTCGGAATTAGGGAAACGCGACGTCATTCCGATGGCCTTGGCCCTGATGCCGAAGCCATCTCGAATCCCAAAAACATCCGAAGAATCAAAATCATCTCTTGAAATATGCTTAGAGACCACGGAGCATGCGTGTCTTTCAGAGCTGCCGACGTCGATGCGAATTCTGTTTCGAGCGATCCGCTTTGGCGGACCACAAGTTCGCGAATTTGCTTGCGAGCATTCAAACCGATTGGCCGAATTGGTTATTGCTTTCGTCGTTCGTTGCGACGGTCGTTTCTCGGACGAGGATCGACAAGTCCTCCATTCCGTACAATCAGCGGCACGAACGATGCTGGATATCGAGCCTGAAGTGGCGACGAAATGGCTTGAACGCTGGAGTCAATTGAACGAACTGGCGGGGCATCTCGGTTTCGAATGGGAGTTTTTGCAATGGACGGTAGGCAAGCCCATCGAACGACTTAATAGTGCCGCCGATTTCGGCGAAAACGCGATTCGAACGGGTCAACTGCTGGCACAGAAACTAGACAGTCTCACGGACATCCGTAAGCTCACGGATGGTCTCGGCGAATTTTATCCTTGGGCTTCGATTCGCATTCTGAAATCCGATGCGACTCTACCATTCCTTCGAGAATCGCAGCGCAACCTTAAGTCCGGTTTCCGCGCGATTGGGATAACTGGTTTAGCCGATAGCGCAGGTGCGACGTCGATCTATGTCAACGCGTTGATCGATAGCGACTATAGTGTGCGCGCGGCTGCGGTCAACGCCTTGGCCAACGACCCAGAGGCCAAGAGCCTCATTCGCAAGGCGCTCGAAGATCGTGATAACCACGTGCGCGCGGCTGCGGTCAACGCCTTGGCCAACGACCCAGAGGCCAAGAGCCTCATTCGCAAGGCGCTCGAAGATCGTCTTCCCATCGTGCGCGCGGCTGCGGT
>SYJV01000030.1 GCA_005798335.1 Planctomycetaceae bacterium | reverse complement strand
ATCTTTTTTCCATCGAAACTTACGACATTCTGTTTTTGCCAACTTATGGTCCCGTTAACAACAGAAACATTGTCAAAGTCCAGTCGTTCCTTTGCACCGTCATAACTGTATTTCCCCAATAGATCTAGCTCGTACCATATGCCGTTGAGAACGAACCCTTCGGCACCCTGCGCTTTTCCCGTGTACTTTCGCACAGCCTTAATCTTGGCTTCAACGTCTTTGGTTATACCTGTATATCTTTTGAACTTGGCTTCAATACTTGGGAAATCTTCAATCG
Source organism: Planctomycetaceae bacterium (assembly GCA_005798335.1). GTDB lineage: Bacteria > Planctomycetota > Planctomycetia > Pirellulales > Pirellulaceae > Aureliella. Next base: position 37,135 of record SYJV01000030.1, on the reverse strand, counting down.
AATTTGCCAGTTGCTCAGCAGCATCCAACGCAACAGGATCGATATCATTAGGCCTGGCCTGTGAAATAGAAAACATTGCGATAAACAGGATTGTCAATGTGCGACGTAGCATTTGCGGTGTCCTGATTGCATAAAGAGTGGGACCAGCCGTTTCCGCGAGAGCAAAAACCCAACGTTTCTTTGGTGGAGAATTGCTGGCGTCTCGCGATGATCTTGGGCGTGCCATTTTCGAAAGATGCCTTCCAGCAAGAACTTGTGCTCAACGTAGGTAAACATTCGCCGAAGGTGTGGATACAAGCTCGAAGCGCCAGCGAGAGATACTACGTTTGACAGAGAATAACACAGATTATCGTTCCGGACAAAAAATCCTCCACACCTTCGGCGAATGTTTACCATTTTCCATTGGGAAACCGGGGCTAGCTAGCGCCCTGCGGCTGATAAAAGTGGCGCTGTCCAACTAACGCTGCCACCAAATCGCCAGCCGAGGCAGCGCCTTGGAACCGACCAACTCGAACAACAGCGTCCCAACCGCGAAATCTAGTTTGCCGTTACCGTCGAAGTCCGCGACTTCGAGCGCCGGATAGCGTGGACTGCCGCGCGCCATGACACGCGGTGCGAATTGTTTGTCGGACCTTTGTTCCAAAACGAGAACGGAAACGGGGTTCGAATCCTTTAACGATTGCGGTTCGACGTTTTGTGGGAGATTTGCCACGCAAACCAAATCGAGATCGCCATCGCTATCAAAATCGCCCGCGCGAGTTCGATAGGCGCCCGGCAGATCGATCAGTCGATGACAATCGAATTGCAAATTGCCGCGATTCTCCAGCCAATGGACTCCGTGCGAGCAGTTGGCGAAGTTATTGTCGAAGCTGTCGCCGTTTGTATAGACGATGTCCATGTCGCCATCGCCATCCAAATCAACCGGTTCGATGTCTGTGGAACCAAATCCGAGATTGTCCGCGCGCCAAATTACTCGCCGCGCGAAATTCGAATTGCGATTGAGAAATAACTCGACGCTTTCAAACTGCTGGCTGACCAGAGCGGCGAAATCCAATCTGTCGTCACCATCCCAGTCGTGCGGCACAACGCGAATCGTACCAGGTCGCGGATCGATAGTGTACAAGTTTCTCTGGTCCGCGCCCATCGATTGCCAGTCGCCTTGCAATCGATGGATGCCACCGGCTTCGCGATGGCCGAATTCGGCGATTACCAACTCCTTCGACGATTCGTCGCCGAAATCGCCAAGGAAAACGTCGGCGATGCGGCCACGCCCGCCGATCACTGTCCGTCGCTCGAAACTTTGAGAATCGGGGACGCGCCTCAGCCAGACTACCTGGCCAAACGTATGATCAAACGGATTAACGCTGCCCAGATCGGCTACTAGAAGGTCCCGCAATCCGTCATCATCCACGTCCACCAACGTGGTTCGCGCTGGGTTTCCGATTCGAGCCAACACGCGGCGAGTCGCTGGACTGGATTTTAGATCCACCAGGTTGACGCTGCCGTCGCGCATATCGCATACGACCAGATCGAACTTGCCCGGGGCCATCAGGTCCAGCCATTGAATCGAGGACACGCCGGGGATGATATAGTTGCCGTCCTTCCAGTCGATCTTGTCGATGCGAAATCGATCGAGCCAGCCTTGGTCGATCTCGCCCAAGTCGTTGAAACGCATGATCGGTTCTGACTTCTGGCGGTAGTAGCGGACGACTTGTTCCAGTGGCGGCGGATCGAGGTCCAGCCTTCCCGATTGCGCGTAAAACTCGTAGCCTTTCTTGACTTCTTGATACCAAACATGTCGTTCGAACAAGCCCGGATCGGGTACGGCATGGCAGTCGCCGCAAAACGCATGAATCCGCTGTTCAATTCCTTCGTCCAACTGCAACCGCGAAGCCGAAGATTCCACCTTAGCCAGATCGTTCAGAAAGCCAGTCGCTTGAGCAGCGGACTCATGGTTTTTCGACGAGCCCGGCGAACATCCGGCACAAAATGCAACGTTTGCCGCGACGATGCACGCGATCGCGGCGAAACCATGGCGCATGTCGATCGACAATTCGTTCATAGGTTGCTTCGCTATAGCTGTAGCGTCAGTTTGAGGTTGCGGTGGTGCCATTGTAGAATATCTTTTCTCAAGTGTTCATGGGCCGGAAAGCTCGCAACGGGCTGGCCTCCGATCGCTTACACAAACCTGCCGCCAGCCCATGAACGCTTGAGATAAGGATATTCTACAATGGCGGTTCGACCGCTCACCTCCATGAGTTGCTCACCTCCATGAGTTAAAGACAATTTTGCTCGAACTGTTGCAATCTGTTTCGTCGATCGCACAAGGAGCCAGCATTGCGTACACGTGGGATTGGGATTGGCCTGATGGCGTTGATCTCGATAGTCGTCGCGGCCGTCTATCTCTCGAGCAGTGCTTGGCAAGCGCGGCGGACTTTGCAACTAGCTCGGGCACAGTTCGAACGAGGTGACTTGTCGGATGCTCTAGGCACTTTGCGGCAACTGGAAAACTCACAGCGGCATTCCGCAGACAGTCTCATGCTGAAGGCAAAGTGCTATCGTTGGCTTCGACACCCGGACGACTTCGCGGCGACGTTGGAGGCGGCCAAGAGTTTGCCGGACGCGGCGGATGAGATTGGTTTGGAATCCAGCCTCATGGATATCCAAGCGGGAAAATTGCCGGAATCGATTGCCACGCAAGGCGCCACCGAAACTTTGCAGTCGCTCGTCCGGCAAGGCGCGGAGCCGCTCGATGCCGGGATGTCGTTGATTCTCGGTTGTCTGGCGGCAGGCGACGAGATTGAGCCGCGAAATATTCTGCGCGCGCTCGAAGATGATGCATCTCAATCCCGTTGGTCGACTCAGCTAGAATCTTTAAGCGCGCTCGTTTCGCTGGCTCGAGGCGACGAATTGCAGGCCGAGCAAGCGCTTCATCGCGCGATTGCCCGTGGACCTCGTAACGAACTTGCGTTCTTGGCCTTGGCGGAATTGTACGCACTGTTGCCAAGCAATCCCACCCGGCTCAACAATCCGGAAAAATGCGTGTTCGTGCTGGAATACGCCGCCAAGCACTTTCCAAACAATCGCGAAGTGGTCGGCCGGCTCGCGCAAGCCAAGAGGTTCCTCGGCGACAGTTCTTCCGCCTCCGTTCTGATCCAGCGCAAAGCCAACCCAACTCGACAGGAGCTTGTCGAGTTGGCTCACGCGGAAAGCGATCGAGGTAATTACCAACGAGCGCTGGAGATATTCGCGGAGAAAGTTGGCCTTGATGAACTGACCCTATCGCGTCAAATCGATGAGTCGTTTCAGTTGACGTTGCAGACAAGGAGCGCCGAGGGGCGCGCGCTGATTGCTGAAGCGAATTCGGCCAGCGTGGCCTATGCGCTAGGGGGCCAACCCACTTCGGCTCGATCCCTGTTCGCCCAAGGCCTCGATCGCGTGCGCCGAACGCGCCGGATTGCCGACCTAAAAATCCAGTTGGCTGTGCAACCTCGCTCGGCGGCAATCGTAAATCAACTAGATTCGATAGCCAATCTGAGTCAGTCGACCACTGCGCTTAGCAATGCCACTGGTCACACGACCAGCGCTGCGGAAAGCGTTGATTCACTGGGAATCGCCACGTCCAGCGAATCGGGGCATCGGGCTTATCGCGAGCATTGCGAACACTGCCACGGTATCAAAGGCGATGGACGCGGTAGGGCTGCTCATTTGCTTTTTCCAAAGCCAACCAGTTTCGTCGACCAACCCATGCGATACGTGTCAGCCATCAATGGATTGGCAACCGATGAAGATCTGCGCATCACGATTGAAAAGGGCTTGCAAGGCGTTTCCATGCCAGCGTTTTCGCACCTATCCCGAGCCAAAATCGACGCCCTGGTCAAGAAGGTGCGCCAGTTCCAACGAGCGGGATTGGTTGAGCGGTATCGACGATTTACGCATCCTGCGGCGGAAGGAGATTCGATCGTACGGATGGATACGTGGATTTACTCGCGGCTGGTTCCAAGCGAGGTATTACAGATTCCCACCGCCATCACCGAGCGCGCAAACGGAGTAGAATCATCCGTGGACGTTCAGCAATCGCGGGCATTGGCAAAGGAATTATTCGCGCGCGTTGGATGCGCGGCCTGTCACGCGGTTGGCGTTTCACCCGCGACGGGAACCGCGTCGCTGTTTGATAGTCTTGGATACCCGATTCAACCACGTCACTTTCGCCGCGAACCGTTTCGCCGCGGCGCATCGTCGATGGAACTTTACCGTCGCATATTGCTCGGAATGCCAGGCACGCCCCATCCCGCCACAATCGGACTAACCGACATGGATACCGCCGCATTAATCTCTTATGTGCAAGAGGCTGCGGGCACGGCACAGCCGCCAAAGACGAATTATCAGCGCTGGTTTTCAACCAACCAAGGAATCGAATAGTCTATCGCTCTAGCAAAAAGGAGAAAGCACCATGTCGCATCCAGAGAACGCCGATCGCCGGTCGTTTTTGAAGCAAGCGAGTGTCGCCACTGTTGCCGCTGGCGCGATCGCTGCCCAGACCAGGGCGACGCAAGCGGTCGACGAAAGGTCGACCAAGTCGGATCGGTTGCCGCGAGAAGTTTGGATCGCCACAATCGCTCAAGAGGGTTTGCGCGCTGCCAGCCCGAAACAAATGGTCGAGCGGGTGCTTACCAGAATGCGCTCGGCGGCTAACATGCGACCGGACGTGGTCTGCTTGCCGGAAATCTTTCCGTGTTCCAACCTCGACAAGCCAACCCCGCAGGTGGACCAAGTTGCCGAGGAAGGTGTTGGACCACTGATACAGCCGGTGGCACAGTTCGCCCAAGAACATGCTTGCTATGTGGTCTGTCCAACCTATACCAAACATGATGACAAGTGCTTTAACGCCGCGGTGCTGCTGGACCGACGGGGCAAGATTGTCGGCGAGTACCAGAAGACCTACCCAACCGTCTCCGAGATCGATTCCGGAGTAACTCCCGGACCGATGCGCCCTCCGGTGTTCGAAACCGACTTTGGCAAAGTCGGCGCGCAGATTTGCTTCGACATTGAATGGGATACCGGTTGGCGGCAACTGCGCGACGCGGGAGCCGAGATCGTGTTTTGGCCAAGCGCGTTCGCCGGCGGTCGCATGGTCAATACGCGGGCTTGGCAGAATCGCTACTGCGTCGTGTCGAGCTCGAACAAGGATGTTTCGAAGATCTGCGACATCACCGGTGAAGAACTGGCGGCCACCAGTCGTTGGCACACGTGGGTGTGCGCCGCGATCAATTTGGAGAAGGTTTTCCTGCATACGTGGCCCTACGTGAATCGCTTCGGCGATATCGTCAGCAAGCACGGAAGTCGCGTCCACATCACCACATTCGCGTTCGAGGAGTGGTCGATCCTCGAATCGCGAGACCCGTCCGTGAAAGTCGCGGATGTGATGAAAGAATTCGAGTTACTCTCGATCGACGACCATCTGCGCGCGGCCGAGAGGAGTCAGAATCAACGCCGACCCGGATAAAGCTGTGGACGGTTTCTAAAGCTCCTGATAACTGACGATGATTGACTTGAATACATATTAACGTAGCGTTAAAATCTCCGTTAGATTGGAGAATGCCAGTCTCATCACTTCACTGTGCGGGGGCGGGCAGTGCAAAGGCCGAGCGGTAAAAAGTAATCCTCTGATTGCTTGTCAGTTGAAGATTATGCGACCGCAGGGAGCGCGTCGAACATCTGTCCTCGTATCCACTTTTAACTAAGAGGCTATCCGGAAAGGGGTCTGACCCTCTCGCAAATTAAGCCGCAAAGCATAGTAAGGAATTGTTTTTGTTACGTTTTCGACGCTGCAAAGTTAACTTAGCAAAGGGTCAGACCCCTTTCCGGATAGCCTCTAACTGGAGTTTGTCATGTACAACTGCGATAACCAATTCAATGGTTGGAATTGTTTGTCACGTGTGCTTCTAGTTTGCTGTGGGTTCTTAGTTGGCTGCGGCAAACCAGGTCTTGGAACAGTGCCGGTCAGCGGCAAAATTACGGTGGATGGGAGTCCGATGGAAGGCGTGATGGTCGTGTTCGATTCGGGCCAGAGCGGTCGAGCGGCTTCGGGGATCACCGACGCGCAAGGGATGTATACGTTGACCACCGAAGTGTCTGGCGACGGGGCTTTGCCTGGCAGTTACAAAGTGGCCGTTTCGAAGCATGAGAATGTTGGCGATTTCGAGCGCCCCAAGAATGTTGATCCCAACGATCCCAAGTCCCTGGACGCCATCTACAGCAAAGTCGATCCGAGAAAGCAACAACAGTCGCGCAATGCCATCGCCGACATGTACGCCAACCCGAATGGATCCGGCTTAGTCGCCGAAGTAAAGGACTCGGGAGAGAACAAGTTCGACTTCCAAGTCAAAGGAAACAAGAAAAAGTAACCGACACAAACCGCGACTGCGGTTTCGTAGTCCAACTTGAGTGAGCCAATTGTGTCGGCCAGTCGTGCCAATTCGAGCGCCATCGATGGTCATTCAAATCGTCAGCACAAGAGATACTCGTCTGGCGGTTTCTTGGCGGTCTGTTTGAGCGTACTTGGTTTGCTGCTGCTGGCATGGTTCGCCCTTCAGCGATTCTACGAAGAGCCGGGCCAAGACAGTCGCGTTTCCGTACTGGACGTTCAATTTGCCGAGCCGGAGTTTTCTCCAAAGGCATCCGCCAATGACTTGCTGAAATTTGCCGATCGAGAGATTCAGCAACTCTTGCGGGATTTCCCGAATTCGGACGAACCGCACAACGTCAAAGCCAATCGCGACTACCTGGTAAGCGACACCGCTTCCGCGCATACGACTTGGAAGAAAGCGGCGGAACTGAATCCCAAATCGTACGATGCACGGTTCGGGTTGGCCATGTTGGCGTTCGAGGGCGGCCGCTACGAAGAAACGATCGGATTGTGCGACGAACTGATGCGGCTCAGTCCGGGCAATCCCCGAGTTCCCTTGTTGCAGGCCGACGCGTTCATCCATACGGCCCGCGCCGATCGCGCGATTCTCACGCTGGAACAACACCTTGCAACCGAGCACGCATCCGTGCAGGCTCTGGAGATGCTCGGCAATGCGTACATGCACGTGAAGAACTTTGCTCAGGCGATCGTGTGTTTCGAACAAGCCCTGCAATTCGCGCCGGAATCGAAGGACAGCTTGTACGGACTTGGACGAGCGTACGTGCTGTTGGGGAACCGCGAAAAAGCCGCCGGTTACATCAGTCGGTTCGAATCGCAGGCTAAATCGACCGGAGAGGCTCATTCCGAAGACGCGCAAGCGTTCAAGGATCGCGACCACGCGGCGCACGTGGCGGCGCAAGTCTTGGCCGACTCCGCGTTGGCGTATAAGCGCATGGGCGATCTGAAAACGGCGGAGGAAAAGTTGCTGCGAGCCAACAGGTTGCAACCCGACGTGCTCCAGTGGCTGGAGGAATTGCAACGCGTGCTGGCCGCGCGCGGTCGCCGCCACGAAGCCGTGGATGTTGGAATGCGATTGGTCGAACTGGCACCAAAGAATGTCGAGCACTGGTTGAACCTTGGGCAACTGTGCGCTGAGACGGAACGTCACCAGCAAGCGCTCGAGGCCTACCGCAAGGCAATCGCATTAGCGCCAGACGACCAGCGCTGCCAACAAGCTCGATCCGTCATCCAGCGGCTCGAACGATCATGAATTTCGCAACCGCACAAGCCGCTCGGCGTGGGATAAGCTGCCAGCTTGCCAGTGGAATAGGCTTCCAGCGTGTCAGGTATCGTTGGAGCCTTCTCACAGCTTGCCTATTATTGGTTCACTTCGCGATCCCACCCGAGCATGTCGTGTTGTGTCAGGAACCAACACGGATTCGTTTGACCGACTACACCGATCGGTCGGGCATCGATTTCACGCACACCGATGGCAGTTCGGGAGGAAGATACTTGGTCGAGCCGGTGGCGTCGGGCATGGCCAGCTTCGATTACGATTTGGACGGGCGGGTTGATGTGTACTTCGTCAACGGCGCGCCGCTTAAGGGTTCCAAGACTACGGACGTTCCCACGAATATGCTGTATCGAAACTTGGGTGGCTTTCAGTTTGACAGCGTGACGGGGCCAAGTGGTTTGGGGGACGCATCCTTTGGTTTGGGCGTGGTCTGCGGCGACTACGACAACGACGGCTTTGACGATGTCTATCTTTCGAACTTTGGACCCAACGCGCTGTATCACAACAACGGCGATGGTACCTTCTCGTCAGTCGAAAACCAGCCCGCGCTGACTCGCGGCGACAAGACGGGCGGCGGAGTTTGCATGCTGGATATCGACGCCGATGGAAATTTGGATATCTACGCTACGAACTACATCAAGTTCGATTACCAAATTCCCCCGTCGAATTTTCGCGGCAGAGTCGTTTATGGCGGTCCACTCTTGTATCCCAAGGAAACCGACAACTTAATTCGCAACGTCGGCAATGGCTCGTTCGTCGACATCAGCGATGAGGCTGGCATCGGTGGCACGCCGGGTTGGGGCATGGGGACGATCTGCTTCGATTTCGACCAGGATGGAGACACGGACATCTTCGTCGCCAACGATTCGATGAGGAACTTTTTATGGCAAAACGACGGACGCGGTAAGTTTACCGACGCGGCGGTCCTGTCCGGGGTGGCCTACGATCATCGCGGCGACCCTCAAGGTAGCATGGGCGTCGATATGGCGGATGTCGACGGCGATCTGTTGCCCGATCTCTATCAGACCGCGTACACGAAGCAGTTCGCCACGTTGTACAAGAACGTCGGTGGTGGGTTATTCGAAGATGCCACGCAGCGCATGGGAGCTGGCGTCGGCACTTTCTATCCAGTGAATTGGGGCACGGGATTTTGCGACTTCGACAACGACGGCGACAAGGATCTGTTCATCGCACACGGCCATATACACGACAACATGGATGACTTGGACGACACGGTCAGTTACAAGATCGCCAATCAGGTCTTGGAGAATCGCGCCGGCAGGAAGTTCGTCGATGTAACGAAATCGGCCGGTAGCGGGTTGCAGATCGTCGAGAGCAGCCGGGCCATCGCGATCGATGACTTAGACATTGACGGACGACCCGACGTGGTGATCCTGAACTCGCGAACTCGAGCCAACGTGCTCAAAAACGAATCGGAGACGCCCGGGAATTGGTTGTTCTTGCAACTGGTCGGCACACAATGCAATCGCTCGGCTGCGGGTACGCGCTTGATCGTGCGGGCCAACTCGAAGGCGCAAATGTTGGAAGTACATTGCGGGCGAGGTTACCAGAGCCACTTTGGAACAAGGCTTCACTTCGGCCTGGGCAACGCAGTGGCGGCGGACAGCATCGAAGTTCATTGGCACGGCGGCGCGAAGGAATCGTTCGAGAATGTGAAGGCAAATTCGCTGGTGTTGATTCGGCAGGGAATGCCTCTCTTGCACATGGAGACTTCGCGATGAGCGAACACGATCCATCGGCCAACGACGTTAATGGTTCCAATGACGATACGCTCGCCAACAGTGTCGGCACTTCCTCACGGATGGGAACCGGCGTGCGACGGCCGAACGTTCCGAGTCTGGCGGTGGGAGTGCTCGCAACAGTTTCGCTCGTCGCTGCTTGTGTATTTCATTGGCTGCGTTCGGAAGCTGGGAAGGAAACACTGCAGCGCGCGGCGAACGGTATGGATACATCGAGCGTTAACGAGCGACGAACTGCGATTGGCCAAGGCGCCGATGCCAGGTCGACTTCCGCGAATCAGACCTCCACGGCGAGTCAGACTCCGGTCGCCGCCGAAGTAACGCCGCCACTGCTGGCCATACCGCCGCAAGCTAGTCCCGATGTGCTGCACGAAGGACGGCTGGTCGCCGACCAGTTGGTTGAATTCATGCCACAGTCGCTGGAAGCAAAAGAAATGCAAGCTCGCTTCGAATACGAATTCGGTGACACCACTCGTGCTCGACAGATTTGGCAGAGCGTGATCGACGTCAATCCGCATTACGTTTACGCACTGGTTGGCCTTGGCGACGTGGCGACGATCGAAGGCCAGTTGCAAGCGGCGGTGCGCTACTACCGGCAAGCGGTTTTGGCGGACCCAAACAACCTGAGCCGACAAGTGACTTTGGGAATCGCGCTGCTTCACGCCGCGCAATTGGATGACGCCAAGCAAGTGCTGTCCGGCGTACTGGCTCGCGATCCCAAAAACGTGCAAGCTCACGTGGAATTGGCCAGCGTGTTGGCCCAACTCCAAGAACTCGAAGCGGCCCGCGAGCATTTCGAGATCGCTCTTCAGTCCAAACCGGAATTGGCGGAAATCCATTTCGGATTGATCAACGTCTATCGCCGTCTGGGGAATCGGGAAAAGGCCGCTCATCACCAGGCGGAACATGCCAGATTGCAAAAGGACGTGGTTGCCAAACGCGAACGCGGGCGCCGCGAATACAACGATGATCGAGCCATTCAGTTCGACGTCGGCAAGCTGTATGTCGACATGGCGCGAGTCTATCTGGCCGGCGGTTTTCGCAAGTCGGCGGAATTGCTCTTGCTGCGTGCCAGTCGCATGGAACCAGAGAACGTCGACGCCCGGCAAGCGCTTGCCGCCGCCGCGGTTGGACAGGGCAAACCGTTCGACGCGATTCGCTGGTTGAGCGAGATATCGGAACTGAGGCCCGACGATGTGACCTTCGTTCGCGAGATGGCGCGACTCTATTGTCAAATCAATCGACCCGACGACGCCGAAAAATTGCTGACGAGCTTTGTGGCAGAGCGGCCACAGCACCTCGTGGCGCGGCGTGCGCTAGCAATGTTCTTTCTGGAAGTGCGATCCCAGCCCGAACGAGCCGTCGAACACGCGCAAGCCGCAATCGACTTGTCGCCTACCGCCAGCAGCTTCGCGATGTTGGCGTCGATGCACGAGGCGGCTGGGAATCTGCAACAGGCGATCGAGTCGCTGAAAAAGGCGGTCGAACTGGAGCCTCGCAATTCTTCCTACCAACAAGCTCTGGCACTGCTTCGCGAAGGCTCGGATGCCAAGCCGGTGCAAAACGGAGGCGCGCAACAGTGAAGCGGAAAGTGTTTGACCAGTCTGCGCCCGCAATTGCGGCGGTAGTTGCGTACTGCATTTTCGCCAGTGAGATGCCTCGTGCGACGGCACAGCCTCAATCGATTACCTCCGCAAGTAGCGCTCCACGCCAATCGCCGATTATTCTTACCGACGTCACGGATCGGACCGGCATCGATTTCGTGCATACCGACGGCAGTTATGGCAAGTATTTTTTGGTCGAAGCCATGAGCGCTGGCCTGGCACTTCTCGACTACGATCAAGACGGCGATGCGGATGTTTACTTTCTCAACGGCGCACCGATCAACGCGAAATCGAACCTGCCCGGCGCGGTTAACTCGATGTTTCGCAACGACGGCGATTTTCGATTCAAACAGGTCACTCGGGAAAGCGGTGTGGGAGACGACGGCATGGGATTGGGAGTGGCCTGTGCCGATTTCGACAACGATGGATTCGTAGACATTTATGTTAACAACTATGGCCCCAACGTGCTCTACCACAACAACGGCGACGGAACGTTCACCGACGTTACGCATGCGGCTGGCGTGTCGAACGGGTCGTTGGTGGGCGCTGGAGCCGCTTTCTTCGACATGGAGGCTGACGGCGATCTGGATCTTTACGTCGGCAACTACATCCAGTTCGATCCCGCGCTGCATCGCGTCCACATCCACAAGGGTTTGCCGTCGTACCCGAGCCCTCTGAGCTTTTCACCCCAATTCGATACGCTCTACCGAAACAACGGCGATGGAACGTTCGCCGATGTGTCGAAGGAGTCGGGCATTCACGCGGTGGCTGGTCGCAGCATGGGTCTGCTCGCTTTCGACTACGACGCCGACGGTGACAGTGACGTCGTCGTGGCCAACGACACGCAAGAAAACTTCCTATTCGAAAATGATGGGAAGGGATATTTTACCGAAGTGGGCGTGCAGGCCGGGATCGCATACGACTATCGCGGCAAGCCGCAAGCGTCGATGGGAGTCGCGCTGTTGGACATCGATCACAACGGTTTGCTCGACCTGTACTTCACATCGTTCTCCGAAGAGTTCGCCACGTTGTACACGAATCTCGGTTCGGGTTTGTTCGACGATGCGACGTTGCGCGCCGGCGCCTCGGAAGCCACCTTTCCGCATGTCAAATGGGGAGTCGTCGCGGTAGACTTCGACAACGATGGCAATCGCGATTTGCTGATTGGCGCCGGTGACCTAGACGACCAGCGCGACAAGCGCGGAGGCGTCAGTAAGTCGACCGCCTTTCGCGTTCCGAACGTTCTCTTACGAGCGTCGAGCAACGGCACGTTGCATGACATGAAGCACGATTGGGGCTCCGCCGCGCAAGTTTCCGAATCGACGCGCGGGTTAGTGGCTGGCGACTTGGACAACGACGGCCGCGTCGACTGTATCGCGCTAAATGCGCGCGCTCGGCCCACTGTAATGCGCAACGAATCAGAATTGCGACCTTATCTCAAACTTCGCCTAATTGGAACTCGTGAAAACCGCGATGGCATTGGAGCATTGATAAGTGTTGAACGAGGTGGCGATAGGCAGGTCATGCAGACGCACTGCGGCAACAGCTACCAGAGCGATTGCGGTCAAGAGTGGCATTTTGGCCTCGCGCCGGGAGTTGGTCCAATTCGCATTAGCATCCGGTGGCCAGACGGTTCAAATCAGTCTTTAGAGCTGGCGGCCCCCCCAACATCCGTTGTTAAAGTACTACAATTTTCCCCTTAAGTCATATTTTGCGGGTGAATCGATGCCACAAAATGTAACTAAACGTCCACGTTGCTGATTGATCTCGTATATGTAATGTGTTATAAAAGCGCACGTTACTGTGTGTTTCTTTACCTCAATTCTGTTCGGAGGTGACGTATGGAGTTTTTTTTCCGAGGCCGCTCACGCGGATTCACACTTGTCGAACTGTTGGTGGTGATTGCCATCATCGGTGTTTTGGTCGGCTTGTTGCTTCCAGCCGTGCAAGCTGCTCGCGAGGCGGCTCGCCGTATGCCGTGCACTAATAATTTGAAGCAGTTGGGTTTGGCGGCTCTGAATTACGAGAGTACTTACAAGCGGTTCCCCAGCGCGATGAATGGACCGCTGGTGTTTCCGGCTGACTGGGGTGGAAGCTGGGAAAGTTCGCGCGGGCATCACAGCGCCTGGCTGCAGATGTTGCCATTTTATGAGCAGAATGCTTTGTATAGTCGGATATCTGCAGGTCCGAGAGAAGGTGGCATGACGCGGGACCGTCCGTTTGGTCCGCATTCGTTGCGCCCCTATACTTCGTACCAAGTTCGACTTCCGGCGTTGTTGTGTCCTTCCGATCCGGGAGCACAGACTAATGGCTGGAGCAACGACCAAGCGCCCGTGTGCTACGCGACCAGCTTTGGCGACTCGACGATCGGTCGCGACGGTCAAGGCAACGGCGAATGGGGTTCGTGGGATGCTCGCGGCATGTTCTCGATCGTGTGGGCGGAACCGGGCGCGCGCACCGGCGGTCCGGGAGCTGGAAAATCCATGGGGGCCGTTACCGATGGCACTTCCAACACGCTGATGTTCAGCGAAATCACTGTCTACAACGGGCTGGGCAAGTTGCACGGGCATTACACCATGATGCCACAAGCGACTTTCCGCGCTTCGCCTGTTGCTTGTGCGAGAACCAGGGGTCCGAACAGAACCATTGTCGGTCCGCTGCCTCCATCGCACCATCGTCATGGCGAATCGTGGGCTTCTGGCTTTACGATGAACAGCGGGTTCACGGCGATTCTGCCGCCAAACTCACCATCGTGCGCCAACGCCGAAGGTGAATGGCAGGAAGGTATCTACTCGGCCAACAGTTATCATACCGGCGGCGTTAACGCGGTGATGGTGGACGGTTCAGTTCACTTCGTCTCGCAGTCGATCGATTCCGGTAACTTGGCCGCTCCCGTACCGAGGAACGGACCATCGCCGTATGGAGTCTGGGGTGGTTTAGCGACGACCAGCGAAGGTGAAGTTGTCTCGATTTCCCAGTAGCCAGTTTCGAAACTGAGTCTAGCAATCAAGACGTCGGCGGATGTAAAATCTTGCCGACGTTTTTTGGGCATGGATCAAAAAGGGGTCAGGTACGGGTCAGGTACCGTTGCCGGAACGGACCTTCGGGTGCTTTGCACAACGGTACCTGACCCCTTTTTGATCCATGCCGTTTTTTGTATTCGCGCAAACTGATTCGCAAATCACTCTTATACGAATGTCGCCATCGTGCGCATACGCGGTGCAACGGTACTCGCCTTCGAGTCTGGTCTTTGCGAGACAATTCGATTACGAGCGCCGTTTCACTGAGTATGAGTGCGGTGACCAACCAAAACTCCGCGAGAGTCTGGCCATGAGTACATCCTCCACCTCGAGAAGTTCTTTGTCGCTCTGGCTCGCACCGTTTCTGTTGGTTGCTGCGGTGATCGCCGCGTATGCCGGCGAGCTCGTGACCGCCAACAACAAGGAGCGATTCTTTACGCCGGAAGGTTTGCCACCGTTTCCGCCCGAGTTACTCCGCGAGATCATGTGGAACAACATCTTTAATCATTCCATCTGCTATGGGTCTCTGGGAGCATTCGTATGTGGGCTGGTGGCAATGGTCGCATCCGGCCTAGCCGGACCGGCCCGCGCCTTCGTTGGCTTCGTGGTCGGTTCGATAATGGGCTTGATCTTGGGCGCGGCCACCGGTTCGCTAGGCTATTTTCTGACCAAGTACTTGCAACCCAGGGACATCGAGAGCATTTTCATGGCGATGATCATCTTCGCTCCTGTGTGGCTCGCGCTGGCGATTACCTCCAGCGTCACGACAGTGCTGGCGATCGGCCGCGCCCACTTGATTGGCAAAGCCATTGTGAATTCGCTGGCGATGGCCGGATTCGCCACCATCCTGTTTCCGTTCTTTGTCACGTTCGTATTCCCTTCCGATTGGCCAGGCCGCATCATCCCCGAACACAGTCGGTCGCGGTTGTCGTGTTACATCATCGGTTCCCTGTGCATTGCCGTGTCGGTGTGGCTGACCGTCAGACCAGATCCTAAGAGAGACTAAGGTTTAAATCGTCATCCGACGCTCCAACAACTCGTCGCCAGTCGTCTAGGTGGAGCGACGCAAAGCTTTATGGCGGCGAATTGGCCGCTACCGATTGATGCGTTTGGCGCTAATCCGCCCGGGAATTGCAAGTCTCCGATGTGCTTTCCTCACCTATTTTGTCGTAAAGAAAGTTGAGCAAGTTTGGCCTGCGAACGCTACTCCGATTTTTTGCACCTAGAAAATGTTAGAGTCAGGAAATCTCAGATTTCGCCCCTCTCATATTCCAAATTCGCGTTTTGACTTCCGGAAAGGTAAAAAGGGGACGGGGGTAATATGCGTCACTTTTCGCTCATTTCAAGCTTTTTCGGGCGGCCAATTGGACGGAGAGTATGCCAGACGCCGTGTTGTTCCGCGACCTTTTCTGTCCATCTCTCATCACCATACGGCCTCCCTCAATTGACGCAAGTCCGCAATACTTCCAACTCTCTTTCGTTAAGTGGTGCGTTGACTCGACCGATCGCCGGAATCGAGGCATCTTGGGCTTCGCCACTACCTAGCAAGCTCGCCACAACGACTGGCCGAAACGTGTTCGTCATCCTACGGACTGGAATTTCATTTTCAGTTGCTCTCCACCTCCTCTTGCGAGAACGCAGTTACTTTCAGTTAATAGACTCAAATCAAGCCTATGAAGGGACTTTCACCCTCCCGTTTCGACGCCCTCAGAGGCGCACGAGATGCGTCTCTCCGAGACGCTGATCGATTACCCAAACGCAAGACGGTGAATCACCAACAGTGCTCCGCAAGCGTCACTCAAGCTCAGTTTGCTGGTTCCGCTGAGTCGATGTTCGTAGGTAATGGGCACTTCGACAAATCGGGCTCCGCGGCGATGCAAATGAAATAGTATCTCTTCCAAAAAACCATAACCATTGCAGGTCATTTTCGTAGTTTCAAGTTCGCGTAGTTTGCTGATCCGGTAGCATCGGAATGACCCGCTGCAGTCGCGAATTGGCAATTTCAACATCTTGATCGCATACAGATTGAATATTTTGCTGGCCTGCCTGCGAAACCACGACAATCCCAACGTCTTCCCACCGGAAACATATCGCGAACCGATGCTGACATCGATTCGAGCCGGCGCGCTCAAGCAAACATCCAGCAGAGTTCGGGCGTCGCGCGGATCGTGGCTGAGATCGGCATCAAAGTTAATGAGGTACTGATAGTTGCGAGCCAGTGCCCAGGCGATCCCGTCGCGCGTCGCGGAACCGAGTCCGAGTTTTCCAGCGCGACACAAGACCGAAAGTTTCGAGTTTTGTTGCGCGTTTTCCGCTGCCCAGCGCCCCGTGCCATCGGGTGAATTGTCATCCACCACAAGAATATCTGCATCGGGCATTTGCTTTGTCAGCAGATTGACGACTTTAGGCAAGTTTCCAATCTCATTATAGGTGCATAGCAGCACCAGCACTGACGCTGGTACGCCATGTTCTTGCTGCTGGTCAAGAGCAGCCTCCAAGCTAGATTGGTGAATAGTCATTTCACAACGAAGTTCACCAAACGGCCAGCAAGAATTATGGCTTTCACGATCTGCTTGCCAGACAACCAATCCGCCAGCGATGGATGGGCGCGCGCCAACTGCTCAAGCTCTTCCTGTGTACAATCTGCTGGAACTGTGATTCTGCCTCGCACCTTGCCATTTACCTGCATTGGAATTTCAATTTCGTCGGACTTGAGCATTGCTTCATCATAGCTCGGCCAAGGTTCGTAAGCCAACGAATGCTCGTGACCCAACAGTCGCCACAATTCCTCCGCCAAGTGCGGTGCGAACGGCGAGAGCAACAGTGCAAAGGTCTTCATCGCAGATTTGGGTCGCACTTCTTCTTTAGTGAAGAAATTGACAAACTCCATCATGCGCGCGATCGCCGTGTTAAAGCTCATCGAATCGAGGTCTTTGGTGACGGCGGCAACAGTGCGATGAACCAAGCGATTCTGTTCGTTGGACGCAGTTACGTCCTGGACAGTAGCAAGCAGGTTTAACTCGTCTCTACGAGTATCGATCAGCATCCTCCACACGCGATCAAGGAAATTGCGGACGCCGCTGACTCCCGCCATACTCCACGGCTTGGTGGCTTCCAACGGGCCCATAAACATCTCATACAAACGCAACGAATCGGCACCGTATTCCCTGACAATCTCGTCGGGATTAACTACATTTCCTCGGCTCTTCGACATCTTGTGAGCACGACCTTCAATGCGAATATCGGATTGGTCTTTCAACGAAAATCCATCGCCGTGTTTTTCGATTTGACTTTCGTCCAGCGAAATCGCATGAACAACTCCCTTGCCAATCTTGCGAATTAAATCCCCGTCTTCATCGCGACCAACCAGCGGCGCGCTCACCCATTGATTGCTCTCATCCTGGTAACCGGTATATTCGACGTCGCCCAAGATCATGCCCTGATTGACCAACCGTTGGAATGGCTCAGGCGTCGAAACGTATCCACGATCAAACAGAACCTTGTGCCAGAATCTGGAATACAACAAATGCAGCACCGCGTGTTCAGCGCCACCTACATATAAATTGACCGGCATCCAAGCGCGCTCTTTTTCGCGATCACAAAAAGCGTTGCCATTGCGTGGGTCAATAAATCGCAAGTAATACCAACATGATCCTGCCCACTGGGGCATGGTATTCGTTTCGCGACGATATCTCTTGCCATCGATCTCAACGTACAGCCAAGATGCTGGTGCTTTGGCCAGTGGCGGTTCCGGCCGACCGTGCGGTTTGTAATCATCCAACTGAGGTAGATTGACAGGTAGCTCGTCCGGTTTGACAGCGCGCATCAGTCCCGTTGGCTGCCCATGTTCGTCCAGTTCATGCAAGATCGGAAACGGTTCGCCCCAAAATCGCTGTCGGCTGAACAGCCAGTCGCGCAGTTTGTAATTCACCGCTTCTCGACCAAGCCCTCGATCAGCCAATTGCGAGGTGATCTTATTCTTGAACTGTCCCGTTGGCGTTCCATCATACTCACCGGAGTTGATCGCTACGCCAGTTCCGGCAAAGCATCGTCGGCCCGCTAACACCGCGCGGCGATCCTCGGGACTCAAGTCCGGCGAATCAACTACCGCAATGATCGGCAAACCAAATTGAACCGCAAATTCGAAGTCGCGATCGTCGTGCGCGGGCACTGCCATGATCGCACCGGTTCCGTAACTGGCCAGCACATAGTCGGCAATCCAGATTGGAATCGGTCGGCCATTCACCGGATTGAGCGCGTAAGCTCCGCTGAAGACCCCGGTCTTACTGCGTTCTCCCTCAGTTCGTTCACGATCGCTTTTAAACGACGCTGCGTCACAATATTTCTTGACCGCTGCTGACTGCTCTGGCGTCGTGAGACTGTTCACTAGCGGATGCTCTGGAGCGATCACCATGTACGTCGCACCGTACAGAGTATCTGGGCGCGTGGTATATACTCGCAAGACATCCGATGACGTCCGTTTTGGAAATCCATCGCTTGCTCGCTGCGTTTTCCAGGCTTCGAATTGTCCGGCGGTCTGTTGACCAGGCAAGTAGAAATCGACTTCGGCTCCCGTGCTGCGACCGATCCATTCGGCTTGCAATTTCTTGATCCCTGCCGACCAGTCGAGCGTATCCAAATCGGCCAGCAATCGCTCGGCGTATGACGTGATTCGCAGCATCCATTGCCGCAATGGAATGCGTTGTACTGGATGATGGCCTCTTTCGCTTCGTCCGTCGACAACTTCTTCGTTTGCCAGTACCGTACCCAGCCCGGGACACCAGTTAACCAGTGCATCGTCCTGATAGGCCAGCCTGTGTTCATCTTGATATCGACGAATCGCGTCGGAACCAGCCGACTGAACGCTTGCTGGAATTTGCAGCTCGTTGATCGGCCGCCCCTTTCGCTGATCAGGATCGTACCAGGTGTCAAACAGTACCAAGAAGATCCACTGGGTCCATCGGAAATACTCAACATCTGTCGTCGCCAGCACTCGACTCCAGTCGTAACTGAATCCCAACATCTTCAGTTGAGAAGTAAACGTCGCAATATTTTTTTCCGTCGATTGTCGTGGCGGAGTATTCGTCAGAATCGCATATTCCTCGGCTGGCAATCCAAACGCATCGAAACCCATAGGATGCAATACAGATTTGCCACGCATGCGAGCGTATCGGCAGACGATATCGGTCGCCGTGTAACCCTCAGGATGTCCCACATGCAACCCTTCACCGCTGGGATACGGAAACATATCCAGCACGTACAATTTTTCGCCGATTGGCAGCTCTGGAGTCTTAAAAGTCTGGTGCTCTTCCCAAAAACGTTGCCACTTGGGTTCAATTTCGGCTGGATTATATCGAGGCATGTCTCATTTTTCTGATAAGCATTGTTCAACTGTGCCAGTGGGCGTTCATCGCGATTCCATGCGAGCGGCAGACGGGTTTTTGCCAATACAAGCCCGACGCGCAAGCGAGTGCGTGCCAGGATTGACGCACTCGCTTGGGCATCGGGCTTGTATTCCGTATAAAATTTTCTTAGGGCGTTGATTCTAGCCCCGCGTGATTATTCCTTCCAGGTAACTCACGCACTTAGGTTGATGCCGTCAGTTTGCCATCCTCCAGCAATAGTCTTTGATCGGCCAGTGCTTCTGCTTCTTCCACATTGTGCGTAACGTGCAGAATCGTCACGCCAGTAGATTCCTTAATCGTGCGCAGCAATTCATGCATTTCGTGCCGCGTCGCTGCGTCCAGCGCGCTGAGCGGTTCGTCGAGCAGCAAAACGGTGGGACGATTGGCAATCGCGCGCCCCAAGGCAACTCGCTGCGATTCGCCGCCGCTGAGCCGGCGTACCGAACGCAAAAGCAAGTGACTTATGCCCAGCACCGCCGCCAATTCGGATGTCCGCTCGGCGATCCTGGCTCGCGGGAACTTCTTCAATCGCAAGGCAAATTCCAAATGCTCTTGAACGTTCATCGTCGGGAACAACGCTAAATCCTGTGGCACATAACCAATCATCCTATCGGCAGGTGACCAATCGGTCATATCTTGACCATGTACGAGAATACTGCCGGATGTCGGACGTCGCAGCCCGCAGACTAATTCCAGTAACGTAGTTTTACCGCGGCCGGTTTTTCCCATTAACACCGCATAACGACCCGCCGGAATCTGAAACGAGATTCGCTCCAACGAGAACTGGCCTGCTCGAATCGTGACATCGCGCATTTCGATCATGCGTTCAACCCCGTCCCAAGCACTCGCAACAGAACCAGCGTCACAGCCGCCATCGCCACCATCAATAACGACACGGCCACCGCCGCATTCAAGTGCCCGACGCTCAACTCCAGGAACACGGTCGTGGAAAGTACTTCGGTGCGCATTCGCGTCGACCCTGCAAATACCAGAATTGGCCCAAACTCTCCCAGCGCTCGTGCCCAGGAAATTGTGCCTGCAGCGATCATGCCTCGCCAAGCTTGCGGCAATGCCACCAACATGAAGGCTTGAAAGCGAGTGCAGCCGAGCGTGCGCGCCACATCTTCGGCTCGAGGATTGATCTGATCAAACGTTACGCGCATGGTACGCACCGCAAAAGCGCACGACACAGTAAACTGCGCCAAAACAACCGCAGGCCAATGAAACGCTACGGGAAAACCGACAACTTTATCCATCCACGTTTCAAGTTTCCAATCACCAAACGGAAGATGAAAGAGTATCAGCAAGCTCAATCCTAAAACCAGCGGCGGCAACACGATGGGAATATCCACGATCGTATCGATGATCCAGCGTCCCGGAAAACGATAACGCGACAGCAAATATCCCAAGGGTGTTCCAACCCACAACGACAAGAGCGCCGCCAGCGTACACGAGAACATCGTCAGACGAAACGCGAACTGAATTTCACGCTTGAGCAGCGCCTCGCGAAAATCGCTCCACGAGGTAAACATGAAATCCGCGGCAATCAACAACACGATCAGCAATACGAAGATTGATGACAAGCCACCCATGATTAAGAAGAAAGGAACATCGGTACGCCGCCGAGCTTTTGCCGGTCTGTGCTCGCTACCGGTTGTTCGTTGAGCGTCTGGATACTCGTCGGATTCGCTACTCCCCATGCCCGCTATTGCCTTTCACGGGCAAATTCCATCGAAATCCTTCTGCCAAAAACGTCTCTTTGGATTCCGCAGAGAGCAAGAGTTGGAAAAGACGATTGGTAGTTTGAGCATACGGTGAATCGACAGCCACCGCAAACGGCTGAACTGCGATCGAACAAGAAATTCCCTTGATTGCCACCGCGTCTAGAAAATCAGCCGCTCCGGCCGCATTGCTCAGGTATGCTACGGCTGCGTCCAGCGACCCGGTCTGCATTTGGTTCACCAGCATGTCACCGGATGGAGTCTGCACTTTGACATTCGCCATCACTTCGTTTTGCAAACCGCTGGCCTTCAAAGTATTTTGAGTCAGCCAACCCATGGCGCATTGCTTTTCGTGACCGATGCCTACTCGCACATCGGGTCGAGCCAAGTCTTTCAGCGAAGAAATTTTTAGCGGATTTCCCTTCTTCACCAAGATCACCAATTCGTTCTGCGAAACATCGACTGGGCTCGGAAAAATATCTGGAACGGAATTCATGAACTCGCGATCGCAAGCGAAATAAGCGTCGGGGTGCTGGCCAGCTTTCATTTGCGCGACCAGAATCCCGCAACCGTTGTAGACCCGCGAAACTTTTACTCCTTCTCGCTTTTCAAACGCATTAATTGTTTCGTCGATCGCGGGGCGTAACATCGAACCCGCAAAGACGCTCAATTCGGGCACGTCGCTCCACACGTCCCCTTTAGCGACCTGAAAACCAAACTCTTGATAACGCTTCAATCCGCGATCGCGAGCCGCTATATAGCGAGCAAAATGCAGTGCCTCACGCGATTGTTTTGCTGTCCGAATCACCGCTAGAGATACATCTGACACAACTTTTTCCAGCTCCGGTATCGATACCGCTTGCAAATCAGGATAGGAATGTAGTACCGCGTCGTAGACAATGCCGACGTCGGCTGCACCCACTTGCAAATCGTTGGCCACGTCCGTTACTGTACCGCGATACGCCTTCGTGGTCGCATGCAATTTGTCCCAGAGCTTCTGCTCGGAGAGCCTTTCGCGGGTCAATTTGCCGATTGCTGACGCGTCCGTGGAAGCTTGAACGAGAACGATTCCGGGCTTTATCAAATCTTCAAAGCGCGTTATTCCCTTGGGATTTCCTTTGCGCACCGCCAACACGCCGCGCATTTGCGCGATGGGCAACTTTTCGGAAATCAGTTTCTTGTCGGCAGCCATTACCATAAAGCTGTCGTCGGCCGGCAGAAATAAATCGCCAACTCCGCTTACTTCGATCGAGGACAATAGAGTCTGCGAAGGGCCGTATTGAATGTCGACGGTTCGACCAAATTCCCGTTCGTAATCGGCGCGAATCGCATCGATAACAGCTCGATTGCTGGCGGCACAATAGATCATGAGGCCGGAAGTTCGGTGCTGGTCTGAGCCTGCGGCCGAACCATTCTGAGAATCAGGCGGCGCGACAAAGCTCGTACGCTTTTCTGAATTGGCCAGAGCCCAAACTATTGCAACCATGACCAGCATGGATGCGAACATGGCGACCACTGTGCGACTCATACGATCTATTTCTTTCTCCCTGGCGGGATGGTCAATAATACCGGCGCTTCGGACTGAGCAGAATCGCGAGCTGGTAGTTCAGCGGCAACTGGGGACTGGCCACTCTCTCCAAACAACAACGTATCCCAATCAGCAGATATCAATAAATCGAAGCCGGGATTCCTTTCTTTGACCTGACATGAACAAGCGCCACAAATAAACAATGTCAAGTCTTCCACCAGACCATCGTTGATCATGCTGCCAGGCAAGATCTCCAGAGCCCGGCCTCGGCCAAAAACTGGCGCCAGCATGGGTTCGCCCTTGGCAACCGCTTCGGGATCGATGGACGACATGAGTTTGATCAGCCAAGACTCTCGTTTATCCTGCGGATCGATCTCTATCATACTAAACTGTAACAAGAGCGGCACTTCAGCAAACAATTCGGAGCCAGGCAGCCCAATTCCCTCTGGCAACTTCATTTGCTTGGCGAGCTTGGCAAACTGCGCGTTCATGAGCGAACGCAGCGCCTCATTACGCTTCTCGTCAGCGGACTTGAGCATCAGCCACACAACCGAATCACCGGCCATCAAGCGGTCCACGAGTTTCTTCCTCGCGGGCGATTCAAGGAGGCCAAGCTGCTCAAGATCTTCGAGCTTTCCATGCCATACATTTACCTTGCGCTGGCCCGTCATCCGAATGCGAGCGACAGCGTACGGTGCACCTACACTCGCCTCGCTCGCCTTTGTTTGGTCACGCAGCGAGATCCACAGACTGCTGAGTTCGGAATTAGTTTCCTGGCCAATCACAGATCGTACAATTTCCAAATTAGCAATTGGGCCTCCTGCGGCATTCTTTCTAGCCAATTTTGCCAACAGTTTTTCTTGTAGGTCCGTGAGCGCACTTTGATGAAAAACCACTATTTGGCAGTTGTCCGATTGCCATCGCTCGAGGGCATAACGAAAGACTGGAATATTGCAGGCGCTGGCAAGCGGTGCATTTAGTGCCGCGCAAACCAAAACAAACAGCGGTCCAAAATACTTGGTAATCGACACTTTGAGATTTGGCGATCGGCGCATCGGTCGCGCTATTTTGCAAACATCGATCGATAACCGCTGTTCGTAAATCATGGCGTGGGTTTCCCGAAGCACATTACGCGTCCATCGAGCGTAGTCAAAACAACTTGCCCGTTGGCTCCCGCCATCCCGTCCCAAGTCGGCAGAGTACCCAATTCGACCGAAGATTCGATCTCACCGGTATCACCATTAATCGACAGTAGCAAACCTCCTATTTTACCTTCTAAAGCATCGTCTTGTTTCGCCAAGATCTGTTCAACGTCTTTGTCCTTCGAAGCCAGCAGTTTGAAAGTGCGTTCTTCGTCGATCATGTCCAGCGGGCCGGCAATAAACAGCCGATTTCCGGCTAAGACCATCGCTCGAGCATAGATTGGAACATCGGTGGCCCACTTGGGTTTTACCAGACTGTCGATGGCTCCTGGATTAACATTGGCGACGTCGGTGTTTTTGGGTGCATTCTTCGCTTTTCCTTTGTTCTTATTCTTGGCTTTGTTGTTGGCAACGACACCAGTTCCACCCGTCGCGGAATTCCTTGCGCTGAATTGCAAGGCTTTGCCAAACTTACCGTCTACTAAAGTTGCACCTTCAATAGTGCCGTTATTGCGATGAGTTGAAAAGTCCCGCGCCGTTCCGTCATCGAACGTAACCACTAGCACAGGATCGCTCGACATCTCCGACCCCGAGTTGAACCGCGCGGCGACTTGACCATCGTCGACTGCCGTAAAGTACAGCCGCATTTCATCCACTAGGCCAGTGAATTGGTGCGGAGCGTTGTATTCGCCTACAGCCGACTGAGCGTCCGCGCCAATCTCGAGACCTTGCGCTGGATCTTTGGTGAGCAGTCCTTTGGCTTTCCCTTCCGCCACTCTATTGCCGTCCACGTACAGCCGCATTTGTTTGTCAGCAGTCAGTACGCCGACCACATGGTGCCACCCGCCAATAATAGACTGGGGGCCAATGAGTGTGGCAAGTTGACTGTCCGAGCGCACCATAAACACGGGACGCCCTTCCTCCAGCGTGAGGGCAAATCCTTCTGCCGGTCCGCCGCGAGCAACAATTGCTCCGCCTGGACGCGTTGCCGTCACCCAAGCTTCGACAGTGATCGGTTTGCCTTCTGGACTGAGACTGGGTGTTTTCGCAAACGAAGCATAAGTCGCCGGTGTTGCTGCGGCTTGAAAAGCGCCCGCAGGAATTTCTGGCGGCGTTGGATCAGCAGCAAATAGCTGATGTTCCATCGTGGTCGTCCAGCGCAAATATTGTGGCTTGCGTCCATACCCAAAAACGTATCCATTGCCTTGTACTAAGATCTGGCCAGAGGGTGCATACTTTCCAGCTTGGTAATAACCGCCGTGACCACCAGCAAAGCTCTGGCCTAACACCCAATACGATCGATGGAACCACGACTCATCGAGAAATCCCATAGGTGCAAAGATATGCTCGCCATCACCCCGCTGCACCGAAGCTTGTCCCACAAAGTCGGCGGCATTGGGACCGATCTTCAGCCGATTTCCTTGAAAATCGAATTTCTGCGACTTCATATAAATGAACTTGTCGTCCGCCGAAAGGATATCGGGGAGTCCGACCGGCATTTGCAGTACCTTGACCGTCTCTTGCAAATTGTTCCCGGTTTCCGGATTCTTATCGTCGATCAACGTTTCCGACAGTTTTTCGCCGGTGGCCAAGTTCAATCGCAGCATCCGCAATCCGCCGTCCAGAAATGCTGATCGGCCTGCCACGCAATGCACTACATCATCGCGCACCAAGACGCTGCCATGCACGGGCCATAAACTCTCCAGTTGTTCGAAGGCCATGGTCCGGCGATCCATCGGAGCCGCCCGATAACGCCACGCAAGCTTGCCATCTGCGGCGGTTAGGCAATAGACCCAGCCATCGGCACCACCGAATACAACTCGTCCGCGATGTATCGTTGGCGGCGAGTCAATTCTGCCACCGATCGTGTACGACCAAACTTCTTTGCCAGTCTTCTCATCGAGCGCGAACAATGTGTGCGCGTCAACGCGTGCGACGAACACCATTGCCTGTGAAATAACCGGAGGCGTCAAACGGCCTTGCAAAGCCACGGTCCACTTCGAGGCGACACCAGCCGGAATAGCCGACGATGCGGAACCGGTTCGAGCCGCATCGTGTCGATAGGTCGGCCAGTCGCCTGAATCTGGTGCCGACGGTGGGCTCAATGCCCCGGCATAGCTTGGCCCTTTTTCCAGCCTGCCCGCTTCCGGTACTTGAGCCGGAATCGGTCGAGTCGGCGCGATCGGTGCCAGTGCGTTAAAACCAAACAACTTGGCTTCGGGGTAGCACGCGCAGTCGTGAGGTGGAGTGTATGTAAGGCCGTTGCAAGGCATTACTCCATACAAACAACCACCGCGAACCCAATGATGAATGTCCCAATGCTCTTGATTGGGATCAACAAATTCAACTCCCGTACGCGAAGGAATCAAAAATTTGTCCGTGGCCTTGGCGATGTAACAACGATGATGGAACCAATACGTATCGACATCCGGTGCAAACTCTTTTTTGACAGCACCCGACCTAGGATCACGACCGGTAAAAACTCCAGTATCTTTTCCGGAGGTTGTGGGAGCGCACCACACCAAACCGTCCATCACCATCAAATCTTGCGGTGATTGATAACCGGAGTTCGGATGCTGCGAAGTCCATAGCTCTTTGCCACTAACTGAGTCGAAGCTAAACATCTTGCCGTCACCACCGGCATACAGCACGACATCGTTGTGAACTACCAGTCTGGGGCCAAAGTTAAAAGTAAACTGATTGCGACGAGTTACCGGGTCGGTCCGCCAAAGCATCTGCCCGCTTTCCTGCCGCGTGGCTACAAGGCTCTCTCCGTCATGAAAGTAGAGATTATCGCGATCGGCGGCCAAGGTCAAAGGCGAGATCTTAGTTTGCTTGGCCCATAACTGTTTACCGGTCGCCGGGTCCAGAGCCATGATGACGCGCGGTTCCTCGTTCCAAAACATTTCCCGCGCGAGAGCTTGATCACCGACGGTTCCGTTTACTGGCGAGTATTCCGCCAGTTCCGCTTTGCCTTTGCGCACGACGACGAAGACCTTGTCGCCGATAGAGATAATTTCTTCGGTTGCAGCAGTTCCTTCAAAAGTCCACTTGGTCTTGCCAGTGGCGGCGTCGATGGCCACCAGAGGAGCATCGTAACCTAGCGTTACGTAAACCGTATCGTGGGTGGATACCAAGCGACGGGACAATTGAGTCGGACCGCTCTTCAAAGGCCACAGATGGCTCTGCCAGCTATCGATGTCGCGCTTCCACAGTACGGTTCCATTGAAAGCATCACGAGCAATTAGTTTCCACTTCGGCGGCATCTGAATCGAAATTCGGCTGCCTTCGTCCATGATATAGAACATGCGACCGTTTGTAGAAACCAGCGCGCTCATGCTGGCCATGCGATCGTGATGTCGCGACCAACGCGGTGAACCTACCCACTGAAGATGGCGCGGCGGTCCGACCACTTCGTCGTGTGCTACACCGTTACCACTGGCGTCGTGCAAGTAATGTGACCATTCGTCGATGTTCTTCGGACGTGGCTTGACGGTCTTTTTCCAAGCCCCATTGGCGTCCTTGATATACGCCACACCGTTTGGCACCAGCGCTCGAAATACCTCTTGCATGGAGATCTGGCCGAGATCCTCTGCGACCAGCAAATTTACAAAGTTATCGATGTACGGCAACTGTTCGTCTGACAATCGATCAACTGCAACTTCGCCGTAACCGCCCAGCGACTTTATCTTGTCACGCGCGGCCAAGACTACTGCGGCATCGCGATCAAGTCCTTGCACTTGGATTCCATCGGACTGTTTTAGCGCCGCGGTCAGCTCACCATTTCCGACGCCCAAGTGAACTATGAACCCGCCGGTAACTCCAGTCGCTTGCAATATTTCCGTTGCTTCTTTTTTCGCATCTGCTTGAGCCGAAGGAGCGTACCATGTCGAAACGGCGACGAGCATCCAGCAGGGAAAAAATGTTCGACCAATGTGGTGGAACAGCATGTCAGAACTCCCTGAATAACCGGAGCAAGTGAAAGCGGACGGGATTGTGCGGAAACGCAACTAAAGATCGTATATTCCTGCGCTTGTCAACGCAAGCAACTGAGTGGCAAACAGCGTCTGGATGACACCGAAATCAATGTTTTGCGCTACTGACGTTCTCATCATCCATCCTCAGCGGTAACCTCAGGCCATCGTAGGCGAGGGAAACGTCCGCAGGGAGCGTTGTATGCATCGTTTGGTGATCAAACTCATGAGATAAGTGGGTCAAGTAGGTATGCCGCGCCTTGACCTGAGCCACAACTTCGAGTGCTGCAGCCAAATGAAAATGGGTAGGATGTGGCTCAAATCGTAACGCATCCAGAATCAAATATTCCACTCCTGCCAGTAGTTGCAAGCTCGCCGGCGGAATACCATTGGTGTCCGTGCAATACGCAATATTGCCGATTCGAAATCCCAGCGTTTGGTAATTCGGGCCGTGAATCATTCGCAACGGATGTACTTCTGCCCCCAGTATTTCCACAGGAGCAGTTCCAATCGAGATTAATTCCAGTCGCGGAATCGCTCCAGGATGAGTGGATGGTGATTGCTTGAACGCATAATCAAAACTGCGACGAATTCGATCCTCGACCAGAGGTTCGCAGTATAGCGGAACCGCTGACTTGAGCACGAAAGGGAACAGCCGCAAATCGTCGAGACCAAAAATGTGGTCAGCGTGTTCGTGAGTGAACACCACGGCATGCACGACGCCAATCCCTTCTCGCAACAGTTGCGCTCTCAGGTCTGGCGGCGTGTCAATTAATAGGTTGCCATGCGGCAATCCTAATATCGCCGAACACCGCGTTCGCTTATTTCTTGGGTCGCTCGAAAGACAAACTGAACATCCACATCCCAACACAGGGACGCCAACAGAGGTTCCCGATCCAAGCAGAATAAACTCTCCTCGAATGTCCTGGCTGCGAAAAATGTGCGGCACTTTGATAGGTTAGATTATTTGTGAAGGATTAACGATCAATGCTAGCAATTACGATATCGACAACTTATCCATCGCCTGTCTTATGTTTGTACAGCGCCGCCTGAGCTTGGTCTAGTTGACTGCCTGCCGTCCATAGGGCTAGACTAAGTTGACCAATGAACAAGGACCGCAGTCGTTCGCAGCCGCAGTCGCGGTACATTGCTAATGTATCGCTCCAATCTTGAGCAGCTTCTTTGACGCCAACCGCGAACACCAGGAAACATTTGACTTTCATGTCGTGGCGATCTAGATACAACTTTAGATCGCGATCCGAAATTCTTTCAAGGAAGTATTGCAATGTCTATGAAGCAGAGCACCGTTGCAGTGGTCGATCTCGGATTGCTTAGCCATTCTGGCGAATCGGCGATCGACATGCCTCCCTTCCGTCGCATTGGCTGTCAAACTTTGCTAGAGCGAACGATCCGGCGATTGTCCGAATGCCTTCGCTTGGATGCAATTGCCATAACAGGCTCATCCGAATTCTCTGCCCATATCCAGCAGAGCCACCTGCAACCGTCGCGGTGGCTTCCCTCCGATGAGTTTGCTCCCTTGGCACGCGTTGCCGATGTCGTTTGGCAACTGGATGCCGAGTTGGCGGTCCTTGTTTCGCCATCCTGCCCATTTATCGATCCTTTGCTTGTCGATCGGTTGGTAACCGCCGCATGGGGCTCGCCGGAAGCGGACTTCGTCGCCTTCGCATCGCAGAGTCGACCGACATTCTCGTTGGACGGATTGGGGTTGGTCGCGGAGGTTATCCATCGCAGAGTGCTAAGGCGATTGGGTAAAGATCAACGGTTTTCAAACGACCCGCGGCGAATTCCTGATTTGGTCCGCTCTATGCCCGAAGTTTTTCAAGCTCGCCTGTTGCCGTTGCCCAGCACGCTCGACCGCGAGGACCTCCGATTTGTGCTAGAGAACGAAGACGATTGGGAACGAGCTCATCAAATCGTAGAGGCCAGCGGCAATGACTACGATTATCAAGATCTAGCTGTCCTAGCTGGAAATATCGACTGCAATCGGTAATTGTAGCTTGCATATCCCCAGAACCGCGCAACTTGCCGAGCCTGGTTGAATTTCACGCAGGCAGCGTGGATACTTTGGAATCTGTAATCCCACCGCGTTTCAACCATCTTCAACGATGACATTGTTCATCAGGATTTCCAACCATGTTTTTTCGTTCACTCTGTTTGTCGATCGCAGTTACCTGCGGATTGTTTGCGTGCGGCTGGTCCCAAGACTTAGCAAGACCCGTGCGAATGGGCTGTGGCCTGATGACCTTTGACACCGTGCCAGGTTGGGGCTTGCGGCCGGACGGCAAGTCGGCGATCGGACCAACTCACGGTGCCGTGGTGATCGACAAAGACGGATACATCTACACCAGTGCCAACCGAGGAGTCTACGTTTTCTCTCCTGACGGCAAAGTTATCAAAGCCTACGAGGACAAGGACTACACCAATCTTCACGACATGGAAATTCGCGAGGAAGCTGGCGCCGAATACATTTACGGAGCTCGCAATGCCAATGCCGAAGGCATCAAGTTCAACGCGAAGACCGGTGAAATTGTTCTTAGGTTGGGCTTTCCGCAAGAATCTGGATTGAATCTCACGAAGTTTAATCCCACCGCGATTACCGTTGCAGCCAACGGCGACATTTTCTTGTCGGATGGTTACGCCAGTAACCACATTTTCAAATTCGACAAAAATGGCAAGTACCTGATGCACTTTGGTACTAAGGGAAATGGCCTCAAGGAATTCAATACCGCGCACGGCATGACGCTCGACACTCGCTACAACCCACCGCGGCTATTAATCTGCGATCGCAACCACGAACCAAAAGGACGGCTGTTGCACTACGATCTAGATGGCAAGTACATCGACGAAGTCGTTACTGGACTAGGCATGCCAACATCGGCGTCAGTCCAAGGCGACTACGTTTCCGTTCCCGACTTACACGGTCGAGTCGTGATTCTCGACAAGAATAATACGATCATGGCAGTCCTAGGTCACAACCCAGACCCACAAAAAGGTCGCAACTTCAATATTCCCCAAGAGCAATGGGTTGAAGGCATCTTCAGCGGAACCCATGGATCCTATTGGGACAAAGACGGCAATCTGTACGTTCAAGATTGGAACGTTTCCGGAAGAATCATGAAACTGGTCCGCGTCAAGTGAAAATTGACGCAAGAATAATTGCCTCGCCTATCCCCAACGGGCGATCACAGAAACTCGATGGGGATGTCGATTGTAACAATAGTTCAAGATCGTGAGATCTTAGCGAAATCGATTATTCAGCTCTGGGAAGAATCAAGCTGATAATGTCGAGTACCTGCAACGTAGGATGTTAATAGCAGCGTGCCAGCCGCCAGCATCGAATACAAATCCGCTGGCGTAACGACGGCCGCGACCACGAAACACGCCAAGCCCACTGAACACCACCGATATCGCTCGTTGCGCAGCCAGCACAATGCCAGCGTCACGATCAACAACATCAAAACGAAACACAGCTCCAACGTTCCGATCCCAAACATTCTAATACCAGCCATTGCACGGCCCTCCACAGCAAGAAGTTAACAAGTGTCAATTCTCGCCGAAGGCATTCCGTCGACCGAAAAATCATGCCACGGAGATGAAGCGATTAACTTAATTATAGTAGATCGCACCTCCGCGATCAATCCGGACATGCGTCTCGACTAAGGTTTCCTTGAGGCTCCAACTTGTTCTGCAAGTCTGTGAACGGTGCCAGAAATCTTGTCTTCGATCTCACCCGACCAGCGGAACGTTGGCCTGCCATATTCGTATAGGCTGGACCCGCCCTCGTAGCCACCTTCTTCCCAAACTCGGCGCGATGGAATGTATGCGATCATGTCATCGGCGTACCCACACACCCAAGTGCCAGGACCAAATTCTCGTTTGAATCTCAAGGCATAATCGACAACCGTTTCGGCTCCCATACCAATGACTAACATCTCACGCCCCAATCGCCATGCATGAATGGGGTACGGATAAGTTGCTGAGAATTGTTCGCCGCGATCCAATTTGCTTAACATGCGCGCTGCCCAGCGTGCACGAATTGCGTTGCTGTCGGAGAGCAACGAACTCAATTCGCTTCGCGAAACTACTGAGAGATACGGCAGATCGACAACTTCGAACGACGTTTTTAAGGTAGGCGTAACACTTTGCATCGGCTGGCCAAGTCCCTCTTCAACGCCTTCGGCCAACATGTGCCCATATCGCTTGCACAGTTCTACTGTACGCCGAGGCAGCGGGTTTTGATCGCCGCCACATGTGTTGACAAACATGGCCATCGTTCCTGGATGCTTGGCTTCGATCTCCAGTTGAGCAAAGCCAGGATAATCGCCGTTCCATGTGAAGAAGCTGAGCGTCGTTGGGTGGCACGCATATCCAAACAGGATGGCCGCGACCTGTCCATCGGGACGGGTTACCGTGAGAATTGGCACGGAATGATCCACCGGGCCTTTCAGAGGCAACCCTTTGGCGATCATCGCGGGCACACTGGATTCTGGATTATTGCGGCGATTGACAGCGAACGTCGCCTTGCCCATACCTTGCCTTAGCACGGCCGGTTTCAAATTCGCGATCGCAGAGCCTACCATGTCTACGCATTTCTCGACCATCAATGCCGTATACTTAGCGACCAGAATTTCCTGTTCCTGCTCCACCGGATAGTAGTCCACCAAATCGTCGCCCAATCGCGGACCACAGTGGTTATGCGAAAAAGTGAACATGACGTTGCGTCGCTCGATGCCCAGTTCTGCGTTCAATCGCTCAAAGACTTGGTCGCTCATCATCTTCGGCACGCCCTGGAAATCGCTGGTGATCAAAACCGCTCGTACTCCATTGACATCCTCAAACGCGAGCGCTTTCATCCACAAGTCATGCAACTTGCCATCCGGCGGCCGCTTTGATCCGTAACCAGCCAACCACACCGCCGTCTCGGGAGTGATCACCGCTTTGGCGACACCTGCTTTCCAAAGCTCATCAGTTGCCTCCACAGCGCCCACCGGTCCAATGACAGCCAACATTAGTAACGCGACTATATTCAGCCACAGCCTGCGATAATTTCGAACCAACCGCCGATGCATGTACATGATTCACCTCCAACTACAGCTAAATGGAACGCGATGTTCCACTAACTATACCACGCAGCGACTTTCTCGCTCGATAGCCAATCTGTTCTTCGGCGAGTAAATCAACGATATCGCTGTCCACGCCTGGCGGTGTAACTGGTTTCACTGCCGTAACTGATATCTGTGGTCGCAGTTCACCTTCGCCAACGCCGCCTCGATTAAGGTGATTGATGACCAGCAGTGCGTCAATGGGACCTGACCACTGCCATTAACATCGATGTAACGAACCGGAACGAACGGTTCGGGCAGCTCGGGCGTGATCACCAATCCGGTGTTTAGAGCATTGATGATCAGCAGCGCATCCAGCGGCGTGACAAATCCGTCGTCGTTCACGTCCAGAGAATTCCGAGGGTTTTGCCACGGAAATTCTCAATCATCGTCGCTGACCAAAATCGAACCGCTACTAGCCGGCTCGTATCCCAAATGGCTTGCGACTATTTGTACCGACTGGTTGCCGTCAACCTGGAGATCGTTGACCACATTGACTGTAAATGCAACTTCCGATTCGTTGGCAAGCATCGTAACTGTGTCAGTGACCGTCGCCTCTGTGATATCGCTACTCACGAGCACGGTTGTCACCGACAAAGCGACATCCGTGTTACCGCGACGTACAATGCCCTGTGTCCTGCCGTCTTTCTCACTGATCGTCGACAGCGTGAATGTAAGGGCAAGCCTTTCCGCGTCGGTTATATCGATAGCGCTTTGGCCGTTCGCATAGCCGCTTGCCGTTGCCGTAATCGTCACGGTCTGCGTTCCATCGAGCAAATCGTCGTCCACTGCGGAGATGACGAATTCGACTGAAGTTTGATTGGCTGGAATGGTAACAGTAGTGGGAACCGTGGCTTCCGTGACGTCGCTGCTAGTCAGCCCAACTATAACTGGCAGCGCGATGTCAGTGTTGCTGCGTGTAAGAATTCCCGAGACTCTGCGGCCGAGCCGCTGGGTGAGTGTGTTGAGATCGCCGACTTCGCGTCGCCAGTAGCACAAATGGATTCAGTGTTTCCGTACAACTGGGTGCCCTTGCCGATTGTACGCGAAGGAGGCATTTGGTAAGGTTGACAAAGGTTCTGATTTCAGTCGCAACACCCATTCGTCCGTGGAGGACTGTCGATGGAAAAACTCGACGAGTACCTGCGAATCAAAGAAGCCGCCGAATACCTCGGCGTCTCACCAAACACACTGCGCAACTGGGGCCGCGACGGCAGAATCATCGAACACCGCCATCCCGTCAACAATTACCGACTGTACAAGAAAGAAGACCTCACCTTTCTGCTCCGAAAAGCAGACAAATCCCGCGTTTGACTTTCGTCCTGATTTGTAACTGGAAAATGTCGAGGATCGCTTTAGCGCCCGGAATGAAGAACGTGAAATGACGATCGGCCTGTTTCGCCTTCCAATTCCCGATTACTCTGCTGGTGGTTTTCGCGAAGCGACGAATAATGCCGTGCTTCATCGCGATTATACCCGCAATGAATCCGTATACTTGCAGTGGCATCCAGATCACTTACTGGTGACCAATCCAGGCGGGTTTCCCGAAGGCATCTCACTGGCCAACCTGCTTGGCGGAATCTCTGGCAGCCGCCGGACATGACGCGACGACGATTCACGACCAGAAAATGGTTGGACAACCCGATCCGACTGTAGCCGCCATTTGCCAAACGGAAGGTCGCACGCTGGTGACTCTGGATCTGGATTTTTCCGATATTCGAACATATCCACCGGGCGATTACCACGGAGTGATTGTCTTGCGTCCACGCAGGCGAAGCCCGCTGTGCTTGCATTGTTTTCAAAACTAATCCCGCTGCTCAACTCGGAACCACTTCACGGCAAACTGTGGATTGTCCAGGAGAACGGCCTGCGAATTCGAGAAGGATAGTCATCGTTATGGCCAAACTAAAGCCGTAGTACCAGGTTGTCACTCCTCGCGAAGACCTGCGGGACAATCGACCGTTGGAAGCGTCCGAGTTCGCTGTGCATCTGGACCATATTCGCACGGGTCGAGATACGGTCTCAAAGGACTATTCCGACCCGGCTCGATTCTTCGAACGTACCTACCTGACCAACAGTTTGCTGGAACTGTCATCGCAGGTTGTGCGTCGGTTGAACGGCATCCAGTTGGAAACGTCGGCCGTGTTCAACATGGCGACGCAATTCGGTGGCGGCAAGACGCACTCACTGACGAGGCTGTTTCATTTGGCTCAGCACGGCGAGGGTTCTAAGTCATGGAGAGGCGTGGAACGCATCCTGAACAAAGCCAGCGTCACGTCGATTCCGAAAGCCCAAACGGCAGTCTTTGTTGGGACCGAGTTTGACGCAATCGCCGGACGCAAAGGGGACGGAGAACCGACACGAAAAACTCCCTGGGGTGAAATTGCATGGCAACTCGGCGGTGCAGAGGCTTTTGCCAACGTGGCTCAGCACGACGAGCAGGGAGTTTCTCCGGCAGGTGATGTTCTGCGAGAGATGCTGCCAACCGGTCCAACGCTGATCTTGATGGACGAACTGCTCAACTACATCAGCAGCGGCCGAAAGCTGGGACTGCGAGACCAGTTTTTCAACTTCCTGCAGAATCTTTGCGAAGAGGCTCGCGGACGAAACAACCTCGCAATGTGCATTTCCATTCCGCGATCAGATTTGGAAATGAACCCGGATGACCAGCGTGACCACGATTCGATCAAGAAACTCTGCGACCGTACCGGTAAAGCGATCCTGATGTCTGCCGACCGTGAGATGCAGGAGATTATCCGACGTCGACTGTTTGAATGGGATGGACTGAGTAAAGACGCCTTGGCGACGATTTTTGCCTACGCTGAATGGGCAGCGGATCATTCTCAGGAACTTTCAGGCGTCGACCGCGACAGCGTTTATGAGCAGTATAAGTCGTGTTACCCATTTCATCCCTCTGTCATTTCGGTATTTGAACGAAAGTGGCAGAGTCTTCCCCGCTTTCAACGAACTCGCGGCGTTCTACGACTGCTGGCGTTGTGCTAACTGTTTCGATGATACGCGATCGAGTGAGTGGTCGATATCCGGAAGCGTCTCCTGTCCCTGACAGACTCCAGCTCGATATCTTGCTTCAAGGTGCCGGATTCGATTTCGAATGGGACTCCAATGGCAAGGGGGGCGGTTGTTACGTCGCGCGTATTTGCGATGTTGTCTCGATCACCAGTGGCAGCGAATCGATCTCGCGTGTGCCGACCTCATCAGGTTCTGCCACAACCAATCAAGCACCCCAAGAGATCACACCAGAGATTGCTGATGCTCGTCAGTTCGAAGAGCGACTCGTACGCGGCATTAAGGAAGGTTCTTTCCTAGCACTGATCGTCAATCCAAAGTGCTACCAGCGTGCGGTCAGTGAACTGCAAAAGCGATTCTCCATCGAAGTGATCGATATCGAGGGTCTCATTGTAGACACCCTCCGAGACGTTGCCTCCAAGGCCAATGCCAAGTGGGAAGCATTGGTCAACGCAGACGCCAAACCAGGTTCAGAGCCATGGAAGAAGTTCATGGTCTTGGTCAATCGAGCGATGCCAATTGTCGAGTCGTCAGTTGTCAGTGGTCAGTCGTCAGTTGAAGGCAAGAAGTTCAAACGAAGTTTCCTATTGATCGACCCTGGATTATTAGCCCGTTACGAGCAGTTAGGATTACAGGAAAAAATCCGTGATGAGATTGGGCGAAGCAAGGGCTTGCACTCCTGCTGGATGCTGATTCCTGGCGACAACCAAGCTTTCATTGATGGCAAGCCTGTTCCGATTATTAGTCCGGGCCAGAAGACCAAGATTCCGGATACATGGTTAGCAAATATGCATCGTGCAGGGACGGGAAATCTCACGCAAAGGCGCAAAGACGCAAAGGAAGAAAGCCATGTGTAGATCAAACTCCTTTTCCAAACCTTGCATCCTGATCTTGGCGAGCTTTGCGCCTTTGCGTGAAACCTTCTTCACATCACTATCGAAGGAGCTTCACCATGCGTGAGAACGAAGTCGCTCAAATAATCGTTGACGTTGCCTACCATATTCACAAACATCGTGCAGGGACGGGAAATCTCACGCAAAGGCGCAAAGACGCAAAGGAAGAAAGCCATGTGTAGATCAAACTCCTTTTCCAAACCTTGCATCCTGATCTTGGCGAGCTTTGCGCCTT
>SYJV01000029.1 GCA_005798335.1 Planctomycetaceae bacterium | reverse complement strand
TCGCCAACGGCACCGTGGACCAGGATCTTTATGGGGTGAATAATGCCAGCGGCCAGGCCCACTTCGCCCGAAGCGCCCACAATTTCGGCTTCGCCTCCAGGCTGCCATTCACTTGTGCGCAGTTGGTGATTGAGCTGAGAAGGCAAGAACTCTTTCAAGCTCCAGCGACGTTTTGACGTTGACGATTCTGCGGACGACATGGACGCAATCTTGACTAATTGAAAAACCCTAAAGCGACTTCAGGTAAGCGACCAAATCTCCCAATTCTTCGTCCGTTAGTTGGCCTTCCTTGGTCACTTTTTCTGGCGCGTGAGGTCCACTCAATATCGACTCCAGTGATTTGCCGCGCCCATCATGCAACAAGCGCACCTTGCGATACACATTCAACAACGACGGCGTATTGAAGCCCACGTACCGATCGCTGCTGGAACCAAGTCCGAGGTCGTGGATTTGAC
The DNA here is from genome assembly GCA_005798335.1 of Planctomycetaceae bacterium. GTDB lineage: Bacteria > Planctomycetota > Planctomycetia > Pirellulales > Pirellulaceae > Aureliella. The sequence goes on along the minus strand of SYJV01000029.1, from coordinate 12,725 downwards.
CGTCGGTAAACATGGGACCTTGATGGCAATTCGCGCAACCCGCGCGTTTGCTTTCAAAGACGATCTTGCCGCGCTGCGCCGCGTCGCTGAAAGTGCCATCGGCTCGTCGATAGGGATTCGGCGGCGCATCGATCGTTTCTAAGTAAGCTACTACGGCGCGCATGTCCGCTTCATTAAGCGGTTTGCCTTGCATGGTGGACGTAAACGACTTTTGCATCGCAGCTTCGAGATCCGTTTGCCAACCGTGCCAAGTCCAGGGGCTGGTCTCGTGAACATGCGCCAGCGGTAGCACCGTCTTCAACGTCGTGTCACTGCCGTCGTTCGTCGTATCCATGGCTTTGGAATTAACGCCACCTTGGTAGTGGCACGTATGGCAACTGTACCATTGATCGAGACTTCGACGACCATCGTAAAAAATCTCCATGCCCTGACGAGCGAGCGATTTCTCAGCAGGACTTCCCAATTCGATGTGGCCGACAATTTCGCGATCCTCGACATCCACGATTTGAATGGAGTTGTGTAAATGATTGGCGACATAAACCGTACGGTTATCAGCGGAATAGACCAACCCCATGGGTCTGCCGCCTAATTCGATGCGGTAGAACAGGTCTTGATCAGCCAATAGTTTACGATCAATCAAATCGCCTGGCCCGCCAGTGCCCACAAAGGGCAGATCGTTGAGACGGTACACTAATAACTCGTGAGTACCAGAGGCCGCGACCACTAACCGATGTTGGTTGGGACTAAGCGCCAATCCATGCGGATCAGCAATCGCTAGTCGCGGAACATCCAACGAAATAGCTTCCCGATAGGCAGATCCGTCCAAACGGACTCGTCCAATTCGACTCGCCAGGACCCATCCCAACTGGATGTTGCGCACCGTAATAGGATTCGTACGATAGATCATCCAAGGAAAGTAAACGTACTTGCCATCTGCGGAACATTGCATGTGCCCAATGTTGATCCCACCGCTGAGCACTTCGTCGTACAGTACCTCACGCTTTTCAGTATCGACGACAAAGATCTTGCTTTCGCCGCTACAACCGACGGCCAATCGCGAACCATCTGGTGACACAGCCAAGTAACGAGGCCATTGACCAACTCCAATTTTTGCCGTCAACAATCCGCTGGCCAAGTCGATTTCCGCAACTTCCGCCGACGCGGCCATTCCCACGTAAGCTCGATGAGCTGTCGGATGCACAGCAATTCCGGTCGGTTCAAATCCAACGTCGATCGTGCGGCGAATTTGCAGTCGTTCTCCATCGAAAGCCAATTGAACAACTGCACCGGAGTAAGCACAACTCACCAGCAAATGCTTGCCATCTCGGCAGTCGGCGATCGTCGCCGGATGCTTGCCGCACAGCACTTCTTGAACGACCTTTCTATCGGTCAAGCTAATCAGCGAAACCGAGTTCGAGGTCTGGTTAGCGGTCACCATGAACTTGCCGTCCCCAATGATCACGAGGTCGACGGGCGAGCGATGCTGCGCGGCTAGATCGGTACTTTCATGGCGTCCGGCGCTATCGGAAGCCATCAACAGCCCAATTTGCACGACAACAGCCAGTGTAATAGCCGGTAATCCTACGAGGCAACTGAACTTTGATACCATGCCTATCTCACAAACATTGAGGAGATGATGCGAAACTCATTCAACTTTAAATTGGCATCCAGTCGTCACAACAACCAACCACATGTATGCCTCAAAAATCGCCAAGATCACGCTCGACGCATTATCGAGTCGGCGCAAGGTTGTCGATGCGTGAGGCTTTGGAATTCAGCTCAAAATCGAATTTGTTGGAGCGCGCAACTACATCCTTGGTCAACGTCGAGTTGGAATTGTATGCTGCGGGCACCATTTCCGGTACCGAGCCGCTATTGTCAGGCAACACGTCACCGGTGTGAATCGAAACTCTGTTAGCACCGATCCAGGCGCCCGGCTCGTTTTCGCCGAACATCATTCGGTAATCACCGTTGCCATCCGATTTGCCAAACGATGTCGCACCTCCGGAACTGGGCGTGAACGTAATCATTGCTTTGGGAAGCGTTTTACCGTCCAAAGTTATCGTGCCCGAAACTTCTGCTAGATTGGGATTCCCACTGCAACCGAGCAACAGCCAACAACACAGTGGCGCGACCGACAACAGTCTTCGCAATTTCGCCTTAGAACTCCGCATTGATTACCACTCCATCGTTTCTCGCGCACAGGGCCTGAAACGCTCCGAAACGCACTCCGGATCGCATTTGAGCCGTTGTTTCAAATTGTTACTACACTGCATGCGACGGGCTGCCTCGCGAGCCGCTTGAACTGCGGGCAACAGCAATCCCACCAGCACTCCAATGATGGCGATCACCACCAACAATTCAACCAACGTAAACCCTCGACGACAATTCATTGAAAAACCCTTGCAAAAAGTGCGGCACAAAGTAGTGCTGTCCAATTAAGTACAATTGAATGATTCGTGTAACTCAAATTAACCGTAGTTTAAAAGCATAGCTACGACCAATCGATTCAACAATGTGATTCAAGCTGCACAGCGGCTCGAGAATTAGTTATTATAGGGTGAGCGAACTTGATTGCTTGGCCAGCTCCCACGGTCAGCTTCGAATTCGCCGCAACCGTGATAGTTCCGTTGGTTAGGTAAGACGATTTCCGGTCATCCCGGAACGCATTTGCACTGATCGTGCCTCCATCTAAGGCGAGCGGCAGATAGTTTCTTACCAATACAAGCCCGAAGCGCATGCGAGTGTATGCCAGGATTGACGAACTCGCTTGCGCATCGGGCTTGTATTCGCTTAGGCCTTGGCAAATTCCCATCTGCCGCTCGCCTAACAACAATCCGTTGATTCCATTACCTGTGGTCTCGCCGGTCCATTATTCCCGCTGATCACCGGGTTCGATACCAAGTCCATTGTCGCCGCGGCGACCGCGTTATTCAGGAACTGAACATTTGAAATCGTCGGATTGCTGTTCTCGATCCGCAGTCCGGCTGGAGATGATTTTTATATCTTGCCCTCGGCGTAATTCACCTGCAGTCCGTTGAGCGCAAGCGAGTGAATAACTTACGACGATTATGACAATTCACTCGCTTGCGCTTCGGGCTTGTATTCCGCCAAAAGGTGGCGCTGTCCAACTAAGTTGGCCGAGCATGACAATTGCTCCCGGTTCGGCAGTGACCGTCGCACCTGCTGGCACGCGCACCGAACCAGTAAACCGCTGCACATCGCCAGCTCGCCATACCGTCCCATGATTGGAAACGCGTTTGGTGTCGCGCGCTCAATATCAGTTATGCCACTGCGAACCTATCGGCTTGCAATCGGGTCATTGGTCGCATGAAGAAATTAGGAGAGCAGAATAAAACCTCCAGAAACAAGAAATCTCTCCGCAAGGCTGCACAGCTTTGCGCTCAGATTCGCCGAGCGCTCGAGTTCATCGTGCCAGATGCGCTTGCCAGCAGTGCGTTCGATGTGATCGTGATGGATGTTCAGCCAGCGCCCAATACGGGTCACTTTCTAGTATTGCTGGCGCCAACTTCGCCGCTTGACAATATCGATCAACAAGAACTGGAACAGGAACTGCTGCATCGATCGGGCGTAATTCGGACGGCGATAGCACAGTCGATTCGTCGTCGCAAAGTGCCGACAATAACCTTCCGAATCATGCCACAATGAAACATCCGTCAACCATAGCAACAGTTAATGCAACAGGCATCACTACAACCGGCGAAGCGACTGGGATCGTGGATCTAGGCGACTCAATTTCGCCCATTTATGTAATTGGTACATCAGCCATTCGCGAATCGATCGGCATGGGGTGCATACAACAAGCGATTTCCGCTCGCATGGCTCCGGGAGTCTCTCGCTTCGTATTGAATCCAGACGCGCATTTCGGGCATGGAGTTCCTGTCGGTAGCGTACTGGTTTCACCAACTCATATTTATCCAGGACCTGTGGGAGTTGATATCAAGTGTTCAATGAGTCTCCTTCAGATGGACATACCGGCTGAGTGTGTTCAAGAACCTCACATACGTCAACGCATCATCCGCGAGATCGAGAGCAAACTCGCGCGTGGCCGTCGAGGTCCGCCAGGACGTCCTGTAAATGAACAAACCGGTTTCGAGGCTGCGGTAAAGGGAGGTGCCAAGAAACTTTTGGATCGGCTCGGCATTCCGACGCACTGGTCTGGTCGCTGCGAAGATGCTTACCATGTGGCTACGGACGGCAGCAGCGAATCGCTAGCGGTACGATTGGAGCGGTTGATCCGCGAGAAGAGTATTCGCGACTTCGCTGAAAAATGCAAACAACTTGGATCGTATGGTGGCGGCAATCACTTTGGTGAGTGCCAAGTGGTCCAACTGGCCGAGGACCAACCTGCCAAGGAAATCGCTCAGCGATTCGGCTTGCGCGACGGCTGTGTTGCATTTCTATCTCATTGCGGGTCGCGCGGCGTCGGGCACGCTTTGGCGACCAATCAATTTCGCTCGCTGCAACAAAAGTTCCGCAAGCGTTCCCGCGCATTTCCCAGCGGCGAGCCCGAACTTGTGTACGCGGAGTACGGCTCCCCTGATGCGGAAACTTATTTGAACGATATGGCGCTAGGTGCTAACTTTGCGACCGTCAACCACCTGCTGATCAACTCGATAGTGCTGAATGCGTTTCGCAAAGTTTTTCCCGGTGCACAAGGCGATTTGGTCTATTTCATCAGTCACAACATTGCTCGGCGCGAGTGGATCGATGATCAATACCAGTGGGTGCATCGCAAAGGAGCTACGCGCGCGCTGCCCGCCGGACATGCGGAGTTGACAGAAACGGAATTTGCCACCACCGGACATCCCATCTTGCTGCCAGGTAATCCTCGCGATGGTTCTGTCGTGATGGTAGCCAAGCCAGGCGCGTCGCTGACTGCTTTCAGCGTCAATCATGGTGCAGGTCGACGATTGAGCCGGACTCAAGCGATCGCCAACCTGAAGCGTAACCATGTGGATCAATCGTTGGCCCAAGCGGATGTCATCAGCAACTGTCGCAATTACCCCATTGATGAAGCACCAGATGCCTACAAGGACTTTCAAGAAGTTCTCGCCAGCGTCGAAAAAGCCGGCTTGGCCCAGCGAGTCGCGAAGTTGCACGCCAGGTTCGTGATCAAGGAAGCAAAGTCCTAGCACCACCGCGCTAACGCTTCGAGTTACTAGAATCCCAATCGGATCACGAACCTGGGCTTCAAGTGCGAACCCTAGTTAGACAGCGCCACTTTGCGCGCCAGGTTCGGCCGTAAGCCAGTGGCATTTCTCGTTTAACCCCAATACCGTTCAACGAACGTGGGATAAGCTTCCAGCTTGTCAATATCTTGTGCAAGCAATGGCGAAACTCCGCTACAGGTTGACAAGCTGGAGGCTTATCCCACGTTCGTTGAACGGTATTGCGTTTAACCCGCAGCCGACGGCGAGGACGGAGCGTAACCAGCCCGCAGCCGATGGCATGGGCACCGCGCGCACGGTCCTCGCCTTCGGCTGCGGGTTAAACGACTTCATTGCAACGCTTAATCTTCCTGTTATGACTGAATTTGGCGCTGTCCGACTAGATAAAGCCAACTGATCCGTCCGACCGGAACTCAAATCCGCGGTGCCATGGGCGCGGCGGAAAGTGGCGAAACGCTTCCTCGTTCAATTCAATTCCCAAACCGGGTTTGGTGGGCAACGGAATATGGCCATCTTTGCCAACCATCAGCGGTTCCAACAACAAATCCTTGCGAGGTGATTCGTCGTCAGGATGATATTCCAAGATAAAAAAGTTGGGTGTTGACGCCGCGAAATGTACGTTGACTGCCGTTGCGACTGGGCCCATCGGGTTGTGTGGTGCCACACGAACATAGAACGCATCCGCCATGGCGGCGATTTTCTTTAGTTCCAAGATTCCGCCCGCTACGCAGATGTCTGGCTGCACAAAATCGAGGCATTGGGCGGCGAGAATCGCCCTGAATTCGTGTCGCGTGTAATTGCATTCGCCGCTAGCAAGTGGAATCTCACAGTGTTCCGACAGCTTGCGCATCGCGTCTGCATTTTCTGGGCGGATGGGTTCTTCCAACCACATCGGTTGAAAAGGTTCGATCTCCTTGGCCATGCGAATCGCTCGGCTAATCTCAAAGAACTTGGCGTGAATGTCCACTCCAATATCAACGTCGGGCCCAACTGCTTGGCGGACTGCGCTGACCCGTTGCCCAGCCATGCGCGTTACATAATTGATTGGCCGAGAATTGGTACCAGGCATGTGAGGAGACATTTTGATGGCCGTGTATCCATATTTCTCGATCAGTTGCCGAGCATGATCGGCAACTTGTGCTGGCTCATCTCCGCGGGCACTTTGATAAGTGCGAATCTTATCGCGGACTTTCCCGCCCAGCAGCATGTAGACTGGCAATCCAGCCGCTTTGCCTGAAATATCCCACAAGGCATGCTCGATGCCACTGATGGCAGCATTGACGACGCTCCCTCCGGGAAATCTTGTAAAGTTGTACATCAGCGACCAGAGGTGTTCGATATTTCGCGGATCTTGGCCAACTAACCAGCCTTTGAAATCATCGATGACTTTTATCGTCGCTTCATCAGGGCCACACGAATATGCCTCACCGATGCCATGAATTCCTTGGTCCGTTAGTACTTTGACGAAACAAAGATTGCGTGCACCGGTGCCAACCAAGTAAGTCTTGATATCAACGATTTTTAGCGGTGGTCTGCCGCCTATGGGTGCCGGTTGCAACAAAGGGACCGCTCCAGCGGCAGTCACCGAAGACGAAGCCAAAAAGTCTCGCCGCATCATGATTCGATCAACTCAATAAAAGATTCGTTCCGCACCAATTGCTTGATCAACTAAGGAATAGCCGAAAAATAAGTGTCAGGTACCTTTTGTGCGCAGCACCCGAAGGGCGAGTTTCTCGCAAAAGGTACCTGACACTTATTTCTCAAGGGATACTAACTTAGCAAACGCCCCGCGAAAGTCTACAAATTCCCCGAAATGACATCGTCGTAAATCGTTGGCGCTCCGCAAGTCTAAGACTAACAAGCAACCTGTTTTTGAGGAAGGCAGTTCAACGAATTGAAGGCGCGACTTCAGTTCAACTCAGATTCCTCGTATCATCGAGCAGATTTTTTTCCAATAGTTCAGCGTTAGCTTCGGTTCGCGCAGGGCTATCCGCAGGATAAGATCTCTTATCCAGTAATCAGTTTCAATTTGTTAATAATGCGAAACTGGTTGAAGTTGTTGCTCGGGTCAAAAGCGTAGGATTCGATCTGCGACGACGATTTGATTTTCCTAGATCAGGAACTTGTATGGCTCGCAAAGTAGTTATCGATTGCGATCCTGGGATCGACGATACAGTAGCCCTTGCGTTGGCGCTGTTCGATCCTCGTTTAGAAGTTCTTGCGATTACCGCTTGCGCTGGTACTGTGGACGCCGTCCAAAGCACGCGCAACTTGCAATCGATTGTGGAGCGATTGGATCCGCCGCGCATGCCGCGATTGGGAGCCGCAACCGACCCTGACCTGGGTGCTGCGGTTGGCAATGGAACGCTGTTGCATGGCGAAGATGGCTTGGGCAACGCGCGCTGGGAACCAGCGTCGCGCCAACATTTGATGCTTAGCGAAAAATTACTCAGCGACCAACTGCGAGCCAATCCTGGCGAAGTTACGGTAATTTGCACAGGACCATTGACGAATATTGCGCGTGCGATCCAACGAGATCCATCGCTGGTGTCCACGATTGATCGCTTGGTAATGGCGGGTGGCTCAGTGCAAGGGATCGGCGACGTAACCGCTGCTGCCGAGTTCAATATGCACTTTGATCCGCTCAGTGCGCATATAGTTTTTCAATCGCTGACCACGAAATCGTTGATTCCGCTCGAAGTCTCTAATCGCCTGACCTTTGGTTGGGAGTTGGTCGACGAATTGCCCGAGAAATACTCGCGCGTCGGTGAGGTTCTGCAAGCTGTCGTGCCGCATTTGTTTCGCGCGACTCGGCAGCACTTGGGCCAAGAGTCCGTGGCATTACAGGCAGTGTTGCCGATTCTAATGCTGGTCGAACCGATGTTAATGGAATTCGAAGAAATGGCAGGAGCCGTCGAAACGAGTGGCGAGATCACTCGCGGCGAAACAGTTTTCGATCGTCGCACGACGCGGCAATGGCGAACCAACATGGAAGTAGCCTGCCAAGTTGACGTGGATGCCGCGCGAGATGCATTTTTCAACACCCTCAAGTTTGCAGCCCGAGAAGCCTAAACATGACACAAAGACGCGAGTTCCTGAAAATGGTCGCTGCTACATCAGTTGTTTCGTTGGCCAATACCGCTTCAGCCGCCAACGAAGACGCCAAATATATTGACGCACACGTGCATGTCTGGACGCCCGACACAAACCGCTACCCACTGGCGGCCGGGTTTCAGAAAAAAGACATGGTTCCGGCCAGCTTTACGCCCGACGAGCTCTTTGCGCATTGCCGCCCACATGGCGTGGGGCGCATTGTGCTCATTCAAATGAGTTTCTACAAGTTCGACAACTCGTATATGCTCGACGTCATCGCGGAACATCCGGGCGTTTTTTCCGGCGTGGGAATCGTCGATGAAAACCGTTCGGATTTGCACGCCGCCATAAAATCGCTGGCTGCCAAAGGGGTTCGCGGATTCCGACTCTATACCGACAAGCAAAAGGCGGAATCATGGATCGATTCGGCTGCGATGAAGAACATGTGGTCCTACGGGGCTGACGAAGGTCTCGCCATGTGTCTGCTGGCAAACCCAGACGCATTGCCAGCGGTGCGACGACTGTGCGAAATGTTTCCCAAGACCCGTGTGGTCATCGACCATTTTGCGCGCATCGGTGTTTCGGGAAAAATAGAATCCGCTGACCTGGATAATCTCTGTCGACTCGCCGACTTTGCAAATGTCTACGTAAAAACGTCCGCCTTCTACGCGCTCGGCCTAAAGAAATCCCCATATACCGATCTAGCTGATATGGTTCGCAAATTGCGCGATGCCTATGGTCCAAAACGCTTAATGTGGGCCACGGACTGCCCTTACCAAGTCCAAGGCAACCACAACTACCAGGATTCAGTCGCGCTGATTCGTGATCGCTTGGATTTTCTATCAGCGGCAGATAAAGATTGGCTGCTTCGCGGGACAGCAGAGAAAGTCTTCTTCTCGTAAGTTCGATTTCAGAATCCGTTTGGACCGCTTGCGCGACAACCAGAGTCGGCTATCTCCCGAGCAATTGGCGTGTTGCGAGTTGAATGTCTGCTGACCGCATGAGCGATTCGCCGACGAGCATCGCTTGAACATGGTTGGCTTCAAGTAACAGAGCATCCGCGCGCGAGCTGATTCCGCTCTCTCCCACCAGTACGCGATCTGGTGGAATTTGCTTTCTCAGCCTGACCGTATGCATCAAATCAACTTGAAAATCATTGAGATTGCGATTGTTGACGCCCAGTAACTCGGTGCCAGTATCGAGGACAGACATCAAGTTTCGCTCATCATACAACTCGATCAAGGCGACCATTCCAAGTTCACGCGCGCACAGATAGAGCTGTTTGAGTTGATCGGACGACAAGCACTCGGCGATAAGCAAAATTGCGTCGGCGCCGCCAAGCCTAGCTTCGAAGACTTGGTACTGGTCAATAATAAAATCTTTGCGCAGCAGTGGAATTGAAGTCGCTTGACGAATCGCGGCGAGGTATTGGAGCGAGCCTTGGAAATAGGGTTCGTCCGTCAGCACGCTGATACAACTGGCACCTGCGTGCTCGTAGGCCTTGGCGATCGAAACCGGCTCGAAATCCTGGCGAATGACTCCTTTCGAAGGACTGGCTTTCTTGACCTCAGCAATTAAGCGGATCGGTGGAGAGTTTCTTAACGGATCGAGAAAATCTCTCGGTGGGGGAGCATCCGCGAGGCGCGCGACGATTTCTGCGAGCGGCCGCTGCGCCTGGGCTTGTTCGATTTCCAGCCGTTTGGTCGCGACAATACGTTGTAGAATGCTGCCCATCGACGTTGGATCAGTGCTTGAAGTGACGGCAACCGGTGAAAATCATAGGGATGCGATGTTGGTTGCATGCCTGAATGACTTCATCATCGCGTTTGGAACCGCCCGGTTGCACAATTGCGATAACTCCCGCCTTGGCAGCAAATTCGATCGAATCGGGAAATGGAAAGAACGCATCTGAGGCCAAGATACTACCAGCCACTTGATCGCCAGCTTTTTTGATGGCGATTTCGACGCTGTCTACGCGGCTCATTTGTCCTGCACCCACGCCAACCAATGCAGTATCTCGTGCCAGCACAATCGCATTGCTTTTGACATGCCGGACCATTTCCCAGGCGAATTGGATATCGTCGAGCAGCGCATCGGATACGGGTACCTCAGTTACGGTTTGCCATTGGCTATAGATTGGAGCCGCGGTATCGGACTCTTGCACCAATGCTCCACCTGAGAGGAATCGAATAGCCAACTCAGGTTCCTGAGCAGCGAACGGACCGGTTTGCATCAAGCGCACGCTGTCGCGCCATTTCGGTTGCGTAGTGAGGATCTTGATTGCGCGAGGGTCATAGTCCGGCGCGACGATTGCTTCGATGAATCGTCCTGGTTCAGCGAGGATCTCTGCAGTCTGCTCATCGACCATTCGATTAAATCCTAGCACGCTGCCAAACGCGCTCACCGGATCACCATCCAGAGCCTTGCGCGTTGCTAATTCCAACACTGAACAAGTCGCCGCGCCGCAAGGATTGTTATGCTTGATGACAACCGCTGCAGGATTAGCAAAACTGCGAGCGATCGCTAGTGCGCTGTCCAAATCCAACAGGTTGTTGTAGGAAAGTTCCTTGCCGTGAATGTGTCGTGCACCGATAACTCCAATTGAGCGATCATTGCGTTGACGATACACGGCAGCCTTTTGGTGAGGGTTTTCTCCATATCGCAGCAAGGATTTGCGTTCCAGCTCGACCGTCAGTTTCGGCGGCAGATCTCCCTGAGCTAACTCGCTGCGAAAGTAAGCAGAAATTGCCAAGTCATAAGTAGCGGTCATGGCGAACGCCTCTCCGGCCAATCGCCGACGAGTCGCAAGAGTGGGAGCACCGAATTGTTCAATGTCCGTCAGAACCTCGCTGTATTGTTCTGGGCTGGTTGCAACGGTTACCCAGTGGTGATTCTTGGCGGCGGCTCGAATCAACGATGGACCGCCAATATCAATCTGCTCGATGATCTCTTCGCGCGTCGCGCCCGTCCGGGCAACTGTGGCTTCGAAAGGATACAGATTCACTACGACCAGATCGAAGGCGAGAATGTCAGCAGCTTGCATGGACTGGCTATCGTCCGCATTATCGCGTCTGGCCAATATTCCTCCGAACACCTTCGGATGTAGCGTCTTAACTCGCCCATCCATGATTTCGGGAAATCCGGTATAGCTGGAAACTTCGATAGCGCTGATTCCGTGCTCCTGCAAATGGCGACGCGTACCTCCAGTACTATAAATTTGCACGCCGCTGCCGACTAGTCCAGTAGCGAAGTCCACCAGTCCAAGTTTGTCGCTACAACTAATCAGAGCGCGGCGAACGCGATGCGAATCAGACACGGCAATTGGAGCCCTTTAGATGAGACGAGAAACAAAATTCTAACCTGCGACCCGGCCGTCCGCATGCTTGTTGATCACGATGGGTGCGTACGGTCAAGTGGGAGCCGAAATTCTAACATCGATCGTCGGATTGGACAGGATTTTACCGGCGTTTTTCAGCCGACTTTTCGATAAGTAATTTCCGTACTACTGACTGCCTGGAAGTCTCGTGGCAAGTTACGGCATGCGTGTGCCGCCAGCTTGTTATAATTTCTACTGTGCTATCCAACGTGCCGTTGGATTCCTGACGCGTCGAGATGCAGGGAGCCGTGTTGTGGCGGAAATTGAGAACTTAAGAGAACGAGAAATATCAAAAGCGAAAATGCTGGGAGACATACAATGGCCAGCGTATCGACCGGACTTGAAATCGTATACCCGGAGAGTGATGGCAAACCCATGGGTGAAACCGATTGGCATATCAACGAAATCATACGCTTGCGCGACATCTTGATGCATCGTTACCAAGGACAAAAAGTCTATGTTGGCAGCGATATGCTACTTTATTATGTTGAGGGCGTCCCTCGCAGATATATTGTGCCCGATTTTTTCCTAGTGATGGATTGCATGCAAAAGGACCGCCGAACTTTCAAGACTTGGGAAGAGCAACGAATTCCCGATGTAGTGTTTGAGATAACATCGCTATCAACTGCAAGGAAAGATCAAACTCTCAAGCCGAAGACGTATGGAGCCATGGGAGTCAAGGAGTTGTTTCTCTTCGACCCGTTGAGTGAATATCTCACGCCGCGATTGCAAGGCTTTCGTTTCGAACAGGGAATTCCCGTTGCGATGCGCGCGAAAAACAGCCAGTTGCTGTCGGAAGTCCTGGGGGTACGCATCGGTGCTCGCAAAGAGCATCTCATTCTAACCGACTTGATCTCTGGAGAACGCCTCTTGACTGGGGAAGAAATCCAGCGCCGAGAAACCGAACGCGAACGATTAGCCAAGGAACAGGAACGCGCTGCCAGAGAACAGGAATGCGCTGCCAAGGAACAGGAGCGCGCGGCTAAGGAACAAGCGCAACGAGCCAAGGAGCAAGAGCGTTTGGCCAAAGAAGCAGAACAAGTTGCCAGGGAGCAGGAACGGCT
>SYJV01000028.1 GCA_005798335.1 Planctomycetaceae bacterium | reverse complement strand
TTCATTGGGTTGGGCAAGAATCGGAGGTGTGCGAACACGTATTACCGGTGTTCGTATCGATTGATCCTGTCCTATGTGAAGAAAACAGCGATACCAACTGAGTCCAAAAGAACATCGCTGAGCGTGAGCGGCGGCACGACAAAATCTTGCTTTCGAGGCAAACCAAATTAAGGTCAACGAAAGCGAGGCCGACGGGGCTCGAACCCGCAACCTCCGGATCGACAGTCCGGTGCTCTAACCAATTGAGCTACGGCCCCTTAGAAGGGTTTTTCTGAGGCACGCATGACCTGTTGGGAGGATCGGCCAAGTGCCATTACGACCGGATTATACGTTGGGCATCATTTGCTGCAAGGGCGTGAACTAATGATACCATCCAACACGAACAATTCCGGTGATTGCGACAAGACTTATCGAAACCACTGGAATAATCGGCTTTCAATGTGCCTGGAAATCGCTGGCAGCAAAATTGCTGTGCAAGGGGTGTGACCTACAGTGTATGTAGGAACCCGTGCCGCACTCCTGGTTCCGCCGCTTCTAAACACGCTTGCAATTTCTGGTTCCAAACAAGAGTTTGCTTCAGACAATTCGAGTTCGAGCCGCCCATATTTGGAAAGTCACCACAGTGGATATCCAAGCGATTCCCCAAACCGTAATTCGCTTTCTAGGGAAATTTCTTTCCAATACAACCAACCGGGTCAGTTGGCTGATCGAAAACATGGACTTGACCCAGTGGGGCATCGTAGCTGCCGTTTTCGTATTTTTGGGATTTCTCGCGCTCAAAAGTAAGTCGTAGACACTTTTGCTCATACCTTTTTCGCGCGGAACTGGTTAACATTTAGGGGCGTTTTGAGTTCTTGCCGCCCCTATCTCACCTCCAGTTACCCATGCCAGCATCTCCTAATTTTTCGGTCACGACTTGGTTGATTGTGATCATCGCCAGTATTGGCTTTCTATTCGACACTTACGAATTGTTGATGACCCCGCTGGTGGCCGCGCCGGCGATCGCCGAGTTGTTGAAAGTTCCGCTCAATAACCCGCAGGTGACGGATTGGGTTGGTCGATTGTTGTGGATCGCTGCCTTGTGTGGTGGCGTTTTTGGATTGTGGGGTGGTTGGCTGGTAGATCGCTTTGGTCGTAAGACTATTATGGCGGCCAGCATTTTCGTCTATTCTCTATCCCCGTTTTGCGCAGCGTACGCTCCTAATTTGGCAACATTTATTTTCTTTCGCAGCACGACGTTTATCGGTGTGTGCGTTGAATTTGTCGCTGCAATAACTTGGTTAGCGGAAGTATTTCCGGACAAAAAAGAAAAAGAAAAATGGCTTGGAATCACTCAGTCGTTCGCGTCGCTTGGCGGTGTTCTGGTGACAGCGGTCAGCATTTGGATCAGTCAGAGCATCGCTGATTTGCCGGGGTTCGGATTGCCTGCAGCTCCAGGCGGTGAGACTGCGGGTTCATGGCGTTATCTCTTGATGACAGGGATATTTCCGGCCCTGCCTATTGTGATACTATTGCCATTTGTTCCCGAGAGCCAGGTCTGGAAAGAACGCAAGGCTGCTGGCTTGCTTAAGCGGCCAAGTTTTGCCGCGCTATTCTCGCCAGAACTGCGCCGCGTAACGATCGTCACGGCGATCTTGTCTGCGTGCGCTTATGGAATTGCGTTTGGTGCGTTGCAGATTACTGTCGCGCGAGTAACGCCGGGCTTGCCGGACGTGAGTGAGCCTGCCGGCAAGCTGCGTCCGCTCAGCGTTGAAGCGCGGGCACTGAACCTCAAACTCAATACGACACCCCAAGACGATCCTCAACGAGCAGACATTCTGAAACAAATTAAAGCGAATGCCGGCGCTCAAAAACCCTACAACGAAGAAATCAAAGAGTATGCCGACAAGGTCCAGATCCATCAGGAAATGGGTGGATTGATCGGCCGGATTTTGCTGGCGGTGTTCGTCATCTGGGGTCTGAGTCGAGTTGTTTTGCTTAAGCTATTTCAGGTACCGCTGCTGGTGCTGTTGCCGTTGACGTACTTTTACTTAGTAGGTCAAGGTGGCAACTTGTTCTTGTGGATGTATGGCCTGTGCGGATTGATGACTGTCGCTCAGTTCAGTTACTTTGGCGAGTATTTGCCCAAGGTATTTCCGTTGCATTTGCGTGGAACCGGGGGCAGCTTCGCGACCAACGTGGGCGGTCGAATGATCGGCACTAGTATGGCTGTAGTCACGACCGCGTTTGTCGCTCCTATGCTGGCAGAGGCTCCCGATAAAATTACTCCGGTTGTAATTGCTCAGGCCGCAGGGATCGTGGGAACAACGATCGCAGTGATCGCCTTTTTCGTTGGCATGCTATTGCCGGAACCCAAGGCGGAGATTCAAGACTGAGGAAGTACGTCGTCGTATGAATCGGCCTGAACAGGTAACCGCCCAGAAGAACGAATACCGCTTGGCGCTGGACCTGCTATCCAGCCTCACCGATGCGCCCACTGCTGGTGCCATGCGGACTGCTGCGGTTCAAGCGATCATGCAACGCGTACCGCAATCACGCGTGGCTTGGTTAAGCCAGCATCTGCAGTCCTGGGAATTATCGGGCACCACCGCCGCGCTGGCGCAAATCCCCATCGAACTTGCCTCTACTGCGTGCGATCAAGGCACTGTGGTGCGCAGCGGCCTGTGGTCGGCGGCGCCGATTTCTGCCGGCAACGAAGCGGCCGAAGCGCTGCTCGTTAGTCCAGCCAACGCACTGGACGATAGCGAATTGGGGTTGCTCGCTGGCATCTTGCGGTTGTGCATGATGGTATTGCAAAAACAGGCATCATTAGGGGTGCGCGTCGAACAGTTGCAAACGTTGTTGGATTTGACATCCAATTGGCATCGCAGCCAGGATTCGACTCAATTGCTGGAAAACATGGCGCGCGCAGCCGCGAGAATCCTGCATGCGGATCGAGCCAGTATATTTCTGTGGGACCGAAATCGAAGCGAACTCGTGGGCCATCCCGCGCTAGGAGTCGAAGGCGAACCGTTGCGCATTCCCGATCACCTTGGTATTGCGGGGCGAGTCCTGCGCACAGGCGTAGCGGAGCGCTGGGATCAGTCGGACGATCCGCAAGCGATCAACAAACGCATCGGAGAACAGCTTGGATACACCACGCGATCCTTGATCGCAGTGCCTCTGACAGACCGACGCGGTCGCGCGATGGGAGTGTTCGAAGTACTGAATCATCAAGACGGCCGGTTTTCTGCCGACGACGAACGATTCTTGGGTGAACTGGCCAAGCATGCATCTGCCGCCGTCGAGAACTCCCAGCAGATTAACGAACTGATTCGAACTCGCGATCGCTTGGTCCAGTCGGCGACCGCTACGTCACAGTTGATTGGCAACTGTCCGCAGATTGAGCTGTTGCGAGATACGATTCGGCGCGTAGCTCCGACGGACTTGGCCGTGCTTATGTTGGGTGAAAACGGTACCGGAAAGGAAGTTGTCAGCCGCAGTTTGCACTTGCAAAGTAAACGTTGTGCTCAGCAATTTGTTGCGGTCAATTGCGCGGCGATCGCTGAGTCGCTGCTCGAAAGCGAGTTGTTTGGTCACGAGAAAGGAGCCTTTACAGACGCTGTTGCAGCTCGCGCAGGGAAATTCGAACTAGCGTCGGGCGGAACGCTGCTGCTGGACGAAATCGGCGAGATGTCTCTGGCAGGCCAAGCCAAACTACTGCGCGTACTGGAAGAAAAGATTGTGGTGAGAGTCGGCGGCTCGAGACCCATTCGAACCGATGTGCGTGTGATCGCGGCCACCAATCGCGACTTGGCGGAATTGGTTCGACAGAAAAAGTTCCGCGAGGATCTGTATTACCGACTGAACGTCGTCACGCTGCATCTGCCCTCGCTGCGAGAACGCGCCGATGATGTGATCGTGCTGGCAGAACATTTTCTGGACGAGTTCGGGCATCAAATTGGTCGGCGGCCACCACAATTAAGCGACGCTGCCAAAAGATCGCTGCTAAAACACCATTGGCCTGGCAATGTTCGCGAGTTGAGAAACCTCATGGAGCGACTGACCTATCTCACTGCGGGCCCGACGATTGAAGAAAGCGATCTTTCGTTTGTTTTGGCGCCCGGCGCCATGCGCGACGAAGGGAAGGTTCCTAATAACCTGACGCTGAATGACGCCACGGATCTGTTTCAGGTCGAGTACATTCAGCGTCAAGTTCAAGCGGCGGATGGCAACATCGCCCAAGCTGCCGAAACGTTGGGCCTACATCGTTCCAATTTGTATCGCAAGATGCGGCATCTAGGTATGGCGACTAACGAGTGACTAGAAACCGAGCGCGTTTCAACCGGTTATCGCCTGGGTTTTTAGTTGGGGCAGTTGCCAAAATCGGGGTTTGTGCCTATCGTTCTCTGTTACTTTTGTTGCAACGGCCACTTCGAAACACACGTAAGAACATCACTCTAAGGAGTTCCTCCATGGCTTATGAATTACCCAAACTGTCTTATCCTTACAATGCGCTCGAACCACACATCGATGCTCAAACTATGGAGATCCACCATACCAAGCATCACCAGACTTACATCACCAAAGTTAATGAAGCGATATCGGGAAGCGCGCTGGAATCCAAATCGGTCGAAGCGCTGATATCGGATTTGGCGAGTGTTCCCGAGGAGAAACGTGGCGCTGTACGAAATCATGGAGGAGGACACGCAAATCACTCGTTGTTCTGGACGGTAATTGGACCTGGCAAAGGTGGCCAGCCAACCGGTGCAGTTGCTGCGGGAATCGACGCTGCGTTTGGTTCGTTCGACAAATTCAAAGAAGTATTCTCCAATGCAGCAGCAGCTCGCTTTGGTAGTGGCTGGGCTTGGCTGGTTACTGAAAACGGTAAATTCGCCGTGGGTTCGACTGCCAACCAAGATAGTCCTTTAATGGGCAAAGCGGTCGCAGGAATCGGCGGAACTCCATTGCTGGGCTTGGATGTATGGGAGCACGCGTACTATTTGAAATATCAGAACCGTCGCCCGGACTACGTTTCCTCGTTCTGGAATCTAGTGAACTGGGATGAAGTCGCCCGTCGCTTGGCCACCGCCTAGACATTGAACTCTGTCGTCGGTGGGATAGTCGTGGTTCGCTCCGCGAAACAACGCTTGCGGAACGCACCAACAGGACGTTGTTTCGCAGTACGAACGACGACTATCTCGCCGTTGAACGAGCAATTGGTTGAATGCGCACGATCAATTCGAATCTTTCGCGTCACGTTGCTCAAATCAACGTCACCACGCGAGCACTTCATTCGGACGAGAACAAGAGCAGGACGGGATTGGCGCAGGAGCTGTTCCGATACCCAAAGTTCGGAAATAGAAATTTGGTGCAGGTGCTTTTTCGCCAGCCAATTCCGCCATCGTCGATGCGTCGAACAACCTGCCGTTTGCCATAACCATTGCGATTCGTTGCGAGTCGCGAATTTCTTTAGTCGGATCGGCACCGCGCTCGATCACGATTAAATCGGCTAGCTTGCCCACCTCGAGCGACCCGAGATCACGGTCCAAGCCCAGATAGCGTGCGCCGTTGATCGTGCCGCAATGAAGCGCTTCCATCGGTGTCATGCCGCCTTGAACAAAGCTCCACATTTCCCAGTGCGTGCACATTCCGGCGAGTTGGCCGTGCCCACCGGCTTGAACCAATCCGCCATCGCGAACCACTTGCTTGGCAATCTCGGCAACTCGAATATGGTTATAGTCTTCCAGCGGAGCTTTTTGGCGCCGGCGCGAGCGCGGCTGTAAGACATGGGGTGGAATAAACTGATTCAGCCGAGGATGTGCATAGAGATCGTCGATTTCGTACCAGTATCGTTCGCCGGAAATGCCGCCGTACGCGACGCTTAGCGTGGGCGTATAACCGACCAATGTACCGCGCCACAGATCCATCACATCGCCGTATGCCGTTTGCACTGGCAGAGTATGTTCGATGCCAGTATGCCCATCGACTATCATGGTCATATTGTGCATGAAAGTAGAGCCGCCTTCAGGAACGACCATCATGCCTAATTCTCGGGCTGCAGCGATGACTTGCTGACGTTGATCTCGGCGCGGCTGGTTGTAGCTCTTGACACTGAACGCTCCGACCGCCTGCATGCGCCGGAGATGAAATTTAGCATCGTCGAGGCTCTCGATTTCGGCTTTGTAACTGCCCGCTGCGCCGTAAAGGATGGTGCCAGTGGAAAAAATCCTCGGCGCAACAATCTTGCCGGCCTTGGCCATTTCACTGGCAGCGAAAATGCTGTGCGTATCATGCGAAGGATCGTGAATCGTCGTCACGCCGAACGCAAGTTTGGCATAATTAACCCAACTCTGTTGTGGAGTGATGCCAGAGTTGGCGAAGGCTCCATGATCGTGGGGATCAATCAACCCAGGCAAGATTACCAACCCCGGAGTTCGAATAATGGTCGCGTTGTCCGGAACCTTGACTTCGTCGCTTGAACCAACAGCTTGGATACGGTTTCCGCGTACGACAATCGTGCCATTCTCGATCGTGCCTTGATCTCCCATCGTCACGATCCTGCCTCCAACCAGCGCGACGGTGGTTGTTGGTCGGGCGTAACGAGTTGTAAAGCCGATTTCCCGCTGGTTGACTTTGTTGCCGACAGTTTTCGATGCATGAGATCCGGCCGCAACGGTAGTTGAATCGTTCTTTCTCGAGTCATTTGTCGCCGGATCGCTGGCTGGCGCGTCTTTTGGTAGTGCACTTTCACTATTAAGAAACGCAAATGCCTCCGCCAGTTCGACGGAATATAGTTTTGGTCCCAGTGCCCAGTAGAGCCGCTGGCTGTCGCCCGAAAAATGAACCCAGTCGCCCGCTTCTTGACTGACTTTCACCGTGGGAATCGCGGACGAACCCGGACCAAGCTCAATCGCTTGTCCAGTTTGCACAAAAGGGGCGACATAAACATTGAACCGTTCGACGAAAGCGATCCACTTCCCGTCTGGCGAAACGCGATAATCGGTCGCCCACTGATTATTGGTGTGCTGGCGTCTCTTTTGTCCATCCATTTCGATGGAATACAGACCCGTGTTGTCGGCGTCTTTGTTAGAATTCCCGTCCACAAAATACAGTCGCGTATTTTCGCCAGCGAATTGTGGATTGCCGCCTGATTTATGAATCAGTGTTGCGTCACCACCACGCGCGGCAATTCGGTAGAGGCCCGAGTCGCGCGACCAAAGAGGCGATGTCAGAAATCCGCCACCGACTTTGGAATAGACGATGTTCTTGCCATCGGGTGAGAATACGGGTTCGACATAGTGGCCAGGTTGAGAAGTTACTTTCCAAGTCTCTTGATCGCTGGCAGCCACCGTAGACACGCGCACCGAGCCCAGTTTCTCGTCGTTCCAAGTCGTATAGACGACGTAACGACTGTCGGCAGAGAACGCAGGATAGAACTCGAAGTGTTCAGTTTGCTCGGTGAGTCTCCGTGGAGTTCCCTCTGGCAGATCGCGAATATATATGTGACCGAGCGTTTGGTAAGCAACATGCCGACCATTAGGACTGACTTGGACCCAACGCAGCATGCGCACGGGAAACTCGTCCAGCGCGACTGTGACAGGAAATCGCACCGGTGGTCGAATCGTTCGACTGTCCTTGACGCGAAACGGAATTATGCTCGCGTTCCCCGTAGCCACATCGATTCGCCGAATCTTCCCTTTTGCCCAAATGACAACGCTTGTTCCGTCAGGCGTCCAGGCGAACGACGGATAAACACCGTGGATCGCCCACGCCTCTTGCATATCTCGCTCGAGTGAATCGTAGACCATGCGGATCGCACCGGAATCGGCTTGCATAATGTGCAGCGCGGTTTTACTTCCCAAGCGGCGCACAAACGCGATCGACTTGCCGTCAGGAGATGGAGTTGGCCGGCACGCTCCGCCGGGCCCAGTAATATAGGATTCCGACTCTCCGGAGTGCAAATCAAGTCGTTTGATGACATAGATTTGGCCATGCGAATCCTTGTCGTACTCGAACGTATCGCCACCGGTCGCGTCCTGCGAGTAATAGAGATATCGTCCGTCGCGTGAAAAGATCGGCTCATTGACATCCTTTTGATCGTTAGGACGTTTGGTCAGTTGTACACCCGTCATCGCGGACGACTGGCTGGCTGAGCGATGGAACATCCACATTTCGCCCGACCCCAGTGAGCGGCGACCGGTAAAGTGCTTGCGTGCGACGATATAATTGCCATCGGGCGACCAAGCTGGACCGTTGAACAAGCGAAACGTTTCGTTAGTAATTTGCTTGGCGTTGGTCCCGTCTTTGGCCATGATCCAGATGTTGTCACCGGCTCGTTCATTTTTGCCGCTACGGTCGCTGGTGAAAGCCAACCATTGTCCGTCGGGGCTGAATCGCGGTTGCATGTCCCAGCGCATTCCCTCAGACAATCGCTTGGGGAACATACCATTGGTTCCGTCCGCACCTTCGATGGGCATTGAGTAAATGTCGCCCAGCAGATCAAAGCAAATTTCGCGACCGTCGGGGCTGACGTCCAGGTTCATCCAAGTCCCTTCGTCAACTTCGATCGCCTGCTCAACAACGGTCCCCGGCGGCGACTCGATATCCCACTTGGTGTTTGCCACAGGCTTTTTGGGCTCATCGGCCAACGCGAGATCTGCTGCACCTGGACACCAACCGTATACACAAGCCAACATCGCCGTCAATCGGAACATCACTTGCCAATAAACTTGCGCTGCGGAAGTCATAAAAGCCCTTCAGTTTTCTACCAATAAGCAACCGAATGAGAATCGACCGAGAGTATGCAATCCTATCCTCCCATGGAGCATGCGATAGGAATTTACCATCTTAGTTGTGCGAACTATGAAGTAGAAGCTGTGCCGTCAACGAGTTTTGACAACTACTTCAAGCGTCTTCCGATTCGTCGGCGTTGTCAGCGTCACTCAGATTTTCGAGGTTGCGTCGCTGCTCGTTCAGCCAGGTCCCAAAGGTTCCCAGGTAGACTTCCGAGCGAGCCTTGGCCATTAATTGCTGATAGAAGGTTAAGTTATGATGGGTTAGCAGGATGGGCCCCAGCATCTCGTTGGCCTGAAACAAGTGCCGCAGATAGGCTTTGCTGTGTCGACACCCAGCGCAGGGACAATCGCGATCAATTGGTTCGGCATCGTCTGCGTGCTTGGCATTGCGCAGTCGCACAGCGCCGTGCCACGTGAAAGCCAGCGCGTTTCTTCCATTTCGAGTGGGCATGACGCAATCGAACATATCGATTCCGCGTGCGATGCCCTCCAGCAAGTCGATTGGCCTTCCGACGCCCATTAAATAGCGAGGCTTGTTTTCAGGCAAGTGGCTGGTCGTGCCGGCGATGACGCGCACCATTGCGCTCGGTGGCTCGCCTACACTGAGCCCTCCAACCGCGAATCCGTCAAACGGAAATTGCGACAGCTCGCTCGCATGCCATTGCCGCAGCTCGATATCGAGACCACCTTGCACAATTGCAAACTTGGCTTGCTCGTCTTGCCGAGCCGCACTGAGACATCGTTCTGCCCAGCGCAGAGATCGGTTCATCGCCTCTACGACGGTCTCGCGATCGGCGGGCAAGCCGACCACATGATCGAGCACCATGGCGATATCGCTACCCAACTGCTCCTGAATTCGAATCGATTCTTCGGGAGTCAAGTCCAGCAAACTGCCATCGATATGCGAGCGAAATAACGCTCCCTGCTCGGTGATCTTGGCGCGGTCGGCTAAGCTAAAAATCTGGAATCCGCCAGAGTCGGTTAAGATGGGGCCTGACCAACCCATGAATTGATGAAGTCCTCCGAGACGCTCGATTCGCTGGCCGCCAGGTCGAAGTGCGAGGTGGTAAGTATTGCCAAGGATCATTTGCGCGCCCGTCGAGGCGACTTGGTCGATGGTCAAGCCCTTAACCGTGGCTTGCGTGCCCACTGGCATAAAGGCTGGCGTTTCCACACGTCCATGCGCGGTCGTCATCGACCCGAGGCGCGCGGACGTTTCCACATCTTGGTACAAGAGTCGAAAAGAAAACGACGACGCCATTTGTGCTGGTCTTTATAGATCAATAGCTCGCATGACTGCAGGGTTACTGTGAGGTGTAGCATAGGCACTTGTGCCTTCTAATGCCTCGCATCTTCATATTATGGACTTCAATCGCTTTTCCGTTCCAAATGTTCTTACTCCGTGTTCATTCGGTGTACTGCTGTGGCCACGCAACCGCCAACCTTGCAGCCGCAGTAAAAACACGGAGGCTACACGGACGGGCATGATGGCAATGCCGGTGTGTTCGTGGGCTCAATTAGTTGCCTGAGGTCCAGTCAGCACTCTTTTCCGTCGCCTTCGCAGGTCTTTGCAAAAACGGGCAGGAGTGCCCATCTACACCTGAACTAAGGAATCCTCGGCAACTAAGCAGTCCTTTGCTTTAGATCTCCTGAACAGGATCATCGGAACCGATCGCTCCAATGCACCACTGGGGTGCGTCAATCACCGCGTAGCTTGAGATTCAGCGGTTCCAGCTTGGCTCGCACTTCATTCAAGCTAGTCACACCGAAATTCTTGCATTCGAGCAGGTCGTCACCTGTTTTGCGCATTAGTTCGCCGATCGTATTAATTCCCAATCGAACCATGCACTTGCGAGCCCGTACCGAGAGATTCAAATCGGAAATCGGGCGATCCAGCACTGCCTGTTGATCGGGCGTCATCGCGGACAGATCCAGAGGTGGATCGGGTTCGCGTTGTTCGTCCGAGAATTGACCTAGCGACAAACCTTTAGCGGTCAACATTTCGCGAATTTCGACCAAGCTGGTCTCGCCAAAATTCTTGCTTGCCAACAACTGCTGTTCGGTCGTTCGCGTGAGATCTCCAAGAGTGCGAACTCCCATTTTTTGCAAACAGTTTCGGCTGCGCACCGAAAGCTCGAAATCGCTGACCGGAATACTCAACAATTGATTGAGCATTTCGTTGCGCTTTTGAGTTTCTTCATCGTACAAGACGCTGCCGGATGCCGACGCGTCCTTGAGGTAGAGCCGCGCCCGCTCGTGATCCGGGAACACGTCCAAGACCCGTTTGTAGCAGGCTTGCGCTTTGTTGTATTCGTTGCGATCTTCGTAAATGATACCCAGATTAATGAGTGTACCGATATGAGCTGGAAAGCAGGAGGCTGCGCGTTCGTACAATCCCTGCGCTTCGTAATCATTACCGCGTCGATCGTTCTCATGAGCCAGGCCAAACAGGGCTCCAGGATGGTGATCGTCGATTTGCAATGCGCGGTTGTACAGCGCCAGCACTTCGCTGTCGTTGCCACCGATGGCAGAAACCGTCGAGCCACGTTGGTACAAGTATTCGGACGTTTGCTCGGAGGGGCCAAAGATATTGTCGAGCAGATTCATCGATTCCTGGAGGCGCCCCGAGTAACGATAAACTTCTGCGATGCCGATTTGGCACAAATCTCCGTCGTAGCCGGCTGTCTTGGCGGCTTGGTAGTACCGCACCGATTCTTCGTACAATTCGAGCTGAAAGCAAGTCTTACCGAGATAGAGTTGGGCTAGCGCGCTGCCATCCGAATGCGTCAGCGTATCCTTGGCTTCGGCAAATCGACCAACCAAATATTGACACACTCCCAGGCGCACCGACTGTGCGGGGCTGCGATCAGCAATTTGTTGCAACTCGCCAACCGAGTCGCGCAAGATTCCAAGTTGCGTATAATCTTCGGAGATTGTCCTGCAGATTTGTTGAATTTCGCTCGGACCAAAGGACTGATTGGAAACCACCAGCTCGCGAACATCGGCTACCAATTCAATCATCCCAACAGTACTCCTGACCGGTGCTGCCATATTTTCGAACAACTCGCGGAATCTGAATCCCTGGCAAGGATAAAGAAAGCCAGCGGTGGGAATCGAACCCACAACCCCCGCATTACGAATGCGGTGCTCTG
>SYJV01000245.1 GCA_005798335.1 Planctomycetaceae bacterium | reverse complement strand
TCACTTGGCCTCTTTCTACCGCTAATCTTTTTGCCGCCGGTCCTAGGAGATGTCGGATGGCTCACGACATGTGCAGGTTCCTTTGCTGAAAAATTGGTTGCCGGGTTCAGGAGAAATCGCTTATACTGCACACTTGGAGAGTGGGTTCAGCTCCGAACAAATCGGTGCACCAAAGCGGGCGAACTATGTTGTCTCCAATCGTTCATCAACCACGCCCGCTTGGTGACCTTGGTCGTTCGCATTCTCAGACTGAACCTGATGGCAGAATGTGTCAACTACTCGGGCTTGTATTGGTAAATTCTCATCTGCCGCTCGCCTTATGCGACTCCTAGCCGTTTTCGAACTAATGTGCCCTTTTCGAATGCTGCTACTGTCCGTTAGGACTTTCCCCTCGGAAACTTTTACCCAGACCGAAGAACTGGGCCGCATTCTGCCGAACTAATCGAAAACGTCTACCATCCTGAATGTCCGCACTTAGGTTTTTGCTAGCAATTGGTCGAACGATCTTCTAGGCAAGATCTGCACCCGATATTGCTGCATGAATCCCAATACCGCTCCTATGTTCAATCCTGTAAACCCATGGAACAATCGGTCTTTCAATCATTGCTCGATCCGTGCCCACTCGATGGCGCGACTGGGCAGAATTTGGAGTACGACAATCGCTACCTAGCGATGTGCGATGCTGCCGAATCGACCCCAGAGCGGCAATACGGCGATACGCTCGTCGCGGAGAAAGAACCCGATTGGCAAGCATTAGTTCGTTCCGCGGTGGTCCTTGCGCAAGAGACTCGCGATTTGCGAGTTGCTATCTCGATCGCTGAAGGGCTTTGTCGTTTGGAAGGCATCGCGGGCCTGAAACAGGGTTTGAAACTAGTAGAACACTGGACAACTCAACACTGGGCGGACGTTTATCCGCAGCTCGATGCTGCCGACAATAATGATCCGATGGCGCGGGTCAGCCTCCTTAACCGCTTGAGCCATCCGCAATATTTGCTGCAAGGCATCTTGCGGCTGACGATCGTTGAGCATCCCAGTCTTGGCAAATTGACTTTGCGAGACCTCCGCTCCATCGCTGCGGGCAACGAGGATTCCGCCAACTATCTCACGCGCACCGAAGTCGAAGCGATCTTGCTGTCGTCCGATCAAGCTCAGTTGAGACAGATTGGAGATCAATTGCAAGCGTGCGTCGACAGCGTCGAGCGCTTGCATAGCTTTGTCGAAACGCAAATCGGAGTCGGCCAATGGGACATCGCGCCGCTGCTGAGCGCTCTGCGCGATTGTTTGGAACCTATCGAGAATGCCTATGGGCATCGCGCCGGAGCGGTGCATTGCACTGAACCAGCGCAAAATCCGAGCGCTTCGCCAGCATCCGAACAAACCAGTACCAACAATCCAACGCTCCTCCAACTCGCGACCAGTTCCATGCCGGTTTCATCGGCCTTTCGGATTGAGACGCGAGCTGACGCCATGGCAGTTTTAGAAAGCCTGTGCGTCTATTTTCGAAACCACGAACCGGCAAGCCCTGTCCCGTTGCTCCTTCAACGGGCCAAGCGATTGATACCGATGAGTTTTGTGGACATCCTGCGCGAACTAGCTCCGGACGGTGTGCAGCAAGCTCTGCAGTCGGTCGGTGCGGTGAACGAAGGAAGGTGATGCATGTTGCCCAATAACCAATCCATTCCAACCGTAGGTTCCAATTATGAGTGAGAGTAGTCAAAAGTTTATCGGTAGAAACCGCGCGCCGCGCGTGCAAATCGAATATGACGTCGAAGTGTACGGGGCCGAGAAGAAAGTCCAGTTGCCATTCGTTATGGGAGTTGCCGCTGACCTCTCAGGAACGCCCGCCGAGCCTCTGCCGCCGGTAATCGATCGCGAGTTCCTAGAAATTGACGTCGATAATTTCGACGAACGGCTGAAGGCCATGAAACCCCGAGCCGCTTTCTCGGTGCGCAACACTTTGACCGGCGAAGGAAATCTTAATGTCGATATCACGTTCGAAGGCATCGACGATTTCGCTCCCGATCGAATAGCGGAGAAGGTCGAACCGCTGCGCGCCTTGTTGCAAGCCCGAACGCAGCTCTCCAATTTGCTGACTTATATGGACGGCAAGACTGGAGCCGAGAACCTGATCAATCGAGCCATCAACGATCCAGGGCTGCTCAAGAGCCTAACGGCCGCACCCAATGCTGCGACTGCCGGAGCGAAATAGCCGGCGCGCACCATTCAATTTAGGCCGCTGCTCCAACCGGCCTGATTAACTCAATTCCGTTTACATTCAAAAATAAGAAGCAAACTCATGAGTACAGTCACACAAGCCACTACGGGAGGAGCCGCTTTAGCGCTCGGCCCGATTTCATCTGACGAATTCTCAACTCTGCTGACCAGAGAATTCAAACCCAAGAGTGATCGAGCAAAGGAAGCGGTCGAAACCGCCGTCCGTACGCTCGCCGAGCAATTGATCGCTAACACGGCTACGATCAGCGACGATGCCATGAAGACGATCGAAGGCTTGGTCGCTGAGATCGACCGAAAGCTTTCGGAACAGATCAACGAGATCCTGCATCACGAACAGTTCCGGCAATTGGAAGGAGCTTGGCGCGGTCTGCACTATCTAGTGAACAACAGTGAAACCGATGAGATGCTCAAGATCCGCGCGCTGAACATCTCCAAAGCCGACCTGCATCGAACTTTGAAAAAGTTCAAAGGTACCAATTGGGACCAGAGCCCGATTTTCAAGAAACTATACGAACAAGAATATGGTCAGTTCGGTGGCGAGCCCTATGGGTGCTTGGTTGGAGATTTCCACTTCGATCATTCGCCCGTCGACGTCGAAACGCTGCGAGAGATCTGCAAGATCTGCGCCGCTTCGCACACGCCCTTTATTGCCGGCGCGAGTCCGACGCTGATGCAAATGGATTCGTGGCAAGAACTCAGCAACCCTCGCGATCTGACCAAGATCTTCTTGACGGCCGAATACGCGGCCTGGCGCTCTCTGCGCGATGACGAGGACTCGCGCTACATCGGCTTGGCCATGCCCAGATTCTTGGCTCGCCAACCTTATGGAGCCAAGAGCAACCCAGTCGCAGCCTTTGCCTTCGAAGAGGATACTGCTGGATCTGATCATAACAAGTTTGTGTGGGCAAACAGCGCTTATGCGTTTGCCAGAAACGTTAATCGATCGTTCAAACTATATGGTTGGTGCTCGCGCATTCGCGGCATCGAATCTGGCGGCTCGGTCGAGAATCTCCCCGTGCATACGTTCCCCACAGACGATGGCGGCGTGGATATGAAGTGTCCCACCGAGATCGCGAT
>SYJV01000244.1 GCA_005798335.1 Planctomycetaceae bacterium | reverse complement strand
GCTTGTATTGGTAAATTCCCATCTGCCGCTCGCCTAAGGAATCGATCAAAGAAAGTTGCAAAAAACAGGCGACGAATCCCGCAGGCACGCCAGCTCGTCCTGCGGGATTAAGTGTTTTCGGTCCATCGCAATATCCCCTGGAGAACTCATTCTCCGCCCCACATGCTCTTCGTACGTGCCATCGATGCCGACAAGGGACAACCACCCCGCTCGCAACCACTATCTCGCAGAGTAAAACGCGATAAAACTAGCATAGTGAATTGCATTTACTGCCGTAATAAGTCATATCGTTGATTTGAGGCGAGATTTAATAGATGGCGTCTTTCCGAACATCAGTGACTGTAACGTTTCTGACTATCGTTGGTTTGGCAACAGGTTGCGTATTGAGCTTCCTGGGCTGGAATAATGCGGCGGGAGCGGCCTGGGCGATTGGCATGGTGGCATTTGCGCTGCGCATGCATTTCACGACCCAGTGGCAACCGTTCTCGTTTTCCTGTTGGGTGTTGGCATTCGTGATTGTGGCCATGTACTTTCCGTTTGTGTTTCAAAATTGGGGAACACTCGAGCCGACCAAATTGGTTTCGCCGCTGATCCAGGTGATCATGTTTGGTATGGGGACAACGCTGAGCGCGCAAGATTTCACGCGAGTTCTGGTGAGGCCCTATCCGGTTGCGATCGGAATGTTGCTGCAATTCGGCGTGATGCCAATCACTGGTTGCGCACTGGCCCGTGGCTTTGGGTTGCCTCCGGAAATTGCTACGGGAGTGATCCTGATCGGTGCGTGTCCGGGAGGTGTCGCGTCCAATGTTATTACTTACTTAGCTCGCGGCGACGTGGCTCTTTCGGTCACCATGACGGCCTGCTCGACACTGATGTCCCCGGTGATGACTCCTTGGATGATGCAGTTGCTGGCAGCTCGTGATGTCGACGTGGATTTCTGGGAGATGTTCATGCAGATCTGCAATGTTGTGGTCTTGCCGACTGTTGGAGGATTGTTGGCCAACCTGTTGCTGCAGAAGTTCGGACTGCGTGGCCAATGGATGGATCGATTGCTATCGGGGGTCGCGATGCTGGCGATTTGTATCGTGATAGGTATCATCGTCGCCCAGTCGCGCGAGAAATTGCTGACCGTCGGTGTACTGCTGGTTTTGATTTCGATCGCGCACAACTCAATCGGGTACTTCCTGGGATATTTCGGAGCGCGAGCGGCGAAGTTGAGCGAAACTGAGTGTCGCACGATCGCCATCGAAGTTGGCATGCAGAACGGTGGCATGGCAACCTTTCTGGCAACCGATGTGCTGAAGAGCCCCCAAGCGGCCTTGGCCGGAGCGATCTTTGGCCCATGGATGAGTATCTCAGGCGCAGTTCTAGCGTCTTGGTGGCGCCGCAGTTCAAGAAGTTAGCAAAGTGCAACTTTCAAAGACGACGGTAGATCTTGACGAAGCACGCGAATTCATCCGACTCAATGCCGAGAGATTTAACGAATGTCCCCTGAAAATTCTCGGTCACGTTTACTTCCAAACCGGTGCGTCCAACGATGGCATAGTCGTAGTGGTAGCCCGTTGGGTCAAAAAAAATCGGAAACACGGGCAGAGCCAGCGTCTTGCGGCCAGCAACGATAAAATTCAATACCAACTCCCGATCGACGAGGCAAGTGGCGTCCGACGGAATCGCGGCCAGTACTTGTTGAGCGAATCGATCGACTTGGTAGTTTGGTTGGTACCAATGGCGAAGGTATACCGGAAATAACCGCGCGCCTGATCCAGGCAACAAACTCGCCAGGATGCCGATCCCTAATATCGCGGCTGCGGCAAGACCAGTTTGGCGAAAACGAGCGATCAACCAGTCGGCAATCAAGACAAAAAAAATGCCGAGGTTCACGCAGGCCAGCGTTCCTAAAAAAGCCCAGTAGCCAGGATGATGAGCCCGGCCGACCAATAAGCTGAGGATGATAAACGCGGACCAACTCAACCAAGCGGCGCGCGCTGTTACCCGATTACCGCAGATGTTTGCCCAAACCGTCACCGCCACCAACGCAGCTACGATTAACGCGAACTGATATACACCCTTGTACATCACCAGCGCGCGGGCATTCGACCAAAGCGACATACACACCAGCTCGAACCAACTGAGCGGTTGAGCGTCGTCCATAACCAGCAACTGATTCTCGATAAACTGGTTATGGAATTGAATGCGAAAGATCTCGGGGTCGATAGCAATTTGTGGTATCCACAACACAAACACGGCCAACGAAACGAGTGCGACCAGGCTAGGGTAAAGCCAGCGCCGGAGTCCTTTGGATTCAAGAAAGATCCAGCCGGCAATTTGTACCGCGATCGCCAATGCCAACGGCAACGTTAATCCCGCCAAGCCAATCATTACTCCGCTGCCCAGCAACCATTTGGTTTTCCTCGTGCGTACCCAATTGTCGGTCAGTAGTACTGCTGCGAGTCCTAAAAATGTACACAGCATGTCTGGCCGCGCGAGAATGATGCCATAGTAAAACCACTTGGTCAGCCCCAAACAGGCCGCAGTAAAAAATGCGGCCAGCGGCTTGCCAGTCCAGCGAAACGCGAGTGTTGCCGCGATAAAAATCGTCAATCCGCCCGATACGATCGAGACGACTCTAGACGATGCGCAGGACACGGGAAAAATCGCATAGACAAGTGCTTGCAAGTAAAAGAACAACGGCGGTTCCGAGTACAAGACTTGATCCGCTTTATAGAACATGCTCAGCGGATTCCTCGACGGCATATGCGGCAACTGCGGCACTCCGCGCTCGAGAATGGTCAGTCCCGGAATAGCGTAACATTCTTCATCCACGCGGCCGGGTTGGTGAAGCATCGGAGGCAAACGCAAGCAGATACAGCCAACAACGATGGCCCACAGCAACAGCAATGACTTGCGAGACAATTGAGATTTTTCCTCTCTCAGCGATTTCGCGAAAACCAGTTCCGCTTATGCTATTGTGCTTATGTGTTTGATAGTGGGCAAAATCGAAAAGTTGTAAACTCATGGTCGAATGGCACTATAACACAATCAACCCTACCATGCGCCGCGTCCGCCAGGAGAGATAATCCAAGTGAATTCATCGCAAGACGACAATGCCAGGCGAGCCTATTGGGCAGAGCAATTGCAAGCTGGATTCGACCTCGTACAGAAGATCATCGACTTTCCGGTTGAAGAGAACGGCGAGCCATTTGCTTCGATTCCCGACGAAGCTAAGCGACATGGTATCCAAATGTTGTTCTCGACGTCGAAAATCGCCGGTGATCTCGAACGTGTTTTCTACATTCGCCAGGGCTTGGTGGAGAATTTGATGGCGATTGGCCGCGACATGAATAAGCGCGGTTGGATATTGAAGATCGAAGATGGCTACCGCTCGTTAGAGATGCAGGGACAATTGGTGCGCAAACCAGAACTGTTCGACGCGATTCTGAAAAAATGTATCTGGGAATACGGCGGCCAGATCCCGCCTGTCGAATTGGTGTTTCGCCGCGCAATTGTCTTGATCGCAAATATACCGAAAATCGGCACCCACATGTCGGGGTCGGCGGTCGACATTTCCGTGTTTCGCCAGTCCGACGACAGCGAAGTTTGGCGAGGAAATCACTATCTGGAGATGAGCGAACGCACTCCTATGCGATCGCCGTTTGTTGAACCCGATTCGCTGCAAAATCGGCTGGAAATCACCGACATGATGGAAGCGCACGGCTTCGTGCATTTTCCCTTCGAGTTCTGGCATTACAACCAAGGAGACGCGTTGGGGAATTTGTTGACCGGACGGACGACTCCGGCTCGCTACGGGCCGGTGCATTGGAATCCCCAGACCAACCAGGTCACCGCTTGCGAGAACGCCTGCGAACCCTTAAACCCGCTTCCAGTGGTTGAGCGCGAAATCGAAGCTGCAATGATCCGGGCTCAAAGGAGTTGCTAGTGTGCGCATCGGGTCGATCGACATTGCCGAGCTTGACGTCAGCCGCGAAAGCGTTTGCGCTGATGACGTCGTTAAATCTCATACTCGGCACGGGCTGCGCGGACGCTCGTTCCGATCGGGCTGAGATGCTGCAAATGAAAGTGGATCAGCTAACACAACTAACTTCGGCGTTACAGCAAAAAGTACAAGTTCTCGAACGGCAACAGCAAGGCTCACTAGAGTCACCCGATTCCGTTGGCGCGGTAGCCGACAGCCACCAAAGTACCGCCAACAAATTTGCTGACATTTCACCGAAGCTGGGGTTCCTGGGGAGTTCCCAAGACAATCAGGGAACTCTTAAGCGAAGCAAGGACAAGTGGATTACCAGAATTCCGACTCACGCAAACGATGGTTCACCGATTCCACAGGACAAGCTCACAAAAATCGTACGGCGCGTGGCTGACGAATTTGGTGGCGCATCCCTGGATGGTCCTGGGCGAGGCATCTGGATCGGCAGCGACGGAAAGGTGTTCGACGAAACAAGCTACACTTTATCCGTGGCTTGCGAGGCATCCGAAATCGCTCGAGCGCGCGAAATGGTTAATTGGATTGGCTGCGAGTTGGACCAGCAGTCTATGTACTTCGAAATTCAAAACTGTCCCGTCGAAGTAATCCCCGTTAAGCAATGATTCGCTAATGGCAAATAGCAGATGGCAAATGGTGAATAGCGAATGCTTGCGGGATGGCTGGCCAGGTGAATGCATTTCCTGGGCTACTTACCATTCAACATTAGCCACCTGAGCCATTTGCCATCTCTGCTATGTCTGCCAATTCTGCCATACGATTTGCGATTTGCCGAAATTACGCTGACGGCCACATGGCGGAGAAAATTAGCCCGGTGGCAACGGCATAAGCAACGCCATCTATAATTTCCATGCCAATTTTTCTGCGGAACCAAAACACGAATGGGAACTTGGCAGAGCAATGTGCTAGTAGTCCCGCTGTGGTTACGAATTGAAATACTTTCATGAACGATGCACCAGGCTGTAACGCTAGCGAGGCCAGGTATCCGATTACGAAGGCGGCGATTATGAAAAAAGTCAGTGTCAGCGCGATTGCTTTGCCCATATGAGTCGGTGTGGGCCAGAATATTAACATTCCGTTGCACGTTCCCTGCTTTTGTTTGAACTCCGCGCTGGCAGCCTCTTTGCCATCGGCACAGAACGGAAATACATACTGCCCGGAATTCAAGGAGTGCTTTTTGGTCCAATCCATGAATTCATCTTCTGCGGGCATTCCCTGCCATTCAGGCTTGTGGTGGGGCATCGCTGTCCAAAACAGAGTGCTGAGGAAATGAGTTGCCAGCCCCGACAATAGAATTGGCCAAACGAGATCATACACGGTCATAGAAAGCTCCTTGAGGCATCGAAAGAAGAAATTGAAAACTCGCACAATCGACGTTTATGTGTTGCGAAGTTACCTAGGTTGCTCATACCTGGTCTGGGATTTTGAATTCTCCTCGTCCTGGGCGAGCAAGCAACGAATTAGCTTGATCGTCGTCAATGAACTTCTGCGCGTGACGATCAAACCGCAATGGCCTACCGACGCGGAACGACAGATTTCCTAAATGCGCCAACAGTGTCGAGCGATAGCCTTCTTCAATATCGCAATTCGGTCGAGCTCCACTTTTGGTGCAGTCCACAAAATTCTGCAGATGCGGTACATCGGAAAACTCAACTTGTTTGTCGATCACAACTCGGTTGCGTTTCTCGACCAGTTTCCAACCTCTTCGACCGATCGCTAAGTATCCGTCGGTGCCGTAAAAAACGACTCCGTTCTGATACCCTTCCTGAAAATAGGGCGACCAAAGTCTTTGTTCATATACCAAGATTTTGCCCTGGTCCGGAAAGCGAAATGTTACGAACTGTGTGTCCGGCGTCTCTTGAATATCTCCGACAAACTGCAATTTATCCCCAGTGCAATTGGCTTCTGTTGGAAAATCGACACCCAGGCCCCAGCGTGCGATATCCAAATCGTGGACGCCATCGTTTCCCATGTCTCCCGTCCCATAATCCCACATCCAGCGCCACCCGTATGTGAAACGATTATTGTTGAACGGTCGTTCTGGAGCGGGCCCTTGCCATATGTTCCAGTCCAATCCCGGTGGCACCTCCGAGTCAGCCACAGCGGGTACGCGTCGACGAAGCTGGCTATTGTAGGCTTTGGCCATGTGTACATTGCCAATTCTTCCACTGTGCAGCAGTTGTATCGCCTCTTGATAGTGTGGAACGCTACGGCTCTGGGTCCCAACCTGCACAACTCGGTTGTATTTACGAGCGGCAGCAATCATCTGTCGACCTTCGAAAACGTTATTGGAAATTGGCTTTTCCACATAGACGTGTTTGCCTGCTTGGCAACCCCAAATTGTTGCCAGGGCATGCCAGTGGTCCGGTGTGGCGACTACGATCGCGTCGACAGATTGGTCGTCCAGCACGCGGCGCAAGTCTTGGACCGGCTTGGGAGTTGATTTTTGAATATCTGCAATGCGCTTGCCAAATGCACCCAAGATCGATTCGTTAACGTCACAAATATGCGTAATTTGAGCTTGCGGTAAGGCTGCGAAATTGGGAGCCAGATCGCTGCCACGTCCTCGAACCCCAACAATGCACAAATTGACTCGTTCGCTCGGAGCTGCCTTGGCACCTCGAGTCATCCATGTAAAAACCCCTGCGGATGCAACGCTTTTTAAGAAACTGCGGCGACGATCGCCTAGCATGATGTCACTCTTTCATCGAAAGTTGCATGAAATGAAGAAAAAATTGGTCGGAGCACTATAACAGTTAAAGTTCCCCGCATCCACTAACAGCAAATTCGGAACTTTCGTCAGGCTTTACAATCTAACGCCTTGTAACCTCACCCGGTCGGGTTTGGGGGTAACATATTCGGCAAAATTGGAAACTTAGGAAGTATTTGCATCAACGACGCGTTCTGCCTATCTTTGCTGAATTGAAAAATTTTCGTATTCCGACTAATCTAGTCGCCTGGGGCTAGATGCAAACAACGTAAATCACGGACGAAGTTTGGCCAAAACTGCGTCAGGTGCCCCCTAAAAGGTGCTGAGTTTCGCGCCTCAGGGGTGTGGAACTTTTCCGAAAGCTCTCTCTCGTCGACATAGGCAAAACGATGGCGAATCGAATTCGGCGTCTCGGGCGGAATATTTTTCGCATTTTTTTAGCTCAGCGTACTGCGCGAAAACGAAAACTAGGGCGACGATTATTGGGTGAAAGTCTCGAGGCGCGGCAGTTGATGGCTACCGACGTCTATCGTCCGTTCTTTAACGACCTAATTCCGGAAGATACTAATCGAGACTACGCAGTCACTCCTCTAGATGCATTGTTAGTTATCAACTCGATCAACCAAGGAATGTCTGGAGCATTGCAAGGTCCCAGCATTGGAAAATCCGACGGACCAATGATTGACGTCAATGGC
>SYJV01000243.1 GCA_005798335.1 Planctomycetaceae bacterium | reverse complement strand
TTGTATTGGTAAATTCCCATCTGCCGCTAAAGCCCCAGGCCGCTACTAATTTTTTCTGTTTTCGAAGTGTGATGCACTGGAATGCAGTCGCCCTAAGAATTGCAGCGCTCTACGATACCGCTGGAAAAATAGCCCATGCGCCTTGATGCTCATCAGCATTTCTGGTTATTCGAGTCGCAGCAGTATGGATGGATGCAACCGGACTGGCCGATCCGGCGCGACTTTATGCCATCAGATCTTCAGCCGCTGCTTGTTGATTGTGGATTGGATGGATGTATTGCGGTTCAGGCACGGCAATCGATTGAAGAGTCGCAATGGTTGCTCGAGCTAGCTCGTCGAAATTCAATGATTCGTGGAGTTGTCGGCTGGGCTGACCTGCGCTGCGATCGCGTGGAGGAGCAGCTCGGGCCGTTATCGGAACACGCAAAGTTCGTGGGCGTTCGCCATGTCGTGCAAGACGAGGCGGACGATAACTTTGTATTGGGCCAAGCGTTTCAACGCGGGATTTCTCAGTTGCGGCAATTCGGTTTGACCTACGACCTGCTGGTGTTTCCCCGGCAGTTGCCGGCCGCAATTGAACTGGTGCAGCAGTTTCCCGACCAACCCTTCGTGCTGGACCATATCGCCAAACCCGCCATCGGTGAAGGTCGCCTTTCGCCGTGGGATATTCAAATTCGACTTTTGGCTAGCTTTCCCAATGTCATGTGCAAGGTTTCCGGAATGATCACCGAAGCCAATTGGCGCGATTGGAAACCCGCTGACTTTCGGCCCTACTTGGAAACTGTCGCAGATGCATTTGGACCGGAGCGACTAATGTTTGGTTCGGATTGGCCGGTTGCGCTCTTGGCGGGTAGCTATCGCCAAGTGTATGACTTGGCAAACACTTTTGCACAGTCACTTGGTCAAGGCTTCGCTGAACCCTTTTTCGGCCGCAACGCGGCTAAGTTCTATGGATTAGTGACACAATGAAACGAAGAAAACTCGGCAAAACTCAACTTGAACTGCCTATCCTCAGTTTCGGTGCATCATCGTTGGGAGCCGAGTTTCGCAGCGTAACGCTCGATGAAGTTCTTAAGAGTGTGCATGTCGCGCTGGAATTGGGATTGAACTTTATTGACACGTCGCCGTTCTATGGGCGCGGGATGAGTGAAGTTCTATTGGGAGTGGCGCTGCGCGACGTACCGCGAGACAGCTACATCATGTGTACCAAGCTGGGCCGATACGATGTTGGCCATTTCGATTTTTCCGCGCGCCGCGTGGCGGAGAGTGTCGATGTGTCGCTGCACCGGCTTGGCTGCGGTCATCTCGACATCGTGCTGTGTCACGACATTGAATTTGCCCCGATGCGCCAAATTATCGACGAGACAATACCCGCGCTGCGCAAGGCACAACAGGCCGGCAAAGTTCGCTACATCGGCATCAGCGGATATCCTCAAAAGATCTTCCAATTGATTTGCAGCCAGACCGATGTGGATTGTGTATTGAGCTACAACCAATACACGCTTCAGAATACTCGTTTCGCAGACGAAACGATGCCGATGCTTAAAGCGAAAGGAATGGGCATCATGAATGCCGGCCCATTCAGTGCCAGATTGCTGACCAATTCGACACTGCCCAAATGGTTTCGCGATCCGCAAATCGTTCAACAGGCAGCTCGTCGGGCCGCAGATTATTGCCAGCATCGCGGCGTAGACATTGCGCAGCTCGCTCTACAGTTTTGTTTGTTGAACGAAGATATCAGCACCACAGTTGCCGGAAGTGCCAATCCCGAGAATATTTGCAAATGGGTCCAGTGGGCCAACGCGCCGATCGATCATCAACTGATGCAAGAAGTGATCGACCTGTTCGAGCCAGTACGCAATATTGGCCACCAAGAAGGATTACCGGAAAACAATTGAGGATCTAATTCAACGCTTGGCGGGTAAACAGCCAAACGCGATTACTTCTTCTTGGACTTGGCGTCCAAGTTTTCCCACACGACCAAGTGCGGTTTGTTGATGTCGTGCAGTTCTTCACGATTTCCTGCGCGATCGGTGGCTCGGGCGTAGGCATAATAATTACCCGACGGAAGGTCTTTGAAATACTCGGGGGTGAGGCTCACAAACCAGCGTTTAGCTCCTTGGCTTTCTGGTTCAGCTTTCAAAATTGCTCCCGAGGGATTCTTGGGAAATCGATTTTGCAATCGTCCGTTGGCAAGTGCGATTTCGACTTGCTCCACTCCCGAGCCAAAATCGCCGCCATCGAGTACATCGACTAGGATGGTTGCTAATTTGTCGCCGCCGCGCAATGTGGTGCGAGGCATCACAAAAGAGCATTTCGTCGGTGGCGTGGTGTCGAGAATCACGGTCGTAGATTGCCGCTGATTGGAGCTGCTCAATTCAAATTCGAAAATTCCTTCGCGAATTCCGGGCAAGATCAATTTCGTCTGCCATTCAGTCGTCGCAGTACTGACCTTTAGATCTCCATTGGCAATGTTGAACGTGGTCAGATAGGTGCGATCGGTAGCGATTGTGTCAGTTCGCCATGGTCGTTCCGCGCGGCGGGATATCTGTGCGTCCTTGCGGATGATCAGTTGAGCTTGGTTGCGTTCACCCACATCCAGGCTGGTGGTCAATGCGATACCGGTATATTTAACGGCTTGCCCGTCCAGGAGTGCGGGAAAGACAATAACCGAGTTCTGCTCGGCTTGCGATTCTCGAATAACTTTCTCAGCCGACTGGCGCAGAACATCCGAGCCATTGATGATCGGTGTGACTGAGCTTTCGAATCGCACCAACGGGGAAAATGTCCTTTCGAATCGGTTCGACGACCGATTGAATTGGTACACGAATGCTCTGGGAAATGCACCCACGTCCAGTTCAATGCGCATTCCAGCATCTAGTTCGAGAATTGGACCCAACATCGATGTACTAACTTGTTTAGCATTCAGCTCCACCTGTTGCTTGTCGAGCTCTACGCCCGCGGCAGTGAGAAACCTGGCCTCGATATTCAGTTTGGTTAACTCGCGTTGTTCCCAAAGCTGGTCGTGTTGAACCTTCGCTTCCACTTGAACTCGCTGACCAACTGTTGCGACGGCGGGAAAACAGATGATCGAATTGCCGCGATCAAAACGCAGCTCGCTCGGTTTTTGGGGCACGACCTGGCTGACATATACCGAGGATGTTAGAGCAGCAGGAACGGACGTTGACGGAGTGCGTGTCGCGCTTGGGTCAGCCTGTATCGGCTGTTCTTCGATCCAAAACACCAAACGAGCATCATTGGCAGAAGTACCAGAACTGGCGGATTGCGGACTGGTTGTGTCAGGAGCAGGCGCTTTTGTTGTGAATTTGAGATCGACTGTAGGCAAGGCTCCAGTGAATGCTGGCAGATCGACAATCGCAGATTCCGCGATCAGGAATTTCGCTAATTCACCCGCGGCTGGTGAACCGGGCCCGCGCAAGCCAGTTACGTATCCTGCAACATTCGTCGCATTGACAACATATAATCGGACAATTGCTCGGCGAGGTCGAGGGAGTTTATTGCGCAAGGCGAACGGGTATCGCGTGCTCGATTCTTCGATCGCCGGACTCATTAAATTAAATTCACCTTGCGCACGAGTGGCCGCATTGAGATTATTTTGTACATCCACTGGTCCGCCAGGACCGTCCGTGCGAGCGATCAGTTCAATATGTTCCTCGTCCACCACGACGGGAATGCCAATCGAGCCAGTAGGTTTTTCGTTGTCGAAGGTATTGAATTGAATTATTGCATTGCTTGCCAGCGGATTGACAGAATTGCGACTGAATTGAAACCCAATTCGTTTTGCATTTCCGCTGATGCGCATGCGCTGGCCAAGTTTGACCGCACGACCTTCGACCTTGACGCTGAAATCGTCTGGCAAGTTATCACCGCGCCAGGTCAAATCAAAGTCGTGGTTAAGCACGCGTTTGATGTCGATTGCAAAATCGCGAGTATTTACTGAGCTGAGAAAATTCACACGCGCAGTTGGGCTGGTCACAAACTGAATCGCCTGCGGATCGCATGGGAGAACTACGATGCCTGAGGTCGATTTACTGCTGCCGTTGTACACAAAATTGTCCAGCAACATCGCGCCATGCCATCGATCCAGTTCCGTTGCGAACTGAGGATTTTCGGCCATTCGCCAGTCCTGCTTTGATCCGGCGGACTCATTTGTGATTCCGGGTGACCATAGAGACTCGAGCAACGAAGCCAGCTTGGTGAGATTTGCGACGGGTTCGACGGTGTTCGCATCATTTTTTGCCGAAGACTCCTTTTGTTGACTAACTCGTTCAAAGAAATCCGCGTCTCGGCTAGCTCGGCTCACGTATTTTTGTTTTAATTTCTCAAGATCTTCTCGCTGCGTGGCACACAGCAGGGGACAACGCAAAAGAACCTGGCAGATGCGTTCGCTATCCCAGAGATTCCTTCGCCAGCGAGTCTCTTCGTGAAGCTGATCAACCAGGTCATTAAGCCGGTCGATCAGCCTCGCTCTGGGTTTGCCGACTCGCATCATGTTGGTCCCACTCAAGGCATAGCCATTGGCGGAAGTCGGTAGCTTCGATTTTTCCGCTCGGATAACGCTGACCAACTCTTCAAACGATTCACCGAATTCGCGAGGCAGCTCGAATGCCAGATCTCGCCAGCCAAGAACTTCGGCGACCGAGGCTATATACTCGACGTACTCTCGGCGAAGTGCTGTCCAGCGATCAAAATCGGTTCCCACAAATTCATCTTGATTGATCCAACGACCGCGATTCAAATTCGCTGCAAGAAAGTCATTCCAGCTTCGCACTAACGTCTGCAGCTCACCAGGAAACTCCTCGCATTTCTGTTGTGTCGAGAGACACTTCATGAACTCGCCCAGATGTGCAGGATTAATTCCGTCGGTTCCGGTTTCGGCACGCGCCAGCCGCATTTGGAGAGTTCGCCATTGTGCTGGCGCAAATGCCGCAGGGTGCCAATGAAATGTTTGAGAAATCGCCGCGGCTTTGCTTTGGTCAGCGAGTGCGCTCACAGTGGGTTCGCAGCGAGGCGGATCATCCCAAGCAATTCGATCTTTGAACTGCCAGAAGTTCTTTACTTGTTTGGCATCCTCGGACGTCGGAGCAGACTTGGCTTGAGCAGTCTCTTTTTGGCTAGCGTTTGTGTCTGTTGCAGGTTGGGTTGCTGATTTAGCCGTTCCTTTGCGCACGAACCGATTCACGACCACTTGCCTGGCCGTGGTGTCGGTGAGTGAAACAAAGTCGTTGGCTCCGGCTCGCAATAGAACGGGCGTTTGTGCACCTGCGGATTCGCGAGCGCTGTAGTCTCGCAGCGCGGCAAAATAGTCGGCCAGCGAAAGTACTTTGCTATTGACGTCGCTGGGTCTGTGTAGAGCTGCTTCGCAAGCTTCCTGAAAGAGCGTCTTGCGAACGACGTCTGAGTAGTGCGCTGGTTGGCAATCGTCGGCTGCGCACACAATCCAGATATTGCGCTGGCCGGACGAGTAACTTGCACATGCTTGCTTGAGATGACTAGCGATTGGGTTAGCGATCAGGCTCTTTTCTGGGAGCTGGCGCAGATCGCAAATGTCGGCAAGCAAAATCACGTTGTCGGCGCCAATGTCCGATACTAACTGGAGCAATTCGTCGACCCAAAGTATGTCTTGTTTCGAGTCCCCGGACTCGCCCAGGTGGAGACCGCAGGACCAGTTGCCGTCCTTCTGGCCAATCAATCCGTGACAGCGAATTTGGATCACCACGGAATGCTGTGGAGCGATCCTGGCCTGGTTCAGCGAGCGAATGTTGGATAGGGCACTGACAAACTGTTGCTTGCTTTGAACAGCGACGCTAGCCGAATTGTTGATTGCTGTAGCATCGATATTCAGCGTTACCCAAGGCAGCAAGCCCTGCTCGCGGCAACGGTTGTCGATCGCCTCCTTGTCAACCGATTGCCAGAATCCCCAGCGCGGACGCGAGGGAAAATAATCTCCATATTCGTCGCAATGAATACTCGCGAAAAACGTCGTATGGGTAACTTGGGGTCGTTTCAAATAGAAATACAAAATTAGCGCAACGACAAGTGCGGTCGCCAGCAACGTGACTGCATACCATTTGCTGGTAGGTTGTTCGGCTTCGGTCCATGAACGCTGCACAATTTGGCCGCCTTGATTCGACATGCGGCTGCTCCCAGTTGAAAAGTGTAGAAAACCGCGGGCTCTAATACTGCCCCGGCACCTCGCCGGCGTAACGGTGTCGCTGGCAAGTTGAGACGGATGTATGACAGGAAATTGTAATGCTAAGCCGGCAAGCTCGTTGGCAACATCCACAGAATTTTTCGGCATGGCGTTGAGTGCGGGTGCTGAGGATACGGCTAGCTTGTGCGTTTTAAATCGCCGCATAAATCTCAGAGTTAGCCTTCGACGTAGTCATCGTTCTTATGATTCTTGATGTCATCGTATTGGAGTCGCTCGACAATCACGTCCGCGAAATCCAGTTCGATCCCCATCCAGTGACGTCCTTTTCGCTCGCAAACAGCAAACGTAGTACCGCTGCCACCAAACGGATCAAACACCATCTCGCACGGGCGAGTTGACATTTCAACAACGCGATCAAGTAACTTTGTGGACAGCGCGTTCGCCTTACGAGCATCCGATTTGAACTTCCTGTGGCGAACCGGTGGAATATCGGTCCACACGTCCTTGAGATTTACTCCATTGGGGTTCATCGCGTCACGATGGCCACCGTAGTCTTTGAGCTCCTTACCGCAATGCCGGCAAACTGTTATGGGAGTGCGAATTCTACGAAATGTCTTGGGCTTGCCCTTGGAGTAATAAAGCAAGCTGTAGTGCGACGGATGAAGTCGACCGGGAATGGGAAGGCAAGCACTAATTTCAACAGCGATCCAATGGCGGAATGTCAAACCGCACTCTTCCAGGTAGTTGCCAATGGGAATATTCCACTTCGGAAGATTGTAAGTAAAAAAACTGCCTCCTGGTTTTAACAAACGAACGCACTCAACAATCCAGCCTTTGCACCATGTCAAGTAGTCATCCCGATTGTCGTTCGATCTCGCACCGTATTTCTTCCCGAGGTTAAATGGAGGGTCAGCAAAAATAGTGTCAACTGTCTCGGTTTTGAATTGAGGCAAGAGATCGAGACAATCCCCAGCCCACAACGCACCGAATTCCGTGCAAAGAGTTGGCTTTGTGTGCGTCGTCGCAACAAAGGGGGCGGGATCAAAATGCTGCTGAGGAAACGCGAGTTTCACTCGCCTTCCGAATTGCACGGCCATGGCGATTTCGACTCCTTTTCATGACCGGTGGTAGATTGATCCCATGGTTCGTTACAAGATCCCTTTAGTACTTGGAACGCCGGATTGGCGAGGATCAAGTGCGACGGCCATTCTCAGGGCGCGGGCGGCGGCTTTGAAGATGGCTTCGATGATGTGGTGACTGTTGCGACCATAGTGCAACAAGACATGCAAATTGCACATGGCGTTGCTGGTGAAAGCATACCAAAAATCTTCGGCCAACTCGCTGTCGAAATCGCTGATCTTGCTGGCAGGTACGGGTGCTTGATAAACCAGGTAGTTCCTGCCGCTGAGATCGACGGCAAGCGTCACCAGCGATTCTTCCATGGGCAACACGATATGACCATAGCGCACGATCCCTCGTTTGTCGCCCAGGGCCTGCGCAAATGCTCTACCCAAGCAGATCCCAATATCCTCGGTGGTGTGATGCGCATCTACTTGCGTATCACCGCGGCAAGTGATTTCCAAGTCAAATAACCCGTGCTTGGCGAACAGCGTCAGCATGTGATCGAGGAACCCAACACCCGAGTTGATGCGACTGTTACCCGTGCCGTCGATATCCAAACGCAACGATATCTGGGTCTCGGCGGTCTGACGATCGATTTGCGCAGTTCGCATGCTGGTCAAAGAATGCTCTCCAAGACAGCCAAACAGCTATCACTTTGTTCATCGTCCCCGACACTGATGCGCAGGCCATCGCCCCAGCCGGGATAGTTCATATAACGCACCAGCACGCGCTGGGCCTTGAGTTGTTCGTACATCGGCTGGACTGGGCGCGAACCGTGAGTACACCAGACGAAGTTCGCGTGCGATGTTTCGACGGAGAACCCCAACTTTCGCAATCGTTCAGTCATGCGAGCGCGCGTGAAACTGATCTTGCGTCGATTTTCTCGAAGCCAATCCTGCTGAGATATCGCAGCGGTCGCGCCCGCGATGCTCAGCGCATCACAATTGTAGCTGTCTTTTACCTTGCGGAAAAACTGAATCATCTCCGGTTGCGCGATGAGGAATCCGAAACGCAAACCCGCCAGTGCGTAGGACTTACTGAGCGTCCGCGAGACCATAATCTGCGGATTTCGGCGCACCAAATCGATGCAATTGCACTCGGCAAAATCGGCATAAGCCTCATCAACCAACAGCGGGCAAGTTAATCGATCGGCCAATTGAAGGATCTCGTCCGGTTCAATCACGGTCCCGCTGGGACTGTTTGGGTTGGGCAGGAACACTAACTTCAGCCGAGGATCGGATTGCGAGAACTCACCCGCGAGCGAAAAATCTTCGCGAAATCGAACCTCCTCGGACTGGGCACCTTGGAGCTGTGCCAAAGTGCGATACAGAATGTAACTTGGGTAGGGCAATCGCAGCCTGTCAGCCGGACCCACTAAAGCTCGTGTGACAATCGTGAGAATATCATCGCTGCCATTGCCGCAAAGAATCCAATCGGGCGGAACTCCCAGTACCGCTGCAGCTCGGTTTCGAAACGCAGTTCCCAGTGGATCCGGATATTTCTGGAGTCCCATGCCGGCCGCTTGCGCAATGGCCGTTATCACCTCCGGGGCAGGTGGATACGGGTTCTCATTAGTATTCAACTTTACGAAAGTGCTGCCTTGCGGTTGCTCACCAGGGACGTACCCCTGCATCGACCGAATCTCTGGCCGAAAGAAACCTGCGACGACGTCATCCTTGTCTGTTAACAATTGATTCACGAGCTTACCTAAATCGTTCGCTTCACTCGACTACCCTTCTGATTGCTTCGGCAACCAACGTTGCAGCGGCAACCCAACGACGGTTCACCATCATACGCCAAGGTTGACCAAAGAGCGAGATTGTCCGCTGGTGCATTGCAACCTGAGTGCGCGATATCCAATGCGGATACTCCGTAGCGTGTGTAAAAAAATCACAAGGCGTTCGTTTTTTGGCGATTGGGTACTTTGATGTAACGGTCTGCAGTTTAGACCATGAGTCACAAGAATCTGTGGAAAAAGTTGTTGAATCTCAGTTCAACTTGCGATAGCTTAACGAGACTTGCTCCCCCTCGGCAAATAGTAGCTCGATCAGTGGTAGTCTGCGCAAGCTGGCTTGATTAATTGGATGCTAGACCATGGAAAAAAGCGACTGCAAGGTAGCCTCCGAGGTGTACCGAG
Organism: Planctomycetaceae bacterium; assembly: GCA_005798335.1. Classification (GTDB taxonomy): domain Bacteria; phylum Planctomycetota; class Planctomycetia; order Pirellulales; family Pirellulaceae; genus Aureliella. The sequence continues at coordinate 10,028 of SYJV01000243.1, read as the reverse complement.
AGGAAGTGGACGTAGCCATCAGAGCGCGCCGCAAATATTGGGATGAGAATGAGAAAGAGCGTGATCCCAACGGTGCTTATCCGATGCCATCAAAGGCTGATCTGGTTGGCGTGGCTTTGTCGGGTGGCGGCATCCGATCGGCAATGTTCAACTTGGGTTTGCTTCAGGCCTTTGAGCGTTGCGGGTTGATGAAGCATGTAGATTATTTGGCATCGGTTTCTGGCGGTGGTTATACCAACGGATATTACACAACGCTGCGAAATAGCCAGAAAAACAGAGCTCAGGAGCGCGAGCCTGGATCTGCCAGTGGCAATCAGCTATCGCCTCGCGACACTCAGTTTCTGCTAGATGGTCAGTATCTCAATCGTCCGATTGAGTTTCTGACAACCTACCTCGCAAGAACAGCGATCATGGTGGTTACTATGATGTCGCTACTGATTGCGATGTCATCGCTTGTCGCAATGTTCTTTCGATGCTTCGACTATCCGGAGGTGCGTATTTGGTTCAGGCTGTTGGATCTAAATACTGACCTACGCGTTGGGTTGTTCAGTTGTGCGGTGGCTGCGGGAACAGTATTGATCGGAAGGTGTTTGGTACTCAATTTATTGCAAGTTCGCGCGACGCCCCTGAGAACGAACCCTGGGCAATGGGCGGTCATCGTCATCGCAGCGTTTATGCTGGGCATCTCCATCATGATTGGGAACGGCGATTTCGCCGTTTCTGCCGGCACAGGTTGGTTGCCGCAGAAGATCGATTTGAGCAAATTGCAATTGCCAATTGCGATTGCAGTGATGGTACTGCTCTCGCCAATGCTGCGCTTCTCATCTTTACTGAAAAGCGAACGCGTAAACGCCTCATGGTGGCAAAAGCTGGCCCTGGCATTGATCCTGGGAGGTACGACATGGGGCGCAGTATTTGCGATGGTTGGGTGGATGGGGCAAGAGGACGTATCAGGATTTATTAAGAACCGCCCGCCACACTTCGTACGCTACGACATTTTAAATCATGACGAGTTTGCTGAGCTGATATTATCGTCCGATGAATTCACGAGCGTGGTTCAGCAAGCTGCCCAAAATGCCAAGCGCAAAGACGCCGACCAATCGATGCAGCAACTTGCCAGAGATCTGAAGCATTCCGTCAAGAAAGGGCGAGACGCAGACGAAGCGTTGCGTTCTGAGAAAATGCATTGGTATTCGTGGACGCAATTCTCGAATTATACGATCCGGCGTTGGATACAAACCATTGCTGCAAGAATTACTAGTTCGAATGAAGGCAAGATCCACGAATACGTCGAGGCGGACGCAACCAACGCTCGAGTTGGCCAACAACTATTGCAGTTTATCGAAATCGCCATCCGACCCACTCAAAACTCAATCGATGGGGCGCTAACCGCTCCAATTCAGCAACATGCTGAGAGTTTCCGTAGTTTGGATCCCGATCGATTGAAGGTGACGAAATCTTTGTTGACGCTGGCTAGCCATAGAATTGCTGCTGCGCCGACAAGCCAATCAAGCGTCGACCTTAAAAAAATCGACGAGCAGTTAAATTTGATGAAGGAGTTTGCTTCGGGAAAAGTTCCCAGCTTACAGACGAACAGTCAGGAAGCGCGAATCCGGCAAATAGTGGACTGGTGGATATCTGGCGGCGGAAAGATGATCAAGAAAAATGGAGAACGCTACAAAGATCTGGCGAGCTTCCATACATTGTTCGAGAAGTGCTGGGTTGCGCGAGATCGCTTTGCACCTGAACACTTGTCCATACCGGAGATCTGGCAGCTCAATCGCATGTTCTTGGAAATCGCTTACCCGAACGTGTTTAAAGAGCGCGCGATGGTGAGCACACCTGTAGTTGTGGGAGAGGACCAAGAATTCCGGTTGTTTGCATTGATTTGTGCGACGGCTTGTTTTGCAGTTTGCGTTGCCTTGCTGGATTTGAATTGGGTGTGTGCTTGGTTTCACTTCTATCGCAAACGCATCGGCGAGACATTCTTGGTAAACTTACAAGGACAGGGTGGGCTATTGCTCAAGGAATTGAAGCCTTACGAAGTTGGCGCGCCGTATCCGCTGTTTGTCGCGGGCATGTTACTTCCACAAGCCCCTGTTTACAATCGCGAGTTTAACTCTGACACGCACGACAATCCGACAAAACTGGATGGCAGTTTTGCTTCGAACTGGTACTCGTTTTTGTTTTCACCGCTGTATTGCGGATGGCTGCCATGTGGTCGTCAACACCAGCGTACTTACAAGGAAACCGGAGCTTACCTTTCGCCGCAACTGCGTGTCGATGACGCTGTGGTATTGTCGGGAGCTGCCGTTACACCCTACATGTCCAGCAATACCAGCATGCGTTTGCTGATGCATTTGTTCAATTTCCGACTTGAACAATGGATGCCGAATCCCGAGCTGGAGCGACCGAGAAATCGCCGGTTCTCGTTGTTGAATCTTGCATTCGAATGGTATTTGTCGCGAACCTGGACTGGACCGACCAATGCAATTCAGAAACCATCATGGCGTTATGCCGTAATTGCTGACGGCGGTTTTCGAGAGTTTCTTGGTGTCGAAGAGCTCGTCGCGCGTCGGTGCAAAATTGTTATCGTCTCGGATGCTGGTTGCAATAATGGGCTATATGAATTCGGAGTCTTGGCGGAACTGATCCGTAAGATGCGACTGGATCATTCAATCGAGATCCTTGATCTCGATCACGACCGGCCATTGGATACGAGGCGATTGCGCCGCACGCCAGAGCTGGATGGGAAATCTCCCCAGCATTTCGTGCTGGGGAGGATTCGTTACCCAGAGCGTTTGGGGCAGGTAAGCACAGGTGAGGAAAACTGCGACGAAAGCGGACCGAAACAAGAAGCCTTGTTGGTCTATCTGCAAATGTCGTTGACCGGTGACGAAGACATCGATATTGAGCAATTTCGACGTACTAATCCGAATTTTCCTGACGAGCCGATTGCTAACCAGTTCTACACGCGCGAGCAAGTGGAATCGTTCCGGCAATTGGGCGAGCACATCGGTTCTTTACTTTGTCGCGACGTCAGCCAATTCGGTTCTCCCGATGCTAGTCTTAGCCAGTCAGAAAGCTGCGGTTCCATGAGCGTTCAGCAGCGCTTGCAAGCCTGGCGCATTCAAAAGTTGGAGGACGCCTTTCGCTCCAACTATCGCAACGAATGCCGTCAAGAGGCAACGGTGTGTACCGATGATGCCAGAATGGGTTGGTTCATCGATGTCGACTATATCGAGCATGCGACCCTCCGTTCCATCTACAAATTTGAATCGCCGACGGATCATAGTCATCAACTGCTGATTCGCGATTTCGTGTGGTATACACTCGATAGCTCCAAGGCTGGTTCGTTAGATCGATTTCAAGCAATCACACCAGCCGACATCTATGGTATGGCCGTTGAATGCAATCGTCGCCATGCTGGATTCCGACCGGAATGGCCAACCTCGTTTTTTCAAATTTGTGGACGCGATCTGCTCACCAAGGCTGCGCAAAAGGCCGAATTTCTGTTTTCCTATTGCCAACCTGCCGAATCGGGAATGGACGACTTTTTGGTCTGGTATTCGACCGGCCATCCGCACGCGCCAATTCCAAGCTTGATCGATTCGATTAGTCGTTTGGCGGTAATGCTGCCTCGTGGAGTATTCCGCAGAAACGGTGCTCGAACGGCTGCCGATGTGCTTACGTGCCTATTGAACTACATCATTCGCATAAAACTTGGCAAACTCGACGATTCACTTGACTGGGTAACCTGCGAACGATCGCAACGGCTACTGATCGCAGCTATCCGTACCGGCAAAGCACTGGAAGTCGAAAGGGTGCTGGGCAAGTTGTTGTATATTGGAAAACGTAGACCTCCCACTCAAACTGCGCCGGTGAAGCGTGAATAATCAACAGAATTCTTCGCTCAGCCAAGAACAGATGGTTTTATACGAGGTGGAATATATCCGTTCGCGGCGACGTGCTGTTGCTGAAATCAGATCTCAGCTCGAAGCAGCAATGCAGCAATCGAATCGCTCCGCTCAGGCTGGTAGTGGTAAGGGCCATGTGGGCGCGACAGTCGCGGTCGAAGTGAAAATGCAAGCGCCGACTGACCGGGCTAGCGAAGTTGGCGATGATAGTTCGGGCTCTTCCAGCGGAGTCTCGAGCGCATCGATTGGCGCCGAGCAAGAAATATCTGGATTTGAGCTTGGTACCGTCGGACTGGCACTATCCGGCGGAGGCATCCGCAGTGCATCGTTCAACTTGGGAGTCCTTCAAGCTCTGGCTCAGCAAAAGCTGCTCTCGAATTTAGATTACTTGTCGACAGTTTCAGGTGGCGGTTACATCGGCAGTTGGCTAAGCGCGTGGATTAATCGCGACGGCTGTACGCTGAACGTCGAACGGTTAATCGTTCCGGAACGTCAAGTCAACGCGCTCGCAGAACGGCATGCGATCAGCCAACCAATATTGCCTCACCAAATATTTGATGCCGAGGTCGAGCCCATTCGGCACTTGCGCGAAAACACAAACTTCTTAGCTCCACAGCCTGGGATGCTGTCGCTCGACTCTTGGACATTGCTGGCTATCTACCTTCGCAATGTACTTTTGAATGCCTGCGTAGTGGTTCCAACACTCATCGCATTACAACTAGCCGCGATGGTCTTATCGAACTTGTACGAACTTGCAGAACACACCAACACAAATGTGTTTCTCGTTTTTGGATTGGCCTTTCTAGCTCCCATGTTTTATATCTTGGCGATTACCTTCAGCCAATCGCGCCGGAAAATTAGCGACCATAAGATCAAATACAGCAACCTCGATCTTGAGAGCAGCTTTTTCTCACGCTCGTTTGTTCTACCCATCGGGTTATTAGTGGCAGGTTGCTATTGTTTTGCATTGCATGTTAACAGTGAAAGCTATGGAATCGCCAAACTATTCAACACCGTGCGCAGTTGGGTTGGGTGGACACCCTTGGAATTCAGTCCACAGCGTTGGAATTGGAATTATGTCTTGGTATTTTCTACTATCGCTGGGCTGCTGCACACGCTTCCCAATGTACAGTCTTACCGCTGGCTGCTGTCGCGCGAATCAGATCGCAAGTCTCGGCTCGAATCGCTGCAATGGATTTTCGCGGGGTTTGCCGCCGGCAGTTTGTTGGGGCTGCTGAGCCTCGGATCATTCTTGGCGCTATACAGCGATCAGGTCTCCGGATTGAAACTACTGTCTGACTCGACGGAGAATAGCCAATTGCTGTTGTCCTTGCGACTAACCTTGATCGTGCCGATGTTACTTTGGTCCTACTTCATCGCCGAGTCACTGCAAGTGGGCATTTTGGGCAGGTTAGAGTTTGGAGAATTGCGCGAAAAATGGTCGTTCTTCCATTCGTTCAGTTTCATTGCGTCCATGGCGTGGCTGATGTTATTTGGTCACGTTTGCGTGCTTCCGCAATTGATTCTTGCAGCGTTGGACAACTGGTACACGATGCTTGGTCCGGGATCGCTGTGGTTGATGACTTCGGGAATAAGTCTGTGGTTAGCGCATAGTGAGCGGTCGGGTTCAACCAAGCGTCCATACATCGACGTGTTGGTAAAGATTGGACCGCCCGTCGTGCTGTCGGGAGTGTGCTTGTTGATTGCCATTTGTGCGCATCGGCTCATGAGCGGCTCGTCGTTGGTGGGACTGGCATTGGCGGCGATGGGTTCGCTGGCGCTAGCGGTTTTTGCCAGCTTGTTCGTGGACGTCAATATTTTCTCCTTGCAGGAACTCTACCAAAACCGACTCGTACGCGCGTTCTTGGGAGCATCCAGGCCCAAACGCGGGCAAGTTGGCGCACCGTTTCGCGCGCAGGGCAATACTCGCTCGCCAGATCCGATAACGCGCGTTGACTCTGGGGACGACTTGGAATTGCATTACTTGGCTGGGCCGGGTAGCAGCGCAGATGCCGAACAACCGAAGCTGCATAGTGGCCAACCTCTCCTATTGATCAATGCCGCCATCAACTTACAAGGTGAGAATGAATTGGAACGGCAAGAGCGGCAGGCCGACAGTTTTACGCTCACGCCACTGCACTGCGGATGTCCTCGCACCGGTTACCGTTCGACCCGTGAGGGTTACGCCGGAAAAGTAACTTTGGGCACTGCCTTTGCCATTTCCGGCGCAGCAGTCAGTCCCAACATGGGCTATTATTCCTCGCCAGCAGTGACCGCACTCCTGACGCTGTTTAATCTACGGCTGGGAGCCTGGATGCCCAATCCCTCGGGCGAGTTTTGGAAACTACCTGGGCCGATGTTAGGCTGGATTCAGTTACTAAATGAAATGCTTGGTCGCACCACGAGTCGCAGCACTTTTATCTATCTTTCCGATGGCGGACACTTCGACAACCTTGGTGTATATGAACTGTTGCGACGACGCTGTCGATATATCGTCGCATCTGACGCCGGCGCTGATCCAACGGGTTCGTGCCACGAGTTGGGCATGATCGTACGCAAAGCTTTTATCGACTTTGGAATCAAAGTTGAGATCGACCTTTCCCAATTGTCCACCGATCCCGGCACCGGTTATTCCCAGTCGCGAGTTGCTGTGGGGAAAGTGTATTACCCACCACGCAGTATCGATCGTGCTGAGGACGTGGGATACTTGATCTACATCAAGTCGACCATGGACGGATCCGAACCAGCGGATATTCAAAGTTTCAAGCGACGGAATCCTCAGTTCCCTCATCAATCTACGATTGACCAGTTCTTTTCGGAATCGCAATTCGAAAGTTATCGAAAATTGGGCTATACCATTGCTGATGCGTTTTTGACGCGCGACCAAACCGAGTTCAAGGCCGGACATCCAATGCGTCGCCCCGCGTTGCCTCGGAAGTCACTCGATGTTCAACGCTATTTCGAATACATCATGGCCGTGGAGTCAATGGCACCGAGCCAACTTGCCAATGAACGAGAGCTGAGTTTCAATCAGTCACACGTCAGGCTGGAATCCGAATTGCACGTCAATCCACGGCTGGCGAAGTTGCGAGTTGAAATCGCCTGCCTCACCAAGGTTTTGGATTCGCGAGAAAGTGAGCTGTTTCGCGAATCAAGCAAATCTCGCCGGCGCACTGCCGTTAACCCGGAGAGCGAATCACTGGAGTTTATGGATGCTAGCGCAGTAGACAGGACCGATGACGAGCGCGGCGCCGAATCGGCTTGGGCCTTGCAAACGATTCAACTGTTAGACGACGTGAAGAACCACTTTCAACTTGATGATTATCATAACAGCCTGAGTCGCGGGTGGATGCGCGTAGCTCGCCGCTGGATGCTCAACTCTGCATTTCGTCGCGTATGGCCTTGCGTTCAAGGCGACTACAGTTGCCAATTGAGCAACTTCGTTTCCGATCTTCAAAGCGATGTCACCTGGATCCCGCGCGCAGTGGACCGTGCGCATTGCGAATCAAAACCGGATGGATGGGCTTCGATACGACAGCCGTTTCCGCAGCATCGGCAAACGACGGATAGTACAATCCGTGAGCCACCAAAACAGTCAACCCGCGAATAACGAAATTCATGCTTCACATGCCTCGCTGCTGCGTTTCTATTATTTGTGCCGGACTGCATCATGTTCCGATTTCGATCGATTTAGAAACCGGTGGTCGAAATGTCGGTTGTCGACCGTCCATTTGTTTTTGATTTCGGTGGTGCGTATCTTGACAAGACGCTTGGCCTTGTATGTTATACCGAGGGCCAGCTTCATGGCCGACAAAAAATGTGCGGTAAAAGAAAAATGATTGGCTTCTATTTTTGCAGCATAATTTATTCCAGTCCGCTAGCGGCTGAAAAAACTCCCCACTGTTCTCGGTGACGAGCAAGTCAGGCGGCTGCTAGCGTGTGTGGAGTTCCCCAACAGTATCCGCATTGTAATCATCCCCAATGCTCAACGCTCCGGCGGCTTAGCTTAACGCACAAACTATCCCGTTGAGTACACCCGGACAGTTTGCAATTCGTTAGGCATCTGCCATGGATCGTTGGACATGTCACGAAACGAAATATGCCGGTACGAAATTAATCGTACCGGCATAACACGTGTGCAGAGACTTTGTGTGCAGAGACTTATTGCGGGGATCAGCGACCGCCGTATCCACCTCTTCCGCCACCACCACCTCCACCGTATCCACCTCGTCCGCCGCCGCCACCTCCATAGCCACCGCGTCCGCCGCCACCACCACCACGATCTTCACGTGGCTTAGCTTCATTTACCGTCAAAGGCCGACCTTCGTGGTCTTTCTCATTCAACGATTTGATGGCACTGCGCGCTTCGTCGTCATTCTCCATTTCGACAAATCCAAATCCCTTGCTTCGTCCTGTGTCGCGATCCTGAATTACCTGTGCGCTGCGCACCGCTCCAAATTCGCTGAACAATTCCTCGAGCCCCTGACTGGTAACATTGTAGCTGAGGTTACCGACGTACAACTTCATTCCCATTAAACGAACACCTTACTCACAAAAAACGCACGACCCAATCATACTTTCCGGGCCGCGTGGAAAGGAGCCTCGAATAGGCCCTTAACCCGACAGGCGAAAGCAACACAGTAAGTAAGTCTGCACGAACCAACCCTGAAGTTTGCGCCGCAAGCATATTGTTTACACATTTCTTCGGGTAGACACAAGCGCATTCTGGTAAAGAATCTCCAGATTGTTCACGTTCTCGGCAAATCGCTTGGTCGCAATCTGGGTTTTGATAACCTGCAGAAGCGCGGGCCGAATTGCACCAGCCCGTACTTAACTCAGGGAGAATTCTCAGGTGCTGGCGATATTTCGGCAAACAGGCTGTTGTGCTTTTCGATGAAATTCGGTTGCATGACGATTATCCGTTATTCCTAGTTGACTGTATTGCGGATTGGCTGTCGACTTCCGCCGAGCACGCGAACGGGTCGATTCGTCCTTCAGTATCCAATCTTTAGTTCTCAAATGAACAGCACAAACGTAGCGAAATCCTCAAGCCTCATCCGCAGGCTACTCGAATTAGTCCGCTTCAGCCATACCGTTTTTGCATTACCCTTCGCACTGCTGGGATTCGTGCTGGCATGTATTGCCCCTACCTCAGCCACTGCTCAAGCAACAGCGTGGACTGTGTTGGTTCGTTTGACTGGAATCGTTCTGTGTATGGTATCAGCCAGATCCGCCGCAATGGCTTTTAATCGTCTGGTGGACGCGCAAATTGATGCGCGCAATCCGCGAACCGCCGGACGCCATTTGCCGACTGGTGAGCTGGCCAAATGGCAAGTGTGGGTGTTTTTTGCGTTGATGGTGATTGCGTTTGAATTAGCTTGCGTGGTGTTCTTGCCCAATTGGTTGCCGATCGCGTTTTCGCTTCCGCTGCTGATCTGGATTTGCTCGTACAGCTTCGCCAAACGGTTTACCGAAGCGGCGCATCTTTGGCTGGGCAGCTCCCTGGCACTTTCTCCCATTTGTGCGTGGATTGCTTTGCGCGGTGAAGAAGTTCTTGCTAGGCCATGGGACGTTTTGCCATCGATTTGGTTGGGAGTTGCCATCGCGTTGTGGGTGAGCGGCTTCGACATCATCTACGCTTGCCAAGACGTAGAATTCGATCGCGGGCATAAATTGCACAGCGTCCCAGCACGAACTGGCGTCGCTCGAGCGCTCAAACTCGCTGCGCTGGCTCATGTCCTGATGCTGATCGTACTTGCTCCATTTCCGCTAATGTTCCCGCAGTTAGGATTAGGCGTTCTCTATTGGCTGGCCTGGGCAACGGTTGCGATGTTGGTGGTGATCCAGCATCGAAGTGTTCGAGCCGACGACCTGAGTCGAGTCAATTTTGCGTTCTTCAACGTCAACGCAGCGCTTAGCCTCGGCTTTTGCACGGTGGTGGCTTTAGATGCATGGATAAGTTAAATCTGTCAGAGTAGAACGATTGTCTCAATCGTTTAGGCCGAGCGGCAGATGGGAATTTACCAATACAAGCCCGAAGCGCAAGCGAGTGCCGAAACCACGCACCAGTCAATCCAGGCTCTCACTCGCTTGCGCTTCGGGCTTGTATTG
>SYJV01000242.1 GCA_005798335.1 Planctomycetaceae bacterium | reverse complement strand
GCTTGTATTGGTAAATTCCCATCTGCCGCTCGCCTAATGGACTAGCTAGTGTCTGTCCAAGAGTAACGTAAAAGACCAGAAAGGAACGTAAAACTAGGTGAAGCGTTTAAACGATTTTCAGTCACCTTGAAACAGGTCGTATAGGTTCAATGCCGTCTGGGGAGCAACGATCGGAGATATCGTGTTTGGTGGGAAAACCACCACACGGGATCGATAGTCACCGTTGCGTGGGTCACGAAGAACGTGAATATTCTCAGCCTTGCAATCTACGATCCAGTATTCCGCAATGCCTACTTCTGCGTACATGATTCGCTTAATCTCCAAATCCTTTTCTAGCGAAGAATCAGCGACTTCGATGGCTAGTTGAATGTCGCCAGCCATTGGGTGGCGTTTTCGATAGCGAGCCTTTCGCACCCAAAAAACATCCGGTTCAGGTCTGCTCTCGATTTCGGGTAAATCGATTCCGGTCTGAGAGGTAACGAGCGTTTTGTGAGGATCGCAGCACCTAACAGACCAATTGGTGAGATAGAGGATGATGTCGTCATGGACAGGTCCGGCTGGATTCACCTCGACCACATCACTTCGTATCAGTTCCACGCGACGCTCTAGATCATCGAATGCGCCCTTCCGCACCATGCTATCGTACTCGCGAAGGCTCAAATGAAGCGTTCGAAGAATCACGTTCGGCTCCTGTAAGTTCCCTGTCTGGATAGTTAGCATTGTACCGAATTCGTCCAGAACATGTCATCTTCATGCTGATCCGAATTCTTTGAGAGCTATTAATGAGACTGCAGTGCCCGTCGCTTAATCACAATACCGTTCAACGAACGTGGGATAAGCTTCCAGCTTGTCAACCTGTAGCGGAGTTTCGCCATTGCTTGCACAAGATATTGACAAGCTGGAAGCTTATCCCACGTTCATTGAACGGTATTGCGCTTAATTAGTGCAATGCGGCGCAAATGTTGAGCGAGATACTGTTGTGATTCCCACATTCGCCTGCCATTGCAAAGTCTCGCCTGCGTAGTATTCGCTCTGCGTCAGCGAAGCGCGCTCGCGTGCGAGATTCTCTGCATAGGACAATCGGTTAGAATTCGGGGCGGGGACAATTCTGATGAACCGGATGCGTTAAAGTCGGGACTGTATGGCTATAGTATTTTGAATGAGGCGGAAACAGTAGATCGGCGACTATCTGAAATCAGTCAGAGACCAACCCAGCACGCGCTGCCGGCAGCGTTACCCCCAACGATTGAATTGAGCGCAGAATCCGTGGTAGAATCTGGATGGATGATTCAATTCTACCAGGAGGCTGTTCATGAATTTGCGATAAGACCCACTATACTTCCGCCACCACCTTGAGTTCGACGCACTTGGCTCTTCCGCCACCGCGAATCCAGTCGCCTCGATGATTCACGCCTTGTCACCTGGCGATGTGTGAGTGGTGCGCGGTTTCCTTAGATTCGACGCCCAGCATACTCTTGGTTCAAATACGAGGACTGCCGACATGAGTCGTTTCTTTTCAATGCTCATGCTTTTTTGCGTTTCCGCATTTTCTATTGCAGCCGAACAGCGACCGAATGTCGTCGTGATTTTTGTTGATGATTTGGGTTACGCGGATATTGGACCTTTTGGCGCGACTCAACAAAAAACTCCGCGTTTGGACCGGATGTCTGCCGAGGGGATGCGGCTGACTTCGTTTTATGCCGCGCCGGTTTGTTCGGTCTCACGTGCTCAATTGATGACTGGATGCTACGGCGTGCGAGTTTCAGTGCCGGGCGTGTTTGGCCCAGGCGGAAAACTAGGCTTGCACCCGCAGGAATTTACTGTCGCCGAACGGTTGAAGGAACTAGGCTATGCAACGGCGTGCATCGGCAAATGGCACCTTGGCGATCAACCGGAATTCTTGCCCACCAAGCAGGGCTTTGACACCTATTTTGGTATTCCCTATTCCAATGACATGCAGCGTAAATCGACGGAAACTGGCCAGCCAGTCGTTCCACTAGTGCGCGACGAATCGGTAATTGAGTTGCTGTCCGACGAGGTGCAAAGCCGAATCGTCGAGCGTTACACCGATGAAGCAGTACGATTCATCCGCGAGAATTCAGACCGACCGTTTTTCTTGTATCTACCGCATACAGCAGTGCACACGCCGATCTTTCCTGGAAGAGCATTTGCAGGAAAAAGCAACAACGGCCGCTTTGGTGATTGGGTCGAAGAAGTCGATTGGAGCGTCGGTCGTGTCATCGACACGCTCCAGGAGATTGGGATTGACCAACGCACGCTGGTGATCTTTACCAGCGACAATGGACCGTGGCTGATTAAGGGTCCCGATGGCGGCAGCGCGGGTCCCTTGCGTGGCGGAAAGGGAAGCACCTGGGAGGGCGGCGTACGAGTACCCACGATCGCGCGCTGGCCAGGCAAGATCCCTGCAGGCAGCGACTGCGATTCAGTTGCCGGTACGATCGATTTGTTACCGACGCTGGTCAAGATCGCGGGCGGTTCCGTTCCCATTACGCCGATCATTGATGGTCGCGACATTTCACCGTTGTTGTTCGGGCACAGCCAGCAATCGCCGCGCGAGGCTCACTATTACTTTGCTGGTGTCAATCTCCACGCTGTTCGCCAAGGACCTTGGAAACTGGCTGTGGCAACTCAACCTGAAACGATGGGCAAGGGCACCGTCAAAGACGCCGAGATCAATCCGCGTCTTTACAATTTGGATCAGGAAATCGGCGAACGTACCAATCTGGCCGATCGACACCCCGATGTCGTTGCTCGATTAACGGCTTTGGCTAACGAAATGGCTCGCGAAATCGGTGGTAATTCACCCACGCGGCGTCGACCAGCAGGCAGCGTGGAAAATCCCCGCACGTTGTACGCGAGCGAACCACCGACACCGCGACCTAAGCAAAAGCAGCAGAACAAAAAGAAAGCCGGAAACCAGTCGGCTCGTAAGAAGACTACCCTTGACAGCAAACTCGCGTCGCCAATCACCATCTCCTTACAATCGCCACTCGATTATCAAGTCGTACAGCGGTCGGGTCGATCGAGCGGTTCGCTGCCAATTCGAGGAACATTGCAGGGAACTGACTCAAGCAGTTTGAAAGAAAGCCCGCCGGTGTTTGAGGCGAGAATCATCGATCAAGACCCACCCGGAGCATGGCAAACGGTTACCGTTGACAGGCAAGGCGATTTATTCCAAGGTTCGATTCCCGCACCTGCTGGCGGTTGGTATCGATTTCAATTGCGTGCGAAAGTGGATGGCCAGACAGTAGCGCGCGGCGAGGTAGGGCATGTTGGTATCGGGGAAGTCTTCGTGGTGGCGGGCCAGTCGAATTCAGCCAATCATGGCGAAGTAAAACAGACTCCGAAAACTCAGCGCGTGGCTACGTTCGATGGATCGCAATGGAGGATCGCCGACGACCCACAACCTGGAGCAAGCGGGAAAGGAGGCAGTTTCATGCCACCGCTTGGCGATGAACTAATGCGCCGATTCGACTTGCCGATCGGATTCGTAGCTTGTGGAATTGGTGCCACCAGCGTTCGCGAATGGTTGCCCAAAGGAACCGAATTTCCCAATCCGCCCACGATTGAATCGCGCGTCGAAAAGTTACCCGGCGGTTCGTGGGCCAGTAAAGGTGAAGCGTTTGCGATGTTAGTCGCACGCATGCAACAACTGGGCCCCAGCGGTTTTCGGGCGGTGCTGTGGCATCAAGGAGAAAGTGACGCCAATCAAAAAGATTCATCGCGCACTTTGTCGGGCAACCTCTATCGTCAGTATCTTGCCAAATTGATCCGCGACTCTCGCGCGGAGATTGGTTGGGACGCGCCTTGGCTGGTGGCTCAAGTCAGTTATCATGTTCCGGGCGATGAAGCCTCCGCCGATATTCGCGAAGCTCAGTCAATGATCTGGAAGGAAGGTCTCGTTTTCCAGGGACCCGATAGCGATTCGCTAACGGGACCTCTGCGTGAGCGTGGCGGCGCGGGAGTTCATTTCAGCGATCAAGGGCTGCGCGCCCATGGCTTGGAGTGGGCAAAAAAAATCGGCCCCTGGCTCGAAGCCAATTTAACCAGCAAGCCGAGTGACTTTTAGGTAGAATCACTGCGACACATTTACTTAACAGGAGTACGCCGTATGTGCCGCTTTGGCTGCTATTTCGTTTTATTGCTGGCTTGCGCGTCGACAACTTATGCGCAGGGTTTAGCTGGCAAACGCCCGAATATTCTGTTCATTTTCAACGACGATCAGGGCTATGGAGATATTTCCGCGCATGGCAACCCGGTGCTGAAAACTCCCAACCTGGACAAACTGCATCGCGAAGGATTGAGGTTTACTGATTTTCATGTCAGTCCCACATGTTCGCCAACCCGCAGCGCGCTCATGACCGGACGCCATGAATTCAAGAATGGAGTCACGCATACGATTCTCGAACGCGAACGCATGACACTTAAAGCAACGACGTTGGCGCAAGTGCTCAAGTCGGCTGGCTACACCACCGGCATCTTTGGTAAATGGCATTTGGGCGACGAAGCAGAGTACCAACCGAATCGGCGCGGATTTGACGAAATCTTCATCCATGGCGGCGGCGGTATCGGTCAGATTTATCCGGGGTCTTGCGGTGACGCGCCCGGCAACAAATATTTCGATCCCGCTCTGCTGCATAATGGCAAGTTCGTCAAAACCAAAGGTTACTGCGCGGACATGTATTATGAATATGCCACCAAATGGATCGATGCTAAGCGGCAATCCGACAAACCGTTTTTTGCTTACATACCCTCCAATACGCCACATGGTCCCTACATCGCCAAACCCGAAGATAAAGCTCTGTACGAAGGCAAAGGGCTAACGCCTGAAACAGAGAACTTCTTCGGCATGATCCATAATATCGATCAAAACGTTGGCAAGTTACTGGCCAAACTGGATCAGTGGAATATTGCCAAGAACACGCTGGTCGTATTCATGAACGACAACGGGGGAACAGCCGGCGTTCAAGTTTTCAACGCCAACATGCGCGGGCAAAAAGGGAGTGCCTGGATCGGCGGCACTCATGCTTCGTCGTTCTGGCGCTGGCCCGACACGATTCGCCCAGCAGATTGCGCCGCTGTGGCGGCACATATCGATTTTCTACCAACGCTGGCCGAAGTCGCCGGTGCGCAACTTTCGACTGAAGTACGTGCCCAAGTCGACGGACGCAGCTTGGTTCCGTTGCTTGCAAATCCTCAAGCTTCCTGGTCCGATCGATTCCTGATCGCACATCAAGGACGCTGGCCAAAGTTCGCCGATCCGAATCAGTCGAAATACAAGATGTGCAGCGTCCGCAGTACTCGATGGCATCTAGTTTCGGAGGATGGTGGCGCTGAACCCAATTGGCAGTTGTTTGACATCAGCCGAGACTACAGTGAAACTACAAATGTTGCTGCACAGTTTCCAGAAGTTGTCAAAGAGCATGCCGCAGCATTCGATCGCTTCTGGTCCGAAGCACTCCCATTGATGGTCAACGAAAAAGTCGTAGGACCAGCAGTTAATCCATTTCAAGAACTTTACTACAAACAGTTTGGCGGCAGCCCAACTGCCGAAGATCTCGCCAGGATGGATCCCAACCGCCCGTTTCCCGACGGCGCTGCCAAGAAAAAGAAAAGGAACAAGTCCTGAATTGAAGAACAGTTTCCGCGGCTGATCAACCCTGGCCTACTCGTTTAACCCGCAGCCGAAGGCGAGGACTGCATGAAATCGACGCGACAGCTCGGTGCAGTCCTCGCCTTCGGCTGCGGGTTAAACGAATAGGCCAGCACAGCGTCTGAAGCTTGAGCATTTTACAATCCGCTAATTGAAAGTCCAATTTGTGCGCACGCTTGTTGTTAATTCAATGATCGGACTGGTGGTATCTGCGATCGTGAGCTCCGCTAGCGCGATCGCTGGGGCAGAGTCACATCCCAATATCGTATTCTTTCTGATCGATGATCTTGGTTATGCCGACTGCGGATTCAATGGTGGCAACGAGATTAGGACACCCAACATCGACCAACTGGCTGCGTCGGGAGCAGTTATCGAATCGCACTATGTGCAACCTGTTTGTTCGCCGACTCGGGCGGCCTTGATGACGGGACGCTATGCGACGCGCACAGGTGTTTACACGATTGTCACGCCCCATGCCAAATGGGGTTTGCCGCTAAACGAACGTACGCTCGCTAGCGCGCTTAAGGATGCTGGCTATGAAACAGCGATCACGGGCAAATGGCACTTGGGAGAGTTTGATCGAGCTTACGTACCGACCTCACGAGGATTTGATCACCAGTACGGTCACTATTTTGGCGCGTTGGATTACTTCACGCACATGCGCGACCAGTCGCATGATTGGTATCGCGACGGTAAGGAACTCAAAGAAGAAGGCTATACGACACATCTGCTGGCCAAAGAAGCTTGCAAACTGATTTCGGAACGAGACAAGTCGAAACGATTATTTTTGTACGTCCCATTCAACGGAGTTCACAGCCCGTTTCAAGTTCCCGAAAAATATACCGAGCCGTATGGCCATCTGCAGGGAAATCGACGCACGTTGGCGGGAATGTTGGCGGCGGTCGATGAAGCAATCGGCCAGATCGTCGGCGCGCTCGATGCAGCGGGAATTCGCGATAACACGCTCATCGTTTTTTCCAGTGACAACGGCGGCCCACGCCCTGGTGTCAATTCACCACTAAGAGATTACAAAGCCAGTGTCTATGAAGGTGGAGTGCGCGCGGCGGCGTTTGCTACATGGCCAGGCAAGATTCCATCGGGAATCCGCGTTCGTCAACCAATGCACATTATCGATTGGTATCCAACGTTGATTAAACTTGCGGGAGGATCGCTCAACCAAGCTAATCCCATTGATGGACTTGATATTTGGCCCATGTTGACGCAAGGCGCTCCGTCGCCCCATGAAGCGATTTTGTCGGTACAGTCGCCCGAGCGCGCCGCAGTTCGCATGGGAGACTGGAAACTGATCATGAACCCAATCGAATCTGCGGTAGCCAAGAAAGTTCCAAGTAACGGTAAGGGCAAAGCGAAGAAAGCTGCTCGATCTAAATCGCAGGAACCCGCCGATAAAGATCGTGCCTTAAGCCTCAACTATGCGCTTTACAATTTAGCCAGCGATCCCAGTGAGTCCAAAGACCTTGCTGCCATGGAGTCCACTAAACTTGCTGCCATGAAACAACAGCTTCTGAAAATGATGGCAGGCGCTGTCCCGCTGGGAAACAAGCTGTGATCTTGGCGAACAACTATGGTAACTTTTGCACGACATGTAGCCACGCTGAAGTGCCCGAGTCTTCAGCGAAAGACATGCTCGTCGCGCAAGATCGAAATCATGGCATTGATTATGTCCGGAAAATCTTTGACTCCGCAGTGATCGCAATCAGCAATTGTGCGCAATGCATGGCGATTTACATTGTTGCAGTGAGTTTAGTGTTAACAGCCATCGCGTCGTGCGTTGCCAACGATGCAGCGCCGCCCAAATTGATCGAAATCCTACAAGAACACTGCGTGCGCTGCCACGGAGCGCAGGGAAAAGCCGAAGCCGGCGTCGACTTGCATGCCATTGGTCATCTCGACGCGTTGGTAGCACAACCCAAACTGCTCGGTGACATGATCTCGGCCATCGATTCGGGGTTGATGCCACCTGAAGGCGAACCTCAACTTGATCAAGCGCTGCGAAACGCAACCGTCGCTGGACTGAAACGAATTTTGAGTCAAGCCGTCGATGCTCAAGCCACTCGAGTTCGCACGCCGATCCGCCGCATGAATCGTTTTCAATACAACAATGCGGTCAAAGACCTGCTCGAGTTGCGAGTCGAAGTCTATCCCCTGCCAGAACGATTGATGCGAGACTTGGACGGTTACTTTCAACCCCATACTGGCAAAATGCCCTTGAAAGTCAAAGTTGCCAGCCGTCCGTTGAGCAAAGACCACGTAACCGAACCTCATTTGGGAGGCGTGACTCCATTTCCGCAAGACTTACGAGCGGAACATGGTTTCGACAATCGGGGCGATCATATTACGCTATCGCCGATCTTGCTCGAAGCTTTCCTGCAATTGAGTCAATCGATCTTCGCAAGCGTCGATTTTCATAGGCAGAACGTCGGCATTTGGGACACTTTTTTCGCTGAGCCAAGCCTGTCGGTCGCCGGTTCGATGCACACTGTGGTTAGAGATCGACTTGCCCCATTTCTCAGCAGCGCCCTGCGTCGTCCGGTCGAAGATAAAGTATTAGAACGCTATGTAGCGTACGGCACGCAGCGACTGGAGGCTGGTGCTTCGTTCACCGAAACAATGAAATCCGTTGCCGCTGCTGTGATCTCTTCGCCTCGTTTCTTGTACCTTTATGATGGAGAATCCGTTGATTCTACATTGCCGTTGGACAGTTTTAGTCTCGCTTCACGACTATCGTTTTTCTTGTGGGGGAGCATTCCGGACAAAACACTGTGCGAATTGGCGGCGGCAGGACGATTGCGAGAACCCGAAGTCTTGCGCGGGCAAGTGCAGCGCATGCTGCGTGACGACCGTATTAAACGGTTCTGCGACAGTTTTCCCTCTCAGTGGTTGCAGCTCGAGCGGATCATTTCGTCGGAGCCCGATCCTCAGTTGTTTCCGCAGTTCTATTTTGCTAAGTATCGAGCCAGCATGCACATGATGCTCGAACCGTTGCTGTTGTTCGAAACAGTGCTGGTTGAGAACCAGTCTATTCTTCAGTTGATAGATGCCAATTTTTCTTATCGCAGCGACCTGCTGAACGCTTGGTATCGCGACGGCTCGCAAGGCAACGCAGGGCCGCCAACCCAAGTTGTGCTCAGGCGAGTGCCCGTAACCGATGCTCGGCAAGGAGGAGTAATCTCATGCGCTGCGGTAATGACGATGACATCAGGTACGACTCGCACAAAACCGATTACTCGGGGAGCCTGGCTAGCGACGGTTATTCTCAATGATCCGCCACCACCACCGCCTGACAACGTTCCACCACTAGCCGACAAACCGAGCGCCAGCGAATTGCAATTGACGCTGCGGGAGCGATTTGCGGCGCATCGTCGAGACGCCGCGTGCGCGGGCTGTCACCGACGCATCGATCCGTTGGGTTTCGCACTAGAAAACTATGATGCCGCAGGCATCTGGCGAGACAAGTATGAAAACGGTCGACCGGTCGATGCCTCTGGTCAAATATTCGGCAGACATAAGTTCCATGACATAGTTGGTTTTAAGGCAGCGCTCAAAATGGAACGCGAACGGTTTGCTCGAGCGTTCGCAGGACACTTGCTTTCCTTTGCGCTAGGTCGCGAAACCACCGTTGCGGACTCGAGGTCGCTCGACCAGGCCGTCGCCTCCGCCGCACGCGAGGATTTCAGAATTCAATCGCTGATCGAAGCAATCGTGCTGAGTGAATCGTTTCGAGACTAGCTTCGTAGGCCAATCGCGCGAAGCCTAATTGGACAGCGCCACTTTCATTTGCATTGGAAAGAACAAGTCGTTGCAGCGAAATCGTTTAACCCGCAGCCGCTAGGCGAGGATTGGGTTGAGTTTTCGAACTTTTTG
>SYJV01000241.1 GCA_005798335.1 Planctomycetaceae bacterium | reverse complement strand
TTGCAGCGAAATCGTTTAACGAACGTGGGATAAGCTTCCAGCTTGTCAATATCTTGTGCAAGCAATGGCGAAACTCCGCTACAGGTTGACAAGCTGGAAGCTTATCCCACGTTCGTTGAACGGTATTGGGGTTAAACGACGAAATGGCTAGGGCCAAAAGCCATACCTTGCACACAAAATGGCGCTGTCCAATTAGTATCGCTCGAGAAATAAGTGTCAGGTACCTTTTGCGAGAAACTCGCCCTTCGGGTGCTGCGCACAAAAGGTACCTGACACGTACCTGACACTTATTTCTCGGCTATTCCTTAGCAAACATTACCGGTCGGAAGACCGAGCCGGGGTAGAATTAAACGTCTGTTTGCTTGCCCTGCATTTCGGGCTACGATAAATGTTCTCTGTCCGTTCGAACGAGTAGTGTAGAATCGAAGCAAAGCATACTGAGAGCACTCTCAGGATTTCAGATCATGGCAACTGTACCGAGTTCGGCGAGCTTGTGGGACTATGCAGCCTACGCGGCGATCCCCTTTGACGGTTTGCGTCACGAGATCATCGACGGAGAACATTTCGTGAACTCAGCTCCCAATTTGTATCATCAAGAAATCTCGCGCCGGTTGCAGTTTCAACTTTACTTGGCGATCGAACAATCCGAGCTGGGCGTTGTGATCAACGCACCCGTCGACGTGCAACTGTCGGAGCATACCGTTGTTCAGCCGGACTTAGTGATTATTCGCAAACGGAATCGGCACATCATGACGCCCACCAAAGTCAAGGGCATTCCCGATTTGCTGGTCGAAATCATGTCGCCCTCGAATTGCCAGTACGACGCAGTCGTCAAACGCAAGCTATACGAGCGATGTTGCGCGCCCGAAACTTGGATCGTTGATCCGAGCGAGCATACGCTTTTGCAATTGGTTCTCGAGCACGGAGTCTATCGAGAAAGCACGTTTCGAGACAGCATTGCATTTGATATTCCTCCGCTGCTAACCATCGATTTAAACCGAGTCTGGTGATCCATTAAACGCAATACCCTTCAACGAACGTGGGATAAGCTTCCAGCTTGTCAATATCTTGTGCAAGCAATGGCGAAACTCCGCTACAGGTTGACAAGCGGGAAGCTTATCCCACGTTCGTTGAACGGTAGTGCCATTAAACCAGCGCTCAAGCGATTACAGACCGGCGCAGACGCGGATGAACTGTGAGTGCGTTACGGCGCGCAGTATTGCGTCACGTTCCACGGCCGGTAATTCCAAACCAGATTGCCGCCATGTAACCAATGATGGAACCCACTAAGATCGCTGGTGGAATCGCAATGGCGAGAGTCAGCGCGACGACCATAACCGTGCCTGGCTGGCGATGTTCGCTGGAACTGGTCACTTTCGCGTAGTTTGTCTGGTCCAGATTCTCAATTGCGGGGATGTTCGGCTCTTCAACTGGATTGGGGCGAAGCGTAACTTTCCCGGTGGCTGAACTGTCGTGACTGCGAGCCAATTCCTCGTCGACTTCGTCTGAACGGTCCGAATTCTCGGAGGGCGGAGGCGGTGCCATCCAGGGCGAGCGCGACATGATTGCACCGCTCATCAAGTGACTATCACCCACCCAGCTTTCTAGTCGCGCTGCCACTTCCCCTGCGCTATTGACTCGCTTGGTAGCGTCTTTTTCCATCATGTCCGCGATAATATCGACAAAATCTTCGCTGAGATCGGCCGCGAATTTGCGTGGATGCCAGGGAGTTTCCTCAAGATGTCGGCGAATTTTCGAAGCTGCATCGCCGCCGGGAAAAGGGACTTTGCCACAGACGGCGTAGTAAAGTGTGCATCCCAGCGAGTAGATGTCGGAGGCGGGACCGACTTCCTGCGGACGGCGAATCTGTTCGGGCGACAGGAAATCGGTTGTGCCAATAATCTTCTTCGACCGCGGGTCATCGGACAGTTCCTGCGCATAACCCGCCAGCCCCACATCGGATACTTTGGCATCGCCTTCGGGTGTGACGAGAATATTCCCAGGTTTAACGTCGCGGTGGATCATGCCTTTGGAATGGGCATAGTCGATGCCACGAGCGGCATGCATGACGATCTTGGCCGCTTGCTGAACCGGTAACGGGCCACTGGTCTTGACCAACCTGCGCAGGTCCATTCCGGGAACGTATTCGGTTACCAGATAATGCACGCTACGATCCTGGCCAGCATCGTAGGCGCGTACCAAGTAAGGACAATCTAGCGCGGCTTGCATGCGAATCTCGCGCAGGAAATTCTCCCGCGATTCCTGAGTCAAGCGAGTCAGCGGCAGGACCTTAACCGCACAAATGCGTCCCATGACTTGATGTACCGCTTTAAACACTTGTCCCATCCCACCTTGGCCAATCCAATCGGTGATCAGGTAACCACCCAAGTCCAGCTTAGTTCTACCAGCGGCAAGCTGTTCCGCTTGATACGCCGTCACGATTTGTTGTTCGACCAAGATCTCGCCGATCAAACGATCGAACTCCGCGCCTGCTAAATTACAGCCACGTTGTGTCATACGATAGCTAGCGACGCGCAAAACGTAGTCCATTTGCTCGTCACTCACCAACCCGCTGATTCTCGCCGAGGCGACCAAAATCGATTCTGGATGACTAGCGGACATTGCAATTAAAGCCTAAAAAGATCACTCAACTTCCTCGATTCCATTCAGGCCAGTAAGCTATTGCCAAGAAACGAGTGTAAGGTACTTTTGTGCGCAGCACTCGAAGCGCGAGTTCCTCGCAAAAGCTACCTGATACTTACTTCTCAAGCGATACAGGCTATCGACTAGCGCGATAGGTGGCCAACTGCTGCCCGACGATCGTGGAGTATTTTCGAACTATCTTATAGTCTAATGAGCAAATCGTTTTGAAATGCCTGGAAGAGTGATCGCAATTGGGGACATCCATGGATGTTCGTTAGCCCTTCGGACGCTGATCGAAGTAATTTCCCCAACCAAAGAAGATATTATCGTAACCTTGGGGGACTATGTCGACCGAGGTCCAGATACTCGCGGTGTAGTCGACCAACTGATTCTGCTTTCCAGCCAGTGTCAACTGAAGGCTCTTTATGGCAATCATGAAGAGATGATGTTGGAAGTAATTCGCGATGGCGAGCCACCGTTTCGTTGGCTCCAATTCGGCGGCGTCGATACGTTGGAGTCGTATGGATTCTGCGGTGATGTGTCCGTAATCCCCAAACAACATCGCGATTTTTTTGAGTCGTTGTTCAACTTTTACGAGACCGATAGTGATTTTTTCGTGCATGCAAACTACGATCCTAAACTCCCCTTGGAGCAAATGTCTGAGCATTCACTGAGGTGGCAAAAGTTAACGGAGTACGTGCCGCCGCCACACATCAACGGAAAACGAGCAATCATCGGACACACCCATGATCGAGGCGGTGAGATCTTCAACGTTGGTCATCTGATCTGTCTGGACACGTTTTGCTACGGCGGGGGTTGGCTCACCGCTATGGAAATGGGTACCGATCGCCTTTGGCAAAGCAACTCCGAGGGAAAACTGCGGGAATCCGTTTTGAAGGCTAAACGCTAGTGCCCGGAGTTCCGCTCCGGCTCCTGTAATCACCATGGGGGCTTCGTCAGCAAACTCGACCTGACCGATAAATCTTTCCAGCTTTACTCAACCGCCACGACCGGAAAAGCCGAATTTCTAATTGAGCCTATGGGCTCGCAAGCCGTACCGGGCCAAAGAATTCGCATCAAACCCAATGTGGGTCTGACTGAGTATGGATCAATGGTCACTCAGTCGCGACAGGCGTTGCGTGAATGAATTGCTAGCATTGATCAGAGGGAACGCATGATGGGCCGAGTTTCATTGTGGAAACATTTCTACGACCTTCAAAAAATGGGATGGATTCTCTTGCTAGCGACGGTTGCATTAGCCACTGTCCCCACTGCTTCTGCCTGGGCTCAACTAAGAACAGGCAGATCAGAACGCGCGATTTACAAGGCTGGCAACTTTTCCCACTCCGCTAGCCAATCCACAGAAAATAGAACAAGCCAGCCCGAACGAACTCGACGATCGAACGCGCGCGGCGTTTCGGATCGACCTATCCACGTTGACTTCGATCAGTCGGAAGTCGTTCGCGCGTCAGGTCAATCCTCCATTCTGGACAAGAATCGCCGCACGACGTCCACGCAGGCACAAACCGAGTCGAATAAAGCGCATCCTCCGGCTGAGAAAGCTAGTCCATCAGTGCCTGCTGTCGACGCTCATGCGGATACGCACTCGACGGTTGACTCGTCTAAGTTAAGTATTCCCGAGCCCGAGTATGTGCCGAATCACGGACCTGAAGAAATGCATGAATTTGTTTCTGGGAATTGTGATGAGCTCGCATGCCTGGCACCAACTTGTGCGGCAGGTGGCTGCTGCATTGGCGATGGTCCGCTGGCCCATTTGCTAAGTCGATTATCCGTCCGCGCCGAAGTGCCATTGTTTTGGCGCCGCGCGATGGGAATTCCGCCTTTGGTAACGACTTCACCCACAGGGACTGACGCGGGAATTGCCGGCGAACTGGGGCAATCGACAACTCGTACGCTGCTGGGCAACGGTCTTATCGACGAAGATTTGAATGCCGGTTTCCGCATCACGCTCGGCACTTGGTTCGGGCACGACTGTTATCGTGGTGTGTTATTTCGATATTGGAACGCGGGGGACCAGGATAACGAGTTTAATTTTACTAGCGATCAGTTTCCAATCTTGGCACGACCATTTAATAATGTAACCGGCACAGCCGCACAAGATACTCAACTGATAGCCTTCCCCGGCGAAAGCAATGGCAGCATCCGCGTGAACACCACTTCGCAAGTCGACGGATTGGATATCGCCTTGCGGCGGTTGGCCTACCAAGATCGATTTACTCGTCTGGATTGGTTAGTTGGCTATCAACGAGCCAAAGTGGACGAAAGCCTTTCGATCTTGAGTTCGACAAATATCACGGGCTCCGTTCCGGGTCTTCAAGGCTCGTCGATCAGCGTGCGAGATACGTTTGCCACGGAGAATGAGTTTAATGGGTTTATGCTGGGCATCATGGGCACGCGGCGGCTGGGATGCTGGAGTTATGAAAGCAAGTTCCGTTTAGGCATGGGTAATTTGCGCCGCGAGGTCAATTTGACTGGCACGACTACTACAACCTCAGCTCAAGGAGCAGTCGCAACAGAATCGCTGGGTCTGCTCGTTCGCAATACTAATAACAATCCGTTCACCGACGATACCTTTGTGGTCGTGCCGGAAGTGGGATTGGATATTGGATACCAGTTGACGTCGACGCTGGATTTCATCGTGGGCTACAATTATTTGCTGATCCCGAAAGTAGCGCAACCAGGCGAGCAAATCGATCCCAACTTGTCAGTCAATTTATCCGACCCGCTCACCGGAGCTCTGCGACCTCAATTGAGTTTTGACGAACGACGATACTGGGTCCATTCGCTGAATCTCGGTCTACAATGGCGCTACTGAGCTCAGAAGTAGTCACGAAACAATAATAAGGCGTTTGTAAATTGCAAAACAACTCGTCAGGAATTATTCACTCCTTGGCGGGACGGGCGTGGGTGTCACCGACTTGGTTCATCCATGAGGTAAGGAGATTACGATGAGTTTGCAAGGGACCCGCGTCTGCGGAATTGACGGCCAGATTCTTTAGCTCGAAAGGATCGGTGCGGAGGTCGTAAAGAGCTTCTTCGTTGTCGCCGGAAAAAATGTACTTGAAGTGCTCGGTGCGGACCATGCGGTGTCCCTGGCCAAGTTGGCCGCCCACTCCTACACATTCGCTCGCAATCGAGTCGCGCAGTTTGGTATCGGGATGTTCGATAATCTTACGCAGAGATTGGCCCATCAAAGACTCAATCGCGGGTGCGCCCGCATAGTCGAGCAGCGTCGGATAAATGTCCAACGAGCTGACCAGCGCTTGGCTGATCGTGCCAGCATTAGGCAGTATGGGTGAGTGAAAAAAACAAGGTACGCGTACCGCTTCTTCGTGCATCGTGTTCAAACGGTGCCGAAATTAGCCAAGTACCTTAACCCTCATTGTCACCTGCTTACATTATCGTGAAAATGGGATTGAGAGTGTAATCCCGTATGGACTAGCTCTCGAGTTCTATGAAGACCTGTCGCATTCTTTGCTAAAGTGGACGATACCAAAGGCACGTTGACGGCAGTGGCGTTATGCGACATGCTGTTTGGCGAGCGGTATCTAATTTTCCAAGCTGGGTGGTCAATGGTTGCGTCCATTGATTGCTCCTCTCTGGGGTAACCCCAGGGAACAAGTTTACATTCTACGCTGCAGCGCGTGAGCCTCCCTGCGACCTAAGCAGTATTGCTCACGCACGACGAGTTCGGTTGGAGTGGATACCGCTCTTTACTTTTGGTCCAATGCGGCTTTGTATTTTCAAGCGGATTCTTAAGACTGAAGGTTCCCGCGAATTCAGAGAGATTGGCCGGTACGCGTCATCTGAAATGTGCTGCGAGAAACTCATGAACGATTATTCTCTTCAAGCGCGACTCTTGGCGGGAATATTGGCGAGGACTCGTTGGAACTCCGTTGAACTAGAACGCGCAGCAGCAGGGGCTGCAGGGAAACGTTGGCCAACGTGCGCTCGAGTGATCGACGAGCTGTTGCACGGGTTAGGAAACCAGCGGCGCCCTCTTGCTGGTGATATCGCACAGTGGCTGATGCTCAACAAAGGTTTCGGCAAGTCGTGTCGCAGGTATCGATTGAGTTTTTCGCATCTCGACCAGTTCGTCGGCCAAATGTCGCCAGTACGGCGAGACTTTGCGAGCTGGAAAATTCCACCATTGACTGGCATTTCCGCGCTGGCAGATTTTTTTGGGCTAACGCTGGGTGAGCTTGATTGGCTGGCTGACCTCCGCGGGCTCGAACGTTTCACGGTGACCGGTAAGCTGCGAAACTATAATTATCGCTGGGTTAGCAAACGCATCTCAGGTACTTGCCGTTTGATCGAATCGCCAAAATGGCGGCTGAAAATGGTCCAACGTCACATGCTACACGGCATTCTGGACTACGTCCCACTCCACCGGTCGGCTCACGGTTTTCGGCAAGGGCGTTCCATCAGATCATGCAGCGCCATTCACGTTGGAAAAGACGTGGTCTTGCGCATGGATCTGCAGGACTTCTTTCCATCGATCTCGCGAGCCCGAATAGCAGGGCTGTTTCGAGCGGCCGGTTATCCCGAGGACGTCAGTCTCACGCTGGCTGCTCTAGCAACGAATCTAATTCCGCAAGACGTATGGAATTCCTTTCCAGCGTATGGTTCGATAGCCGATCGATACCGACACGAGAGCATCTATGGAACCGCACACCTGCCTCAGGGTGCGCCAACGTCTCCGGCGCTCGCAAACTTATGCGCATACAAGCTGGATTGTCGATTGGCGGGTCTGGCTGAACGAATGGGTGGTCATTATTCTCGCTACGCTGACGATCTCGTCTTGTCGGGCGCCGTCGGTTTTGAGCGTTGTCTACCAAGCCTGATTCCGTTTGTAGCATCGATCTGCCTAGAGGAAGGATTTGTCGTCAACCATCGCAAGACCAAAATCATGGGGCAAGCCGAGCGGCAACGGTTGCTGGGACTAGTGGTCAATCAAAAATTGAACCCACCTCGCGACGAGTACGATCGATTGCGGGCAACACTTTTTAACTGCGTGCGATTCGGCCCTCGATCAGCGAATCGCGATGGATTGGAGAATTTCCGATCTCATCTGCTAGGGCGGATCAATTTTGTAACCAGCATCAACGCCTCGCGCGGGCAGCGCCTGACGAAACTCTTCAATCAAATTGATTGGATTCAGGATTCGAGCGTGTAAATTCAACCTCATGCAATTGAGAATGGTGCTGCGCAATTTGCGCTGGGCGATGCAACCATGCGATTTATGACCAATATTATCGATCATTTCTGGGTTAGCAATCGCGAAAGCAAGTGGTCGCGTTTTTAATCTCAGGGAGCTTCAGCGACGAAGCTGACCAGAGTTTTTCGCTGTTTCGCTTGTTGCGCTGCGGAGTGAAGCACGTCGTCTGTAAAATGGTCAGTTGCACGAATGGCACTGTAGCTTACGGCGTAAGGATTTACGATCACGAGGCGACTCCGAGTTCGGCGTGGTATTGAGCCCGTGGCTTGGTCATCAACGCGAGCACTTTCGGGCGACGCTTGTTGACGCGCGGCTCGACACGATC
>SYJV01000240.1 GCA_005798335.1 Planctomycetaceae bacterium | reverse complement strand
GCATACACTCGCTTGCGCTTCGGGCTTGTATTGGTGAGAATCATTCTGCCGCTCGCCTAAGTGTTGCAATCGCTATAAGCGTTAAGCTCGCATCGAATCGGAAATTCGGACGCAATTAATTTTTCGCGAGGCACGCCGGATAGCAATTTGCATGGCAGCTTTGAGCAGAGACTCTAAAAGAAGGCGATGGTCTTTTGATCCTCGTTAAATCTGCCTGAAACACTAGTATGTTCAATCACACGCGTGCGGTTCAAATCGCCAAAAGCATCGGTAAATCGGTGTATATGCAGCTCTCGGCACGGCGTCGAGCACGACTGTCGAGAACTCTTGCGCGTTCAGGCCGAATGCCGATCGCTATCTTGTTCTACCATAGGGTGGCAGACGATGTCGTGAACAATTGGACGATCAGCCGCCGGGGCTTTGTTCGCCACCTGGACTGGCTGGAGCAACATTTCGATATCGTCGGGTTAGACGAAGCTCAGTTGCGAATCCAGTCGTCGTATAACAATCGTCCTACTGTCGCAATTACTTTTGACGACGGCTACGCCGAGAATTGCGACTTTGCAATTCCCGAGCTTTGCCGCCGAAATATTCCAGCGACCTACTTTGTGGCCAGCCAATTCGTCAAGACCGGAGATCCTTTCGCTCACGATGTGAAGGCTGGATTTCCACTGGTGCCAAACTCGATCGACGAACTGAGAGATATTTCCAGTCGCGGAATCGAGATTGGCGCACACACCAAGACGCATGCCGATTTAGGAAAGATTCACGATGATGCTCAAGTCCGCGACGAGATCATCGGCGGCGCACGGGAGTTAGCGGAATGGATTCGTCGGCCCATCCGTTATTTCTCATTTCCATTTGGTTTGCCGCAGAATATGTCTCAAGCTGCGGTCGACATAGTTTCCGAGGCCGGATTCCGTGGCTTTTGTTCAGCGTATGGCGCTTGGAACTGGCCGAGCAATCCAGGATTCCATTTGCGGCGGATACACGCTGATCCCGATCTTGAGTCACTCCGCAATTGGCTGACGTTTGACCATCGCAAATTGCGGGATCGAGCTCGTCTACCGTTCAGCGAACAGCCCCGAACAGCCGGGCGGGAATATTGCCAGAAAACTGAACCTATTCCATGCGGCAGCCTACCTAGCTGCGCAGTTGTTAGTCCCCAGGTTGGATCGAGCGAATCCTACAAAGCACTATGAAAACTCCAGCTATCTCGAACCAGTATCGCCAAACTCCTTTACGCGTGGCCTTTGCGATTACCAGCATGCCGGTCGGTGGCGCAGAAACGCTGCTGGTAAATTTAGTTCG
Source organism: Planctomycetaceae bacterium (assembly GCA_005798335.1). GTDB lineage: Bacteria > Planctomycetota > Planctomycetia > Pirellulales > Pirellulaceae > Aureliella. Next base: position 19,985 of record SYJV01000240.1, on the reverse strand, counting down.
CGGTATGAACCGCGATTTATTCTCGCCTGAAATCATCTGCACCAAAGAGCCTGGCCCGCTGGGAGAATTGTTGGCGCAGGAATTACCAGTGCACAGCCGCCTTTACCGTCACGCGTGGGACTTGCGGATCGCTGTTCGTTTGCAGCGATTGATACGTTCGCGGCAGTATGACGCTGTGGTGACGATTGGTTCGGGTGACAAAATGTTTTGGGGACGGTTGCTCGCTTGGAAATGCGGCGTCCCGGTCATTTGCAGCGCGATCCATTCCACGGGCTGGCCTGACGGAATCAGTTTCCTCAATCGCCGGCTGACGAGCATCACAGATGGGTTTATTGCTGTGGCTCAGAATCATGCCCAGCACTTGATCGAGAATGAGAGATTTCCTACTGAACGCGTGTATACGATTCCCAATGGTGTCGAAGTCGATCGATTCCGTCCCAACCACACCAAACGCCCATGGTTGAGGCGTGAATTGGGAGTGCCTCAGAACACAGCTTTGGTCGGAATCGTCGCAGCACTTCGCCCTGAGAAAAATCATGGAATGTTGATTGAAGCTGCCAAAGAAATCATCCGCCTACATCCGTCGACGCATTTCGTAATTGTGGGCGACGGACCGCAGCGCCACAATATCGAGTCCAAGATCCGCGACGCTGGACTGGTGAAGCAATTTCACCTCATGGGCAATCGCAGTGATACGCAAGATATTTTGGCAGGATTGGATGCTTTTGTACTGACCAGCGTCAATGAGGCCAATCCAGTTTCGATATTGGAGGCGCTTTCGACAGGCATTCCCGTAGTCAGCACACGCGTGGGTTCAATTCACGAGACCGTGATTCACGAGCAAACCGGATTGCTGACCAATTCCGGCAGTTTCGAGCAAACAGCGGACGCTCTGTGCCGACTATTGAGCAATCCAGTATGGGCTCGGGAATTGGGACTTCGAGGCAGGGAACTCGTTCGATCCGCTTGGGGGCTGGACAGCATGGTGCGCGGCTACCAGCAGTTAATCGAATCGCTGTACAACGCAAAAGCCGTCCTACATCATCGGCAAATATGGAAACCGATTGCGTCACCTGTCGAAGCATTGGCCGAAATCGACTCTATCGACTGCCTGGAAAGTGTCGCGGAGCTGTGCGCCAATGCCGCAAGCGCAACACAGCTCGAGTCAAAGGCCGGTACCCTTCCGCTTCAAACTCTTGCTCGTTAGCTGTGTATCTCAGCAAGAAATTCTAGCACTGCTGAGCTGGCATCTGCTGAACCCGAGTTCGCGATCACAATTCCCAGTTACGACCGATGCGTTGCGCATGACGGTCGATGACTTGTACATTGCGGCGAGTTTGCTCTACATATATTGAATGACTGAACAAACTGCTTCGCCGATGACCAAGTGTCGGGCATCTGTGTTTCATTTGAGCCGCCGAATAAGAAATTAATTCGTATGAGCCGCATTTCCATAAATTGATTGGAATTAAGGGTTTGCATGAGGGTTAGGAGGGCTGCGACGATATGAAATAGTTGCTTGTACCGAGATTTTGATTATCTGGAACTCGAATTGCCCGTAGTGCGTACTATAGTTCTGCTGTGACAATTGTTGCATCGAGATTATTTCAACGACTACAGTCTGACAGGAGCGTCAGCAAAAGGGCACCCGTTATGAGCCGCAAAGAAGCCTTAATCAAACTTCGACAAGTCCTGGTTCATCGTCGCGATGCACTCCGACGCGCGCTCGAAGGGGATCTTTCGGCGCTGACAGAATTAACGAGCGGTTCGGGTGATTTAGCAGATTTGGCATTGGATTCGGCTCACGAAGAGGTCACCAGCCAGATGGCGGAGGTAGAAAGCCGCGAACTGATCCAGATCGAGGACGCGCTGCAAAGGATTAACGAAGGAGGCTATGGGGATTGTGCTGAGTGTGAAAAGCCAATCCCGTTGGCTCGATTGCAGGCGTTGCCATATGCCACGATGTGCATTGGCTGCCAAGTCGAATTGGAGAAATCGGGGCATCGAGGATGGGCGCGTCATACTAACGATGCGTTCGATTCTGCCGCCGATTTGGATTAGCACAATTGCATTCGCGATACATTAGGACGGGAGCGTAATTAGTTCGATCGGAACGTCGGGAATTTGAAGCATTAACGCCAAGCGAATTAATGCTTTCATTTCGGATTCCCGTTTTCCAATTGATATCATTCGGCGGGAAAGCCGATTTTCGGTTACGTTCAAGCACACAATCGGTGGGAAGGAATCTCGCCGAACGAGGGCTGGGCTGATTAAAAGTGAACCGATGGCGCTAGCCACGGGCGCCGAAAGTGTTGCGTGGGAATCGCCATTCGATGGCCGAAATTATTAGGTGTTGGAACGTCTTGCGTTTTTTACGTCGCAACAACTTCGGCGCCCGTGGCTAGCACCATTGGTTCATTTTTCATCAGTCCAGACGAGGGCAGGACCGTATAAAAATATCGCCGCCGAGGTTCTCCATGCCATTTCGACACGCCAGGTCAAGCAATACCGATAGCTTGGTCGTATTAGTTGGCACTTTGCTGGTATCCCTTGCAATATTTCCTGCGCAGAGTGCATCCGCACAAATCCTGCTCAAGTCGGAGGCCCAAGCCAGTGGGACGGCTGGTTTACTCGCGCCAGCAATCGGTCAGAATGAACGCGAGGCGGAATACAACTTGCTGAACCAAGAAGTATCCCAGCTTGAGCGCCAGCTCGGGTTGATTCGACGCATCGTTCGGCTGGTTTCGCCCAACGTCGTACATATCGAAGCGTCCAAGAAAGCCGAGCCCGGCCAGGGTTTTGCCAGCAGCCGGATCGAAGAGGCTGGCGCAGGAGTGATTGTCGAGTTAGGACGCGAGAAGTATGTGCTGACCAATCGGCATGTAATTTATCCTGCCGAAATGTCATCCATACACATTGAACTCAATGACGGTCGGCAATTGCGACCGCTGAACATATGGACGGATCCATCGACGGACGTAGCAGTGATGCAAATTCGTTCGGCCGACTTGATACCGGCGAAACTGGGCAATAGCCAGTACATGGATATTGGTGACTTTGTGCTGGCAGTGGGAAGCCCCTTTGGTCTGAGCCACTCTGTGACGTATGGAATCATCAGTGCCAAAGGTCGGCGCAACCTTGAGCTTGGCTCGCGAGAAATCGATATACAAGACTTCTTTCAAACCGATGCCGCCATCAATCCGGGTAACAGCGGCGGACCGTTGCTGAACCTACGCGGCGAAGTCGTTGGCATCAATACCGCGATCGCCAGCAACTCCGGCGGCAATGAAGGAATCGGTTTTTCGATTCCCATCAACATGGCCATGCAGGTCGCTAGTCAATTGATCTCCAATGGGCGGCTGCAACGTGCTTATTTAGGAGTGCAGCTCGAAAATGCTTTCGACTCTAAGCTCGCGCGACAACTCTCGCTCCCCAACAAACGCGGAGCGCTCGTAAAATCCATCATCGAGAAATCGCCAGCTTACCGAGCCGGTTTGCGAGTTGGCGATGTGGTCCTGGAGTTCGATGGACTCAAGATCGAAGACGATGGTCATTTGGTGAGCACTGTTGGTTTGACGCCGGTAGGTAAACGAGTTGCGGTCGTATTCTTCCGCGAAGGAGTTGCCAATCAAGTGACGGTCGAGCTCGACCCCAGTCCCTCGACCTACCAAGAGTAGGACGATTGTCCTCAATCGTTTTCTGTATTCTGGGCGATCGTTCTCTGTATTCTGAGCAGGTTTTCCAGTATTCTGGGCGATCGTTGCTAGTTTTCTAAGCGATCGTTTCCTGCATTTCTGAACAATCGTTTTCTGTATTCTAATTCTACGCCGTCGTTTTCGGTATTCTGAGCAATTGAGGACAATTGCTCTACTCTCCCATCAGCCACTGAGTCTCGATCATGACATTTCATAGTCCCCGCGGAATTTTTCCATCGACACGCCTGCGCCGCAATCGGCAATGTGCTTGGATTCGCGAACTGGTTTGCGAAAACACTCTGACCGTCGCGGACCTCATTTGGCCGATGTTTGTAATTCCCGGCGACAATCAATCGACAGCGGTCGCGAGCTTGCCGGGTGTGTCGCGGCATTCTATCGATCGATTATTAAACGAAGTCAGCCAAGCGATCGATCTGGGCATCCCAGCCATCGCAATTTTTCCGGTAACTCCCACTTCCCTGAAAACCGACGATGGCCGAGAAGCCACCAACACTAATAACTTGATCTGCAGCACAGTACGCGAAATTCGGAACCGGTTTGCGGATCGCATTGGAATTATCTGCGACGTCGCACTCGATCCGTATACTTCACACGGCCATGACGGGTTGCTGGTTGACGGCTGCATCGTCAACGACGAAACGGTCGATGTGCTTTGTCGCCAGGCGATCGTTCAAGCTGAAGCTGGGGCGGATGTCATCGCACCCTCGGATATGATGGATGGTCGCGTGGGGGCGATTCGTGCAGCGCTGGATGGAGCGGGTTTTCAACGTGTGCTGATAATGTCCTACGCGGCCAAGTACGCGTCGGCATTCTATGGACCGTTTCGCGATGCAGTCGGTTCTAAAGGCAGTCTCGGTACCGGCGATAAGAAAACCTATCAAATGCAACCGTCTAACAGCGACGAAGCACTACACGAAGTGGCGCTCGACCTGCGCGAAGGCGCCGATATTGTCATGGTCAAACCGGGCATGCCCTACTTGGATATCGTATGCCGGGTAAAACAGGAGTTTGCAGTTCCGACCGCCGTTTATCAAGTCAGCGGCGAATATGCCATGTTATCTGCCGCCGCCGCCAATGGATGGCTCGATCTGCGTAGTACTGCGCTGGAAAGCCTACTCGCGTTCAAGCGCGCCGGTGCCGACATGATTCTGACTTATTTCGCAGCGCAAGCCGCGAAATGGCTCCGCGAGCGAGAGTAGAGCGATTGTCCCAATCGTTTGCTGAAAAAGTGTCTATTGGTATCGCGAGAGTTGTTTACTGAGTGGTTGTTTCTGAATTCTAAGCAATTGAGGATATTTGCTCTACTCTCCTAGCCTCCTTGAATCGTTTTCACGAGATTGCTCAGTGTCGCTTGCAGCAACCCGATCGGTTCGGCGATACACAAGAATCGGTGTCCATCGCCAGAAAGCTTGACTCCATCTCCGATCATCCAGAATGGTTTGCCGACCGACGCTGCGACAGCTCGCAATTGTGCGATCGAGCCTCGCAACTCGGCATTTTCAGGCTTCCACGCACAGCCCAGGCGACACGATAAATCGTAAGGTCCAATTCCCAGCGCTGTTGTCAGAGGATGTGAGGCGATTTCAGCCGCATTGTGAATTCCCTGGGGACTCTCGATTTGTGGGATGATGATCAAGTCGTCTTCCACACCAGTCTTGAAGTCTTCGTAATTGAATTGCTTCAACCAGCGATTGCCGTGGGCGCCTGGCCGGCGTTCACCGCGCGGTGGCAACCAAGCTCCTTGCTGCACTTCGTCCATCTGCTGAACTGTCTCCACCATCGGCAATAGTAATCCACACGGCCCAAGATCCATCGCCTCGCGAATCGCTGCTGCGTCAGTTCTAGCGGGACGCAGCAAGACCGGAAAATTAGCGAATCTGCCCAGCCGACAGGCGTTGGCCACGCTGTCAACATCATGGGCAAAATGTTCGCGATCAACGATCACGTAATCCAGTCCCGCCAGTATGGCGACTTCGATCAGTTCGCCCCAAAGATGATTCGTAATGAGTATGCCCAGCACCGTTTTTTGAGTAACAAGTTTGTTCTTTAAGAGCGCGGCAGGCAACATGGGTTAAGCCGTGGAGGAAGGTTGGATTGGAGCTAAGGGGGCGGATTGTCTCAGATGCGAGACAACTACGATTGGACTATCTCGCCAGGGAACAGCCGACAACGCACATCACTCGTCAAGCTGCCAGCGTATTCGCTGACCTCGTAGACTTCGATAGCGTTGGAGCGAGTTCGATCCAAATTTTGGACGGCGCGATGACTTTGGAAATGATGGAGTCGCTGCTCGCCGATCTTAAGAAACCAGCCTCGCAGCCACTTCGCTCGATCGACTTCTGTGTCGGGTACTTCTGCTAAACAATGGTCGTGATAAGGTAGCCACTGAAAAAACTGGGACACGTGGCAGGCCATCATCTGTACCACCAAATCTACTTCAGCAGTGACATCCAAAATCACGTCGGCTCGCAGTGGGTTCGGACGAGTAAACATATCGACCATGTAGGCCACGACTGCGTCGCGTCGCAGCGCCGGGACATGCGAAACGACATGAGGCACTGTCACCATATACGACGCATCTTGTACAGCCTGGCCTACAGCGCGATGATCGGGATGGTAATCGTTAGGACGATGCGTCAATACCAAGTCGGGACGAAATTTGCGTATCTTGGCGATGATTGCCTCGCGGACATCGAGTGAGGGATCGAGGCTACCGTCCGGGAAATCCCATGTTTCATATTCGGCACCGATCACGCGGCCAGCTTGGCGCGCTTCTTCGCGTCGGATCGGGACCAAGTCTGCCGGCGGAATCTCGTGATGTCCGCTCCGACCATCGGTCACCGAAACCATCGACACAATCGAACCCATCGCAGCATGACGAGCCAACAAGCCACCAGCATGGAATTCAGCGTCATCAGGATGAGCGCCCAATACAAGAATGCGGCTCGGCGCAATCGGACTATGCATTCGCTTCCTCGTAAACAACGATGATCAGAACATCGGACGCGGAAAAGGCTCCGTCGCCAGCAACTTGGTTGCTTTGCGGAGCAATGTTCCCCGTGATCGACACGATATGCGCCTTGGAACTATCGACCCAGGCGTTGATATCGCTTTCCAATCGAGACAATTCGTCCTCGACACTCTTGAAGATCTTGACTTTTCTCATAACAACCACACGGTTCGTGCGCAGCGGGAGCTGAATTGCGAAAGATGAAATATACCGCCCCGCACAAGCAGAGTGCAGCCCAGAGGAAGTCCCATTTCAGCGGCTGTCGCATGTAGTATATCGAAAACGGTACAAACACACTCAGCGTGATTGTCTCTTGCAGAATTTTCAATTGCGAAAGTGAAAGCTGGGTCTAACCGACTCGATTCGCTGGAACCTGAATCAAGTATTCGAATAGTGCAATCAACCAACTGATCAGCGCGGCGATATACCAAGGCTTGGCTTGCAGATCCTTTAAATGGGCATCCATGCGAAAGTCATGAATATGCAATGAGTGTCGCCTTTCGCTCCGCGAAAGTAGCGTTACATCATTCTTTCGCGGAGCGAAAGACGACAATAAAAAACCTGTCGATGCTTAGCGAATGGTCGGGTCCAGCAACGGGTTGGTTCCTTGCAAGAACTCATTCACTGATTTGGGCTTTTCCGTCTCTTTCTTGTCGCGACGAGTCCAACCAAAGAGACCTCCGCTGTCCGATATTTCAGTTTGTTCCTGAGGTTTGTAACCCTGATTGGTTCGGGGCTTGGGTTTATCGTTGAAGGGGTTCACAAAGTCGACAGTATTATCCCACCAGCGCTTGGAGGTTTGTCCGATTTTTCCCATGGTTGACGCAGTGCGTTTGGGCGCCTTGGCCGCCGAGTCGCTCTTAGACGCGAACGGATTGAGCCAAGATGTCTTTGCTGAGTCATCAGCCGTTGCTGCTTTGGGGTTTGCGGAAGGTGCAGAACCACGTCCAAGCATGCTTGACCACAACGACTTGGACTCTTGTTGCGCACGGCTTTCGGAACTAATTAAGAGGACGAGCATTAGACAGGAACAGATTGATGCAATTCTCGACATGGTGAATTACACTCCTTATGTTGATCCACTTGCGATCTAAGACACAATCCACATACGGTGGCCGTGATCGGCACCAAGCCAAAATTTCGCCCTATGTTTACCGGATAATCGCAAATCTTGACGGTTTGGTCCAGGGCAACTTTTTTGGGTAAGCAAGAAATCTGGTGAATGTCAGCTTTTGGGTTGGGTGCCAGTTTCTTAGCTTTAGGGATAGCCATGGACGCGACGGAAATGCAGTTGCGAGAAAACTAAAATTTTATTTGAAGCATGCGACTGAGGCTGCGGTTGCGTTAGGCGAGCGGCAGATGGGAATTTACCAAGGCCTAAGCGAATACAAGCCCGATGCGCAAGCGAGCGCGTCAATCCTGGCATACACTCGCTTGCGCTTCGGGCTTGTATTGCTAAGAAACTATCTGCCGCTCGCCTTACAGGGGCTGGAGCTAGGCGATACGACGCCTCATGGCGATCAAACCGAATTCCCAGCTCACGCTTTGCGGCAGAAATTCAGTTGCCAGATTCAAGCCGCACGAGCTCGCGAAAGTTGCCGCCTATGGGCTGGCGCGACATGGCCATGCTTAGCGCACCTCAGAAATCCGAGCGCTGGATTTGGTTGCGCCAGCGGGTACGACGCTAGATTTGGTATTCTTTAAATGGTTCGTCACCAGAGAGCTAACGACATCTGCGGGAATTGCATAGCTGGTCACTCGGCCGGCTCTTGCGATGTTGATGCCGACAACTTTGCCATTCAGATTTACCAATGGGCCGCCACATTGATTTGGAAGTAATACTGTGTCATGCAGGAAGACTTTCGAGTAACCGGTACTGCGATGGCTGATTGATCCATTCACTTCTAATTCGGTCGGATCCCACAGTTCTTCTGCCAGGTCCATGACGCGGGCTGCGATTTCACTGGCTTTCCGCCCTCGCACGATTCCAATCTGAATGGTCTGGCCAGCTTTGCACGACTTGATTTCTTCGATGATGGCGTTAGTGGAGGACAAGTCTTTGCCGTTAATGGAGGTTATCACATCGCCAACTTGAAGCCCGGCGATATCGCCACCGCTCCCATGCACAACTTCTTTTATCGACGTGCCCATCGTAGAATCTTCGAGGCTGACTCCTAAGATCGGGCGCTTTTTAGGTACCGATTGATAGCCAGCGCTGACAATTCCAACCGCGACTGGCGTTGGATTCAAGGACGAAGTGGCCAGCCAATTTCCACGCTGAGGAGCGAACGGCATTTCCCAATCGACTGGTGCCAGCCCTTTGTAGCCAATTCGCAATATTGCGAGATCATGTTCATCCGATATCGCGACTGGCTCTATTTTCGAGCGGCGTTCATCAAACAGTTCGCACACAAGTGTTCTGCCGATGGGCAATTGACTTGCTTTGGTAACTACGTAGCCATCGCCATGAACTATTGCACCAAAAGCAACCTGGTCGTCTCCGTCCATGATTCTAACGGTACTGCGCCACGCGTTTCCCGTCGCATCGCGAAAAGCTCGCAACGTATGAAAATTGCCGCGTCCACTCGACTGGCGCAGGAGATTCGAGAAGTCAGGGCGCCTGGAGCTGCGCTCGGCGGGCTCCTGAACTAACAGGGTAGTTGGCGAGCGAGTTGCTTCTGAGGGCCGAGTTGGGATTTGCTGGACGGTCAGCCGACTGGCGGAATGGATGGCCAGACCGCAAGCTGCAACGCCCACAATACAATTCAGGTAGTTTCGGCGCATCAGGCCATGGACGTACGAACTCAATCTCCACCGACCTTTCGAACTTAAATACACTCATGCGAATCGCGTCCATTCGATTCGAAGCTGAGACACATTTCAAGCCAGTTAGTATCGCTCGAGAAATAAGTGCCAGGTACCATTTGCGAGAAACTCGCCCTGCGGGTGCTGCGCACAAAAGGTACCTGGCACTTATTTCTCGGCCACTTATTTCTCGGCTATTCCTTATGAACCTAGGATGTACTGAACTCCCGACCTAACTATTCTCATCAACTGCGACTTCGACTTCCAAGCGGAATCTTTGGGCGGCACGTTCGATTCCAATTAGAATTCGCTCGCCCGGAAGTGACGCCTCGATTGCTCGTTGAATATCTGCAAAGGTTTCGATTTGTTTGTCGTCAATCGATAGTATCCGATCACCGGTTTGTAAGCCAGCTTTCTCGGCAGGACTCCTGGGAATGACTGATTCTATCACAGGTTCGTCGTTCGCAGACATGCCTCGAATCCCGATCATCGGTTTAAATCCAGGCAGCACGCCCCAAGCCTCGCCATTGCTCATGCGCGACCAGTATTGAGTATAGACGTCAACCGGTACGTGCATGTTGTCGCCGATGTCAGTCCCGATGCGCGAGTGGACACCGATCAGTTTGCCTTCTAGGTTGAACAGCGGCCCACCGCTATCGCCTCCGATCAGAGCGCAGTCTGTGACCAAGGTTCCTTGCAATACCGAGTTGATGCGTCCGACGCGCACCACAGCGCCGCGCTCCTTGTTCCAGCCGCCGGGATGTCCCGCTGCGATGCACCATTGCCCTAGTTTCAAATTCTTGCTGAGGCCAAGGGAAGCGGTCGGCCAAGGTTCCGCACGAGTCTCGGTGATTTTCAGCAGACCGGCGTCCAAAAAGCGATTCATGCCCAAAGTCTTGGCGCGCACCCTGGTTCCATCATACAGCACTATGGTTGCGTCGCGACCAGGTTTTCCCGCAACGTGGGCTGCCGTTAAGATGTGCCCTGTTGGCGTCACCAGAACGCCGCTGCCCTGCGCTGCCCCTTGTTGAACGTTGACGGTTACTTTTTGAATTGCCTGCGACACGCGACTCTGTTGGCTTTCCATCGCCTTCAACTCTACGAGCGAACTCGGTTCTGCTCCGTCCAGAATGCGGTACAGTCGTTTATCGACCGCGACTAAGGTATGACCGCTGTTGCTAGTCAGTGGCTTGGCGACGACATGCTCGCGAACCGACGATTCGAATTGCTGCGAGTAGGCGTATTGGAGGTGCGTTACAAGCAACAAAACGAAGCACAATGGTCCGAGCGTCGCTGCCTTAGACAAATGTTCGCTAGATGTGGATTCAAAATCTGCTGACATTCCCAGTCCCTGCTCTGGATAAACGCATCGAAGTGAATGTGCGCACGATTCCTTTGGTCACGCACTGTTCGATTATTCGCAGAATGAGCAGAAAATGAAAGCCTCTTGCCGATCGGAAAGTCATAAACCCCCATACGGGGCTGGCTAGATTGGGAAAGCTGTAGGGTTAGTAATGAGTGTCCGGTGAGGCGGTAGGGGAAACAACCCAAAGTGCTTCTGAGAGTTTTGACTTAGGCAGTCGTTTGTGTTTGCCGGAAACTTCGGGCAGTGGGCGGACGATGCAGCGAGCTGATTTGCGAAGATCTACGATCGGCTGGTTCGGAGAATCGATGCGCACGATCGGACAGATCGCATCGGTCAAGCTGCTGCGCAAAACCGTTGCCGTATGAGCGTCGTCAAGTTCCACTCGCGTACCAACCGGGTAGATCGACATCGCTCGAACAAAACCCCCTGCACATTCTCGATCGAAGTGCCCGGACTTGGTATGAAAGACGAGATACGTCATGACATCAGCCGGAAGGAAGGCAGTTTGCTCTAAATCTGGATCTACTAGAGTCAAATAAGCATCGACGATATTCAAGATGCGGCTCATGACCGTCAGTGACGAACTGCTCAGTCCGCGTGGAAAACCAGTTCCATCGCTTTGTTCGTGTACCTCGGCAACCACCGTTTTTGTCAGTTCGGAAACCGTAGAGATCGAATCGAGCAATCGAGCGCTGGCAAGCGGATGTAATCGATGAATGTCTGCGTCGTGCCGGCCCTCCACGCCAGGTAGGTAGTTGAGCAATGCGATGTCATGAAACAAGCCTGCTAGGCTTACTGTTTGGCATTGTTCAAATGGTAGGTCCATCACAATGGCTGTGGCTGTTCCGAGCGCCGACATTTGAACGCAGCGTCGGGCGAGTTTTTCATTGCGTATTTCAAAGCGATCAACCGAAATTCCTTGGGCGCAGAAAATTGCTGCGTCGCAATCGGCATTGATATTCGACACCAACGAGTCCAACAGCAATTCAATGGTCGCGACCTCTGCCTGAGAATGTTCGCCGAGTTGAGATGCGAATTGGAGGATGGATGAACTGACCTGTGAGAATACCTGCGCAACCCGTTCGAGCAATTCGGCGTCGTACGGGACCAGCAGATTGGGTTCGCTGCCTGCCGGTGGCTTCCTTATCAATACCTTTGTAAATCCCCCTGCAATCCAGCGGTCGACTACATGGTGGGTCAGAAATGATCCGCACTTGAGTAGGACGCGTCCCTGGGCATTAAGGATATCGAAATCAGTTTTCGTTCCGATTTTCAGCTTGCTAATAGAAACGGTTTCGCAGCCAGTCATAGCTATCTACCCAAGCACTCGGTGAACGTTCACCACTTTGTCAGCAAGAGCAATTCTCGAAGTATTCCGACAAAAAAGGTTGAACAGTGGCAAGAACCAGGAACGGAGTAACTGATAGCTTGAACGGATCGAGCAAACTCTCGGAGAACCGCGATTTGGGTCGGGGCTTACCCACAACGTCTATCGACCTCGCGAACAACGCAACATCTGACGCAATCGCGTCAAATGAAGGCATTATTTTTTTTCGCTAAATTGTCGAAAATTCTCCAGATGTTCGGTCGCACGCAATGGTAATTTGGCGATTAAGTTATTGAAGCGTAAAAGCGAGACAACACACATGAGGTGCCACGACTTGTTCGACTATTGTTCTGGCGAGACAAATTTGGGGACGAGCAACTTTGCTAGTCGAAGATATTAAATTGAGCGAATCGCTGGAATCTTTACAACGGCAAGTGCGTCGTTATCGGTCGCTCGTATTGGCGATTGCAGAAAACGTTTGGGTGGCGGACCCTGACGGCCAAAGGACCGAAGTGGTACATGGCGAATCAGTTACATCGGTAGAACCCGGGTGGGTTGCGGTATCTGATCGGCTTAACGCGATGCATCCCGATGATCGCATTTCGCTGGAGCGAAAGATTGTCAAATCACTTGCAACATTCGAGATATTTCGTCACGAAGCTCGAATTCTGGATGATTCTCATAAGGGCAAGCAGATCAGTCTTCTGGCTGTCCCAGTTCGCAATGAGACAGGTGAAGTTGAGGAATGGATTGGTCTAACGGAAGACATCACTCTACTAAAAGAGCAGTCCAGTCGTATTGCGGATGAACTCGAGTGGCGCAGAGTTTCCTTTGAACAGTCTCTTGACCCCATAGTAGTACTGGAATCCGATGGATCTGTCTTTGCTTGCAATGCAAGTTTCTGCAGAGTGCTGGGCTACAGCCGCGACGAATTGAAACGGATGTTCGCGTGGGACTGGGACCTTGTTTACGACAAGGAATATCTACTCGAGCGACTCGCTGGAAATAAGGCCCCGGATACGAAATTTGAGACGCGGCATCGTTGCAAGAACGGTCAAACGATCGATCTTGAAGTCGGTGTTTTTCCGTTTGAATTGCAGGGCAAGCGGCTGATTTATTGCTTGCACCGAGACATCTCGCAAAGAAAAGAACATGAGCGCAAGATTCTCAGGCAGACGGAACTGCAAAAAATCGTCGCGTATACGGCCAGCCACCTCGTGGAGTCGGGACCAGACGAACAACTGATCATCAAGGCACTCAATGATTTTCGCGGCAAATTCGGTATCGACGGGCACCTGAATTATGACTTTAACGAATCCACCTCAACTCTTGACCTAGTTTCAAGCGACGGTTTTTCGGAAGAGTCGTTACGCAATCTTGCCAAGTGTCCGATCACCAAGGTACCGGAGCAACACGATCTGATTCGCGAAAAAATGTGCTACTCGGTCCAGGAATTCGGCTTATGTCCGGCCGAGGTTGCTATTCAGCAACATGTTGTAGGTAGCTGTTGCATACCTCTGGTGGACGGCGGAAAACTAATCGGCGTACTGACATTGATCAGTTTTACTCAGCGGCAATTCGATAGCGATGTACTCGGAGCATTGTTTACTCTAGCGAGCTTACTGGCGAGTACGAAACAGAGGATTCGATCTGACACAGCGCTGCGGGAAAATCAAACAAAGGTTGCGGCGGCAGTGGCCGCGCTACGGGACAGCGATGAACGGTTTCGACAGCTTGCCGAGCACATCGTCGATGTATTTTGGATCTATGACGTAGTCGCTCAGAAATACTTATATGTCAGTCCTGCGTTTAACCTGTTATTCAGTGTTTCCGCAGAGGAGTTCTCTGGAACGACGGCGGAATATTTATCGTTCCTGCACGAGGATGATCGACCTGCATTTCTTGCAGCGCGCCATCGCCAGCTCAATGGACACGAGACGGTTGAGGAGTATCGAATCCTGAGCAGCGATGGCAAACAGCGATGGATTATCGATCGCGCTACACCGATCATGAACTCCGTTGGTTTTGTGTACCGACTTGTTGGCGTGTTGCGAGATGTTACGGAACGAGTTGCAGCACAAGATAAGCTGGCGGTACAGCAGTCGGAACTGTTACATGTCTCCAGGTTGAACACACTGGGGTTGATGTCGGCAGCGATCTCGCACGAGCTCAACCAGCCGCTAAGCGCGATTGCGAATTTTGCCAAGGCTTGTGAATTCTCGCTTGATGAAGCGACCAATGACACTCGGGCACTATGCGCCGAGTATCTTCGGCAAATAAACTCCCAAAGCCTGCGTGCAGGCGAAATTCTGCGCCGACTGCTTGACTTTGGCAAACGCTCCCCGGCCAGAATGGCCGCGATCGATATCAACCAAGTGTTGCAAGACAGCGTCGCGCTTGCAGGCGTCGACTTGCGGAACCGTGGAATACGCGTTGAATGGCAGCTACAGTCCGGGCTGAGGGCAATTGAAGGTGATCGAATTCAGTTGCAGCAAGTGTTCGTAAATTTGTTCGCGAACGCAGCCGATGCCATGGACGACGTCGCTCAGGGGAGAAAACTAATTCTATTGCGCAGTTTTGGGCAGCCAGGCAAAATCGTCGTCGAGATGGAAGACCAAGGCTGCGGCATTACCAATGAACTACGCGAGAAATTATTTATTCCCTTTAACTCAACCAAGCAACGTGGCTCGGGAATCGGTTTGAGTATTTGCAAGACTATTGTGGACGCTCATCGAGGTGAAATCACTGCACGAGAGGCGCAGGAGCACGGAACTATTTTCAGCGTAGTTCTACCTGCTGGCGGAACTCAATTATGACTGCCAATCCAGTAATCTACATCGTTGACGATGATCCGGTGGTACTGGCCTCTCTTGAGGCTCTTTTGCTTACACAGCAATTCGAAGTTCGCAGTTTTTCCAATGCCCAGTTGCTGCTTGAGAAGATTCGTCCCACCGACGTTGGCTGCATCATCACGGACTTGCAGATGCCAGAGATGGACGGCATTGCATTGCAAGCGAACTTGGTGGAGCGAGCGAGCCATTTGTCGTTGATCATGGTGACCGGTTATGCCAATGTTCCCGTGACCGTCGAAGTTATGAAACGAGGAGCAGTTTCGTTACTAGAGAAACCCTACGACGCAATACAGTTGATCGCCGAAGTAAAGCGCGCTGTGACAGTCAGCCGTCAGTCGTTTGAGATTGCTCAGCAATCGCGAGAGGCTCTGGAGAAAATCAAGCAGCTTACTGCCGAGGAGTTAAGCATCATGGAATGCGCAGTGTCAGGACTGCCCAACAAAGCAATCAGCCATAATCTGGCAATTAGCGGTCGCACCATCGATCGGCGCCGGCAGTCCGCCTTGCGAAAAACCAATGTTAACTCAATTGGCGAATTTGCCGTGTTGCTGGCTACAGCAAAAAAGGCGGGAGAGATCTAATCGCACTCGCGCTCGCGGGATGATTGGCGTGCCTCTGACGAACTTGCAAGCTCTAGTCAATATCGCTCTCTACCAACTGAAATCGAATCGCATCGCAAGCAGGTCAGAATTTGTCAAACCCAAAAGCGACGATTCGCTCGTCATTGGATGAATCCAGTCGAAGATCACGCGCGTGCGATCGCTCCAGTACCAATTCATGCCGGTTGTGATGTCGTGATATTGGCCCCGATCGAGATCGTCGAGATTTAGATTCGAATATCGAACCTTGGCTTCGCATGCTCCCCATCCGGAACATGAACCTCGTTCCAAGAAGAAATTCGTGTTGGGCTTAGTGCGCCCGAACTGAGGTCCGTGTTGTCCAAAAGGCTCAAATACGCGGTTCTCACCCGTTAGAAACCAGCTCCCGTAAACGTACCAACCTCCCAGCGTCGCCGAACCGCTGGGCAATCGTGCGACGCTTGACAAGAAAGCTTCCGACTGAATCGATAGGCTTGCCAAAACAATTGCAAATTCGAGATTACCGGTCGTATAGGAATCGGCATCGAACACGCCGCTGTCAATGAGGTGCGGTCCTTCATGAACCTGCGGTCGAGCGCAAAAGCGAACGCTATCGTCCTGGTCCTCGGTATGCAGAATGCCCGTTCCTAGGTGGACCACATAGCGACCATCAGACGCTTGATCGTACAACGGTAAACAAGTAGCTCGACCAGCCAACCGATAGCCTTGATTGTCATCGATTTGTTCTTTAAGAGCCTCGCTAACGCTGTCAAAGAAAATACCATAGGAAAGAGTCAGCCGCTGGTCGTCAGTTCGATTGTACGCGGCAATGCCAACTTCCCGATCCGCTGCAAAGATCCCTTGCGTGGGTATCGACCTTTCCATGAAAATGTTATTCGTGTCGTTGGTAACTTGCTCTAGACTGAATGGTACAAAAAAGTTACCGACACGGACGCGCCCTAAAAATGGAATTTCATTCATCGACAAATAAGCGTCTTTGACATCCGGTGACGTTACGCTGCCGGCTGGGCTTTCACCAACGGTCTCTGGTTCCAAAGTTGCCTGCAACCGAAAATCAAATTGACCATAACCGGTACCGTCAGCAACCAGTCTCAAACGACGGAATTCGAAATAGTCTTTAGCATCGGGAATCGTTCCAGAAACTCGCGCCCAATTGACATAGTCCAACTGAACATGCCCGCCGAGTTTCACCGTCCATTTATTGCGATCTTCGCTATTGGAGCTGTCAATACTCGGCAATGAATCCGTGGAGGACGCGGATCGTCCAGTGGGAGTGAGGGTAGATGGTCCGGCATTTTCGGGGAAATGAAGCTGGCTGGTAACTTCGGCAGGTGAACCTGCAATTTCAGCATCGGCGGGTAATTGAAACGAATCGCGGTCGCT
This sequence comes from Planctomycetaceae bacterium, assembly GCA_005798335.1. Classification (GTDB taxonomy): domain Bacteria; phylum Planctomycetota; class Planctomycetia; order Pirellulales; family Pirellulaceae; genus Aureliella. Next base: position 2,927 of record SYJV01000240.1, on the reverse strand, counting down.
AGCAAAACTGAAATTGATCTGACATCCTGCCAGCCAACTCAAAATCGCAACCACTCGGAACAGAATCGCAGTTCCGCCATGGATCGCAGAACAATGACTTGAAGTGCAATGATTTGTCGAAAAGTAGTGTCGCAATTCTTATCGTAACCCCAAAATCGGCTGACACTTATAATAAAATCCCTTAGTCGCAGACTCCTGTTTGCGCTAGAGAACTTCTTCCAGAATCGACGCATTACACTTCCGCGCTACAGTCTTTTCTCCGCTCGCACTCGGGTCGCGGCATCGAATAAGGCGAGCAAAGAATGTTTCTTACCAATACAAGCCCGAAGCGCAAGCGAGTGTATGCCTGGATTGACGCACTCGCTTGCGCGTCGGGCTGGTATTGGCAGTTCCCATCTGCTGCTCGCCTAAATCCAGCGCTGTTAGAGTCTTGGTAAGCTAGCAAATCGGCAGCGTCCGTTTCTTAAACATCCCGAAGGGACGAAATGTCCGTAGAACAGCGTCGGCATCGTGCATATTGTCCCATGGACCCTACGGGACAATATGCACCATACACGATTTACATATTGTCCCTGCGGGACGATAGCGAAACGGTCATCCCATTACGCACGAATGCTCATCGATTGTTGCGACATTATTGATCGTCTTGAAATACTTCACCACCTGCGGCGGTGCCCATGGCACGCCAAGTTTCCAGAAAGATTGAGTTAGAGACGAAGCGGACCGAGCCATCACACATTGTGGCTTGGACGCCACCGATGTGCCGACTGCGCGCGGCGTGTGTCTCAGCACCAGAGGTGACAACATTACCGCTGGCGGCGACACGGACGACACACGGTGGATTGCGTGGATTACGCGCCGCACCCGTCGCACAACTTTGCTCAACAACGTCCGGCTGCGCAGTATTAGGTGCCAATAGAGTTTCGAAATGGCAACCACCTCCCCACCAATTGAATCCGCTCAAATCACCTCCCCGCCCTTGCAAGCACTCCGAGAACGCTAACGTGTTACTGGTCCCGTCGGTGACTTCGCTCAACGAAGTGGAAAACTTCAATTGCGAAACGTTGGTATGAATGAAAACATGATAGTTTGCCAAGTTTCGAACATTGGGGGCAATGAATTCGATAAACGGAGCACCTCCAAAGATGTTCGGAGTACCTGCGCTGGTCACTCCATAAGGACTCAAACGGCCACGAGTCGTATTGCCGTAGTTAGCGACGTAGTTGTGAAATGTTATGCCGCTAATCACGCTCGGCGATGCTGTGATTTCGTCACTTGGGCAGGTGTATACTGACACTTGCGTTCGTACGATCGGCAAATTCAATGCGTTGCCGTATCGAATTCCCGCGAGCGGGTAGTTCTCAAGGTCAGCGGAGCCATAATAGTTGTTTCTCATATTCTGCTGTTCGACAAACGGCAATAGATGAACCAGCCAAGTACCGAACACACTATGGTAATTTCCCACGGGGAATTTCTTGAAGATGTCAATGTAGTTGTGCGTCGCCAATCCAATCTGCTTGAGATTGTTGGAACATTGCATGCGTCGAGCCGCTTCACGAGCGGACTGTACAGCAGGCAACAACAGCCCAACTAACACGCCTATGATGGCGATAACTACTAGCAACTCGACCAACGTAAAACCAATGTGGACTCGTTTCATCGCGAACTCCTTGAAAACCCATGAAGTACAACAATTAGAAAACGGGAAGCAAGCTGTTTTGTTGACTCTCGATCCCAGCGATTGCACCCCCGAATTGAGAATAAGTTAATGCTTTCTAATAAGTTAGTCAAGTTTTTGACAGCGTGAGCTAGATTGCTTGGCATCGCAGGACATCGTGACCAGCGAAACGCGATCAAAGTGATCGGGAGCATCTGGCCAACCAACATGCGAACGATTGAAACATTAGCAGCAAAGTACTGGTGCGAGGCGATGGCAAAATAATGTCAGTGAGCCATTCGCAACTCATTGCTTCAACACCTTGGACCGCTTGGGACCGACACAGAAAAAAGTGTCGTAGGGTTAGCATTCATATGCGCCATTTTTCCCGCGGCAGGCAAGGGGCCATACCCGTCGAACCGATTTCGATGGCATGTTTCGGTCGTCTGCACCAAGCTCGATGGCAGGCAAAGAATCATCGCGATATTTTGAGCCGAACTGAGGTAAGGGCGTAGAACATTATTCGTTGCTTTGCCTAAAATGTCGGCTCGTCCAGCGCATCTGATCGCATCTGGATCGACACATCTTTCTCAATCACAGGAGTCTGCTCATGGACCGCGTTTGTCATTTTGAAATACCCTACGGCGATAAGAAACGAATCGAGACTTTTTACAGGTCCGTATTCGGTTGGAATTTCATGGACTTTCCGGGTGATACGCCTTACACGTTTGCGCTAACTACAGAAGTTGACCAGCGACAAATGCCAACACAACCGGGTGGAATTAACGGTGGCTTGTATCCTCGCGGCGACCAAGGCGGCAGTCAGACACCGGTCCTAGTGATCGAAGTTGTGTCTTGCGAGCAGAGAGTCAAAGACGTGGAATCCGCCGGTGGCTCGAAAGTACTTGGACCGTTTCCGATCAGCGGTATGGGAATCTACGCCCAGGTCAAGGACAGCGAAGGCAATATCATCGGACTATGGCAATCGCTGGCGCCAACGGTAGGCTCCACGAGTTCGCCGGAACCCGCATCCAAGAAGTCAAAGGCAACGGTAAAGAAAAAAGCTTCCGCGGCAAAGAAGCAGGCTCCGGCCGCGAAAAAGCCAGCTCCAGCAGCTAAGAAGCAAAGTCCGGCAGTTAAAGGCAACAAGGCAAAAGGCAAGAAGAGCAAAGCGACTGCCAAGAAGAAATAAAATTGAAGGGCAACTGGATACTCGATTAGCGCAATTTGAAACCGTTTTAGGCGAGCGGCAGATGGGAATTTACCAAGG
>SYJV01000239.1 GCA_005798335.1 Planctomycetaceae bacterium | reverse complement strand
CTCCACCATGTCCTCCACCATGTCCTCCACCATGTCCTCCGCCATGATCTTCGGCACCGTGAGCACCGTGACCATGATCGTCGCCGCCGTGAGCACCATGTCCCTGATCGTCTCCACCATGACCGTCGCCACCATGCGCGTCGTCACCATGACCATCGCCACCATGCGCGTCGTGACCATGCGCGTCGTGACCATGCGCGTCGTCACCATGACCATCGCCGCCGTGTGCGTCGTGTCCATGACCGGAGGAATGCTTACCATGCGAGCCAGCGTTTTGTTCGGAAGCAGTCGGGCGTGGTTTTCGAGGATAAGTCACTTTGGTAACTGCATCTAATGGTTCCAAAGCTTCACTGGCAGTCATTAAGCCTTGAGGGGCTCGCATTCGGAATTGATCAACTGGCCAGTCGATTCGGTCGCACACGATGACGTTTTCTACAAATTTCTCTTCGAGAATCTCCTCGACTGTTTTCTCTATGGTTTTCTTGGCCTCCAAAAGTGCCGCGTCGGACAACAAGGATTGGTCCATTTGACGCAGTGCTTCTTCTATCGCTTCATGGACCGTCCATCGATTGTGTTCGATGGTTGCTTTCGCTTTCAAGCGAAATTCCAGAGGCACGCCAAGTAGTATGCGCAGTTGAGTTAGATACTCGCGATCACTCGATTGGACGTAGAACAATCCCAACGGTACTTCACCGCTGGAAACGGACTTCAATTTTGCAGCTTCCGTGCGGACATAGCCAATGATGACTGCGTGAATTGTCACCAGTAACAGTACCAGCCCAGCGATCCAATAGCGTCGAAAAAACTGCATGCGATTGTTCCGTTTGCCTTGCGGAATGTCCACGACAACTAGCGGAGCTAGCTGCTTGCAAGAACCAGAGAATCGTAGCTTACGTCCGAGCCTCCGGCACGATTCGCTATCGTCCGCACATGCCTTCTAGCCAATCCTTGCCGTCAAATCCGTTACAATTTGCACGATGAGTCCCATTTTGAACCATGCCAAGAGACCTTTGCTAAATAACATTTGCCGGGCACTTTTCTATCAAGGAGCCGACATGAGCCTCACCATCCGACGAATATTCGTGGCTGTGATCGTAGTCTCAGCTTTCGATCTGAGCCTTGTCGCCCAAACGCCGCAAGAAGTCGAACCGTGGCTGGGTCCGCAAACTTGGAAGCGCGATGTTGCTGGACCGGTTTTGGAATTAGGCCCGAGCGGCCAATTCGATGACACTCACATTTTCGCACCCACAGTTGCTCGTGAAAACGGTAAATATTGGATGTGGTACTGCGGTTCGCAAGGCTTTGCCCATGACTTGGCACCGCAACGCACACGCGACGAACGAATGTTTCGATTGGGACTGGCCACCGGTGACGACTGGCAAACATTTTCCCGGCACGCGGGTCCTGTGCTAGCCATGGAAACTCCGCGACTTTCAATACTGACACCGTGTCTGTTGCGAGATGCCAGTGGAGCACCATTGCGCGAGAACGGTTTGATGCGTATGTGGTTCACAACGGCCACGCTCGGGGCGCGCGGCCAGCCACATGCGATCCAACACGCCACCAGCGCAGACGGGATTCGCTGGTCGGACGTTTCCCCGATTCAGCTTTCACGGGCCTACGCGCCAGCGGTCGTGAAAACGCCTGATGGATTCGCCCTATGGTATACCGAACCGGGGGCTTACCCATGGCAAATTCGGCATGCGCACAGCAACGACGGACTGACTTGGCAACTCACCGAGCAACCCGTATTGAAGATTTCACAACCGTGGGAGCACGACCTGCAAATTTACCCAAGCGTCTTGTATGTCGACGGTGTCTACTTGATGTGGTACGCCAGTTATCTTCAGAAAAACCACGAAACAACCGGGATTGGATACGCGGCCAGTCTCGATGGAATTCACTGGCACAAACACCAGCAGAATCCCGTGTTGCGACCGGATTCAGCGCGACCGTGGGAGTCTCATTATGTCTCCAGCCACAGTGTCATCCGCTTAGCCGACGGCAGTTTTCGGATTTGGTATGCCAGCCGAAAAGCGCCACCGTTTCAGAACTTGTACTTTGCAATTAACACCGCGATGTGGACTGGCCCCGCGGTTGTCGAAAAATGAATCGACGTGCGTCCGACCGAATTTAGTAAAGAGATTCATTGGCATGGGCACAAATTATGCAAACCCAAGACTGTTGCAACGGGAACCTCTGCCATATACTACCAGCAACCATGCAAGGAGTAATCGCGAAGAATGTAGATTCGCAACATTGAAGAATGTAGCTAGTTTAGATAGAACGCGGCATGTTTTGGGGGCGAATTGGATTCGACCGGGTAGCCTGAAGTGCTGGTGGCGTGTCGTGGTTGGTCAGTTGGCCACGCTAAAAGCTGACTAAAAAAGTATCTGCAGACGATAGTCTTGCACTGGCAGCCTAATATAGGCAGCCCTGGCTGAGAGAGCCCGTCGGAGGCGCTCGACTGCCAGCCGTAATTCCGAATCGCTGATTACCGTGTCGGGCACGTAGTTGGCCAAAAAAAGCTCCCGGCTGGTCTTACAGGCAGCCTTGTCGATAGGCGTCCTGCGAGGCGAGAAATAAACCATCGACTACACACGTAGAAGCCATCATGAAAATATCGCGGGACGCGGGTTCGATCCCCGCCGCCTCCACTTTGCCAGAATTGCAGCAGGCTACAAATCGGCGTGATGAGCTATTTGTATTCAGCGTCAGTCGAAGCGCGATCATCCAAATATCATTCGCATTACGATAAAAATGATCGACGGTCCCATCAAACAGCCCAGGCCAGTGTAGAACGTCGCTGTCATGGCTCCGTACGGAACAAGTCGCGCGTCGGTCGCAGCTAGGCCGCCCGTCACGCCGCTGGTGGTTCCCATCAAGCCACCGAAAATCATCGCTGTCCTAGGATTGTTGAGCCCGATACTCTTGGCAATCAGAGGCGTCGCGATCATGACCAGGATCGCTTTGACCAATCCAACTGCAAAACTCAACGTTTGCACAGACTTGGTTGCTCCCAGCGCCGAGCCTGTAACCGGCCCGACAATGTAAGTCGCGGCGCCGCCTCCGATCGTTGTCAAGCTGACGGCATCGCGGTAGCCAAATCCATATCCGACGCAGGCACCGACGATGAACGAGACGACAACTCCCAAGAACAATGAAATAACTCCCACAGGTCCGGCTCGCCGAATCTCGCGTACGTCAACGCCAAACGCTGTGGAAATGATGGCAAAGTCTCTCAGCATCGTACCGCCGAGCACACCCACTCCGGCAAAGACCGCAACGTCGGCCAGCCCATTTTCGCCACCTGTTGCGCGACCTCCAATGAATGCCAGAACCAAACCGACGAGAATCGCGATCGCCGATCCATGCAAGCGCCCTCGGGTCAGTTGATTCGAGATCCAATACGATATCCACATGATGGCTCCGACCAAAGCCAGCGCCACAATGAGGTCATACTTGATCAAAATACCGCGAGTAAGCTCGAGTATTGCGTGCATGACATTAGCTCTTTTCAGAATTGGTGGCTTGGTCGTCTGCAGAAACTGCCTTGGACGTTACTGGGCACAGGCGATCGACAAGCGGCACCAGCGCGAAACAAATTGCAGTGACCAGACATCCTGCAAACATTGCCATCGGACCACTTTTCAATGTCCGATACACGTCTTGCCCCGCAGCCATCGCAACGACGATTGGAATGTAAATCGCACTCCAAAACAAAATACCTTGCTGCGTGGGCATTGGCAGCTTTCCACGGCTGCGCAGCGATTCGGTTAACCCAATCAACAGCAGCATGGCAATTCCGACACCTCCGACGTTGGCTTTGACTTGCATCATCCACCCCAGCAGCTCGCCGAGCACCATTCCCGCGATGGTACAAAATGCGAGCAGCGCTACACCGTAAATAGCCATAGTGTTTACCTCTTGCCGTCTGGAAACTGATGCATTAGGGTACGCGGCTGGAAATTCGTTTAACCCGCAGCCGTAGGCGAGGATTGCACAAAGTTCGGATTGACTTGACAAGAAATCAATGCAATCCTCGCCTACGGCTGCGGGTTAAACGAGTTTCCGACCAAACCTGGGATAGTGAGTTCGCGCATCGCTGCGGAATGGCTTCCCGCCCGCGATTAGTATTCGGGAGTCGGTCGATTATGAAAAGCACCCAGGATTTGTACAGTTCGTCGCTGGCGCTGTTGACGGATTTGTACCAGATTACGATGGCCGCGGGTTATTGGAAGGGAGGCCGGGCAGACCAGCAGGCGGTATTTCATATGTTCTTTCGCAAGTGCCCGTTTCGAAGTGGCTATGCGATCGCGGCTGGCTTAGAAACTTTTCTTGAGTTCGTTGAAGCATTTCATTTCACCGCCGATGACATCGAATACTTGCGATCGATTCAGGGCAACGATGGCCACGCACTGTTCGAAGAGGATTTTCTCAGGTACTTGTCCGAACTTAAACTGGACATAGACGTCGATGCGATTCCTGAAGGAACCGTGGTCATGCCGCATGAGCCACTGGTACGCATTCGGGGATCGATATTGCAGGCTCAGTTGCTAGAGACCGCTTTGCTGAACATCATCAACTTTCAGACATTGATTGCGACCAAGAGCGCCCGTGTGTGTCGAGCTGCCAGGGGCGAACCAGTGCTCGAATTCGGATTGCGCAGAGCGCAAGGAATCGATGGTTCGCTGTCGGCCAGCCGCGCGGCCCATATCGGTGGCTGCGCTGCGACATCGAATGTGTTGGCTGGAAAGTTATTTGGAATTCCAGTGCGTGGAACTCATGCGCACAGTTGGGTGATGTCTTTTGACAGTGAATTAGAAGCGTTTCGAGAATACTCGATCGCGATGCCCAACAACTGCGTGTTCCTGGTCGACACGTATGATACGCTCGAGGGTGTTCGCAACGCGATTCGTATCGGCCAACAGTTGCGAACGACTGGCCACAAACTGGTCGGGATTCGACTCGACTCTGGGGATTTGGCTGGTCTCAGCATCGAAGCGCGCAAGCTGCTGGACGCTGCTGGATTCACCGACGCCGCCATCGTGGCTAGCAATGATTTAGACGAACACTCGATCGAAAACCTCAAATCCCAAGGTGCACAAATTCAAGTGTGGGGTGTAGGTACCAAGTTGGTCACTGCGTACGATCAACCAGCGCTGGGAGGCGTCTATAAATTGGGAGCGATTCGCCAACCCGGCGGCGACTGGATTCCCAAGGTCAAACTGTCCGAGCAACTCGTCAAGACTTCGATTCCCGGAATCTTGCAGGTCCGCAGATTTTATCGCGAGAACCTCGCATTCGCCGACATGATTTATAACGAACTGGCTCCTCCGCAAAGCAACCAAACCAGTTTGATCAATCCGCTTGACGTAACGCGAAAGACTCGTCTGACGGACGCCGATGTGTATGACGATTTGCTCCAAAGTGTCCTACGCAGCGGCCAACGTGTCGCGCCCGTGCGTTCACTGACCGAATTGCGCTCTCACTGCCAACGTCAGTTGTCGATATTCCACGATTCGACGGTTCGTCTGGAGAACCCACAGGTTTATCCAGTTGGATTAGAATCTGGGCTGTACGATCTAAAATCAACTCTCGTACAAAGCAGCCAGACGACTGGTCAAGTGTAACTGCCTACTGATGTTGAGGTCGAATCAAGAAAGCACAATCGAAAGGAAATTCTTATGCGATCGCAGCGGCGCACCTGGCTTTCGCTGGTTTGTTCCTGTTTGGCTTTTGCAACGATTTCAACCATGCGTCTGGCTGCCCAAGAGCGAGCTAGCAGGACCGTTGGGTTAACACTGCCAACAACACTTTACGCAGTGCCTGGTGTCGAGGTTGCTATCTACTTTGACAATGTTGTGTTGATCGACTCTGGAGCTTCTGTGGGAACAAAAATAGGATAGACAGGAAAAGAACAACCCTAAATCAAATGCTCACTCTTACAGCACATTAGCCAAATCGCGACATATATCCGCTGGATCTTCCAAACCGACCGATAATCGGAGCACTCCTTCGCCTGCAAAGTCTCGATAAGCCTTCAATTGCTCACCATGCAAGGCATATGTCGAGGCCATCATGTCATCGGTTCCCAGCCAATAAATCAAACTGCGATGG
>SYJV01000238.1 GCA_005798335.1 Planctomycetaceae bacterium | reverse complement strand
GTAGTTGTCGATCACCAAAATCATAAGCGAACTTCAACAATCCCAGGGGCTATCAAGTTTGCCTGGCATTGTAGCGAAAGTTCGCACAACCGTGGAGCCGTTCCACTCGCATTCGTCTAAGTAGCAGGGCACATCGAATTGCCTGCTACTGTTAGATTTCGTTCTGCCGGCAGTCTAAGCGCTATACCGTTCACCGAACGTGGGATAAGCTTCCAGCTTGTCAATATCTTGTGCAAGCAATGGTGAAACTCCGCTACCGGTTGACAAGCTGGAAGCTTATCCCACGTTCGTTGAACGGTATTGAGTATAAGCGGCGACCCAATCGACCAATGATTTCTTGGGAATTGGCAGTTTCATAATTGGTGCGAACTCTTCAAAACTGGCATCGACTTCCGTCAAGATACTGGTGATTTCGTTCTTGATCGATGCATTGATTAACTTGGCCCCGTCGATGAATTCACCGCGTTCTTCCCAGGCCTCGTCCTTGCACGATGGCAGAAGCGATGCGAGTGCCACGCAGCCAGCATCAATCATCGGCGGATGACCACCCAACAGTTCTTCCAACTGCGGATGTCGTTCGATCAGCACCGCAAACTCGTTAGGCAATCGCCAGTTTCGCACCAAAGCGGCCGCAGCCTGCGCATGGTCCCATCCAAATATTTCCTGTTCGAGCTGTGACAATCGTACACGCTCTGAACTACGCCGTTCAACCAAGGACTCATAATGTTCCGGCAGTTCCTTCAGGAGCAAGGGTATCGCCATATCTTGCAGCAGGGCTGCGGCGAATAAGTCCTCGGCGTTGGCCAGCTTCAGCTTCTGGCCCAAGAGTCTCGCAAAAATCGCTCGACGAAGGGAATCTTGCCACAGGTTTTTCAAATCGAAGGGTCCGAACTTTGGATTGGGAATCAAACTAAATACGGCGCTCCAAAGGGCAAAGTTCTTAATGGTTCGCACCCCAACCAACCCAATCGCTTGCTTGACGCTGGCGATCTCCTTGGAGAATCCGAAGTAACTGGAATTGACGAACCGCAAAACCTGTCCCATCAACCCCACGTCCGCTTCGATCGGCTTGGCGAACTCATTGGGGCCATTCTTGGGATCTTGCGAAAGCTTGATCAGGGTAACAGCAGTTTGCGGAAGTGCTGGGAGCTGGGCGGAGGAAAGCACCTTGTCTAGATCGACGGGCGATGACGCAATGCTCATGCTGGCTCTTTCTATGCAATTGGGTAAAATCGACGAACTACGACGAACCGGTTCTTAGAGAGGCAATTGCAACGTGCCGGACGCTATGTCAACCGACGATGCAAATTGCGATTTCGTTCCACCAACCGATTCTCAAACAATGTCGAACCGATACAACCTCATTAGAAAGCTACGCCAAAGGTGAATGCCGAGAGGTTCGTAGCAGCCGTAACTGGATGCATATTCCCACAGTCCAATGGGACAGGCCCTACAATCCGCAAATCTAAATCCACCACGAACTGCTTTTACCGGTTATTCCGTCACTTTGCAGAATCCGATTGCGGTTTCGTTACGCTGGTTCTAGAAGAGACTCGCAGGATCGGCTCGCCAAAGTTTACGAATCGCCAGTATGCCACTGGCCACACACATCATCAAAGTTAGTCCTAGAACCAGAACAATTCTCCCCACTGTCATGCGCATCACTAGTCCGCTCAGTTCGGCAAGCGTCATGTACACAGCCCACGACACGATCAAACCCGGAATGAAGCCCAGGCATGCCAGATAGATCGACTGGCAAAGTACTAAACTCCAGAAGTACCCTGCGCTGTATCCCATGGCTTTGAGCGTTGCTAATTCAGGCATATGATCGCTGATGTCAGTAAACTGGATTTGATAACAAATAATTGCACCGACAATCAGACCCATGATTGTCCCGATGCCGAAAATGACGCCGATCGGCGTGTTGCGCGACCAAAATTTCAGATCCCGATCAATGATTTCGTGCATTGCATAGAGATCGATCTGGCCCGGTGCCAGCTTCAGTATTTCATCCCGCAAGTTTGCTATATCACGTGTTCCATGGGTGTTGATTAGACCGATATCGACTACATCCAATGGACTTGCACCCGGCGCTCGCCACGGAAAATACTTGGGGAAAATTCGCTCCGTCATCATTAATGTGCCGTCGTGAGCGAAATCAGTTCCAAGGCTAAATGTGTCGCGCACTTTGAGCGACTGATCGTTCAGTTCGATATGCTGACGCGCGAGTTCGGCTTCGTCATCCAGCGCGAAACCATACAGCGATTTGCTACGACGATCTACCAGTGCATATCCTTCACGATGAGCCTCATTCAGCAATCGAACTAGCGATTGATCTTGGAAGAATTTCGGCGAAGGGCGAACACACATTACGCGGATCGATCGGCTGGTGTGGCCCTCCACTCGCACCTTGGCAACCGCCCGCTCAATCGCCACCGCGCAAGTATCTGCAACTCCGGGCAATGCCGCAACTCGATCGAGAATCTCCCTCGGAAAGCGAGTTTCATTGGCGAGATTGAAACGAGCTCGGCTTACCAGCACCAAATCGGCGTTGAACAACTTGAGCATTTCGACGTTGCTATCCAGCAGCGCGTTGCGAAATCCGATTTGCATGAACATCAAGATGACGGCAAAGGCCACGCCACATGACGCCATCGCAAACTTGCCGCGACTGCTAGTCAAATTGTGCCAAGCCAGGGGTGTATGCATTAGAAAAGACTCGCTGGCTCGGCTTTCCATAACTTGTTCATAGCCAACAGGCCGCTGGCGCAGCACATCAGCAGTCCCAGGCCAGCAACCAGCATCACTCGCGATGCATTCATGGCGATGGGGATTCCCGATAGCCAAGATGTCAAACGGTACAACAACTCGGACGCCAGCCAGGCGGCCAGAAATCCCAAACAAGCGAGCACGATTGCTTGCGTCATGACAATTCCTGCCAAATAGGCCCGCGAATAACCAATCGCCAGTAGCGTTGCGTATTCCGGCAATCGATCGACGACATCGGTCGCCAGAACCATGTACACGATCGCTGCCCCAACCAGCAGCGAAAGTCCAACTCCGAGCTGAAAGATCAACCCAATCGGTGTTTGTTGCAGCCAGCGAAAACGCTCCCACTGCATCACTTCGTTCCGCGAAAGCACTTGAACTGGTTCGCTGGCATTTTCAGGTTTCAACGATGTTCCCTGCCGTGAGGCGGCAATGCGACTGCGCAGGTCCTGCAGCACTTCGCTTACCGGCCGTGAGCCGTCGGTGGTCACCAATCCCAACGAAATTTGTTTCTCGCAATCCCATGGAACAAGCCGCTGAAAGCAGCGAACGCCGGTCAGCGTTGCGCCATTGGCGGCTAAACCAGTACCCAAATGGAAAACTCCTTGGATTTTGACTTTCACGCCACCAATTTCGGACTCCCGATTCTTGTCTCGAAGTGAAAATCGTTGGCCATCTAACGGGCCGTAATCGCTGCGAGTGGCGGAGTCGATCAGCACACTCTGAGTATCTGCAAGTTTATGCGATTGTTCTTGCACTTCTTTCAGATCAAAGATATCGTCGTTGGGCCGAACACCCATCACGGCAATCGGCAGGAACTGTGCAAATGAACCATCGACGGCTGCGGCTCCGTCACCAGAGGCTGCTGATGAAGTTGTTGCTCGGAGGCTGCCCCAATTGTGCAAAGTGATCCACATGGGAACTACATTTTTCACACCCGGCGTCCCCTTGGCCAATTGAAGCCAGCGACTCTCAAATTCCAGTGGCTCGTACAGATGTAGATAGTCGGGCGAACGAATCAGTGCGTCAAACCGCATATGTTGATACACATTGACGGCCGTATGCGAGACGGCTCCCATGAAACCCAACTGCATGAATACTAACAATAGGGCAAACGCCACACCGCCAACAGAAACCAGTGTCTTGGCGCTTTGGTAAGTCAAATTGTGAAATGCCAGTTGAGTCTTCATGAATCCCAGGGTTGTCGATTCGCCGATGTTCCTTGCCAATTACCGATGCGCTGGCTACCCGCCCCGTGCGACATCGCCAGCGTACGTTTTTCAGAGACCAGTTACGATGCGCACTTCGACTTGCAGTTGCAACCAGCGCGCCGCAGCGGCACAATCGTCAGGATGAATAGCGATGACTACTGACAAAGCGCGCCGATCAACTCGGGCCAAAGGATCGGCCGATTTTAATTGCGGTCGACCCACCATTAATCCAATGCGCTCGACCGTCCCCTGCAAGTCTTTGCCAAAAACAGGACTCTTGATCGTTGCTTTCGCTCCGACTTGGATGCGTTTCGCGTCCGCCTCGTAAACTTCCGCTTCGCAACTCATGCTACTTAAGTCGGCAATTTGCAAGAGCGGAAACTGAGACGTCATTTCACCCACGGATGTTTCGACAGACAAAACGGTGCCGTCGATAGTCGATCGAATCGCCGACAATTCGTCCTGGCGCCGCGCGCTGTCGAGTTCATTGCGGACGATGTCAACTGCGGTGGATTTTTCCACGGCAACGAATGCGCTTTGCGCCGCTGCCAATTGTTGTTCAGCCAACTCCAGTGACCATTGCCCTTGTCGCTTGGCTTGCGCCAGACTTTCTTGCTGACGACGGTACTCCAGCTCTGCGTCACCTACGGAGATGCGTTGGCGGTCGATATCCAAGCGACTGATGAACGACCGTGTTTGTTCGTCGGCAGCGATGGACTCCATCCGCTTCATCATCGATCGAGCAGACTCAAGCTGCGTTTCTGCCAGCTTTAACAGAACTTCGTGACTGACCAACGAATCAATCTGTGCCTTGGCTTGCCTCAACTGCAACTGAGATGCGGAGACTTTCAGGCGCGATTGTTCCAGTGAAACGTCATGCTGACGCTGGGCATCTTTCAATCGCAATTCAAGCGTCGCCAATTGAGCTCGGCGTAGAGTTCGCGAGCGAAGTCCGATCAATTCCTGTCTGAGCTGGATCGAATCGCCAGCCTTGACCATTACTTCTTCGACAGTGTCCCCTGGAACCGCAGCTAAACGAATGATGCCACCTTTGGGCACGATCTCGCCTTGCGCGGCGATTTCCCCGGCACTGTTCGCAATCGCTTCGCCGCTACCCGTTTTCTTTGACGCACCCGCATTATCGGCAACTCCGCTACAACCGATGACAGGAAACATTACCAACCACCAGCCGAAATACCACGACATCCACCGGATTTTTCCATGCTGGGCCGGAGAATTCACGCCCGGGTTAGTCGCGTAACGTGCACATTGCAGCGGTATAGTTTCACTCAAAATGTCAATCTCGTCGCAAGAACTTGGTAGGTCTAGGCATTCATCGACCGTTTTATTCATAATGCCACAAGTCAACCACGATCTACTAATAATAATCCCCAGACACTTTCCGCAAGTATTCCGCACAATTGTAATGGTTCGTCCAGCAAGTGCAGAATCTAATGACTGACGATTATGCAGGATTCAAAAACTCAAACGAGTGCGGTGCGCTTCGACCCAAGCTGGAAACAGCGATTGGCCGAGGGGCAACTGCCCGCCATCCTGGCTCGTAACCTCCAGCACTATTATGGCGAAGGCGATCTGCGCAAGCAGGTCCTATACGATAACGACCTGGAAATTTATCCAGGCGAAATAATCATCATGACCGGTCCAAGTGGTTCTGGGAAAACCACCCTCCTGACTCTTATTGGAACTTTGCGGACAGTCCAGCAAGGCGAGCTGTCGGTTCTAGGCACCCCGCTGCATAAGACCACGGCACTACGAGCGTTGCGGCGCAGCATTGGATTTATTTTCCAAGCTCACAATTTGTTTGATTCACTGACCGCTCTGCAAAACGTCCGCATGGCGCTCGAACTCGCTGAACCCAACGGCAGCCATACTCAGCACAACCAGCGCTGTCGCGCCATGCTCGAAGCCGTTGGCCTGGGCCATCGCACCGGCCACAAACCAAAACAGCTTTCCGGCGGCCAAAAACAACGTGTCGCGATCGCGCGCGGACTGGTCCACAAACCACGCTTGGTATTGGCCGACGAACCCACTGCGGCACTCGACGAACAAAGCGGTCGAACCGTAGTCGAGTTGTTCAAGAAAATGGCCAAAGAGGAACAAGTCACAATTATCATCGTGACACACGACAACCGCATTTTGGACGTCGCTGATCGGATCGTGAACCTGGTCGACGGACGTATCCGCAGCGACGTCCTTGTTCAGGAAGCCGCAATCGTCAGTCAGATGCTGGCGCGTTGCCCGGTATTCCGCCACCTGACGCCGCGTTCGCTGGCCGAGATGGCTGACCATCTGATCGCAGAGAATTTCGAGTCCGGTACGCGCATCATTCGCGAAGGCGAAGCAGGTGACAAATTCTACCTTATTCGCCAAGGTGAAGTCGCAATTCGGCGTGGCCCCGATGACAAGACCCTTGCTAACTTAGTCGAAGGCAACTTTTTCGGCGAAATGGCACTCATTACTGGCCAACCGCGAAACGCTAGCGTCGATGCGCTGTCCGACACCGTCCTATATTCGCTCAGCCAAGAACGGTTTCAACAAGCCATGAGTCAGCAAGCGTCCTTCGAAACCGAAATCCGCACCAGTCTATTCGACCGCCAATAAATGGCCTCGCCATCCGATGCGCTCCAACGCTGTCCAACGAGACTAGCTTTCGCAGTCGACAAGCATGCGATGCGATCGTAGAGTGCCAAGCTTTCACTGTTTCGAAAATGCAAAACAAGTTGGTTGCGCGACGGCTCGCCATGCCTCAAACGGTACGATCAACGAGTGAGTAAGCGACCCAGCATTGAACGCGATACGATCGTAGATTTGCCCCAATTGGGAATCAGCAAATAGTTCCAACGGAAGAATGGGAGCTCCGAAAGGTGGTACCGAGCCAGGTACTAAGCCTGTCAATTCCATGAGCTCCTCGGGTGTCGCAAAACGAGTCTTCTTGGCAGCCAACTGTTGCTTGATCGCGACCGAGTCCAACTTTCGGTCCGCCGGTAGAACGAATAAGCAGAACCGGTCGTCAACTCGCATCACAATCGCTTTAGCGCCCACGCCCAACGGCTCACCCCGCGCGTTGGCCGATTCTTCCGAAGTGAATGTGGGACTATGCGACACCTCGCGAAAATCAATCTTGGCGGCACGCAGCAGATGCCGGATAGAATTCAAAACCAAAACGTCATTCACGTGTTCACCGTACCATTCGAAGTCATGCTCACGTCGCAACAATTTTTAATAGAATCAAGCATTCCACTGCCCTCATTCCTTTGCCAACCAGCTTACTTCGCAGCACAGGCAATTCGGCGATTGGGGC
>SYJV01000237.1 GCA_005798335.1 Planctomycetaceae bacterium | reverse complement strand
GAGGAAACGTTTGTGTACTGCTGCGTTCAACTCCCGCCAATTCTGAATTTTGAACGCGCGACCCCTGCTGCAAACAGCCACCAGTAGAATTCACTCTTGCATCGCAGTGGGAACCATGCAGACCAGCCCATCACCCGACAGCGCGCGGCCCACCATGGTGCGCTGGATAATATTCGCGCTGGCTTTCATGACTTCTGCCATTCTTTATTGGCATCGGTATGTCTTTGCATTTATAAAACCGGTATTGGCCGAAGAGTGGAAACTGACCAATACTCAGCTCGCGGACATCGATAGCGGATTTGCGCTGACTTACAGCCTCTGCCAGTTTCCGCTAGCTATCCTGGCGGACCTCTTGGGAGTTCACTTGGTGCTCACCACGTTATGCCTGGTGTGGTGTGGCGGTCTGTTGATGCTGGCCTTGGCTCCATCAGTCGGCTGGTTGTGGTACGGGCAGGCAATTTTGGGAGCAGGGCAATCGGCGGTCTACGCATGTTTGAGTCGAGTTTCGAAGACGTGGTATCCACAAGCGATTCGCACAACGATGCAAGGTGCGGTCGGTGTCATGGCTGGACGACTGGGTGCGCTCAGTTCCTCGTTGATCTTCACCACGCTGCTGCTGGGGTACATTGGACTCGAGTGGCGCACGGCCGTTGAAGTACTGGTGGCAGTCGGCCTACTGCATACGCTCGTATTCGCTTTTACATTTCGCAACTCGCCTCGTCGACATCCGGCCGTCAACGCGCAGGAAGTGGAACTGCTCGAAGGAGAAATGACCAAACAAGTCACAACTACGAAATCAGTATCACTGCGAATGAGTCGGCGGTCGATGGCCAATGTTGGCTTTGTTGTAATACAAACTATCCTCAGCACATTCGCCGATACTCTTTATTCCAATTGGCTTCCCCAGTTCTTGAAACAAGTTCATAATCTCGATTGGAAACTGATGGGGATCTACGCCGCCTTGCCATTCCTGGGTGGCGCGCTGGCGGGAATCCTTGCCGGATACCTTAACGACGTTTGTATTTCGCTGACTGGAAACCGGCGTTGGTCGCGAGCCGGAGTGGCGATCGCTGGCAAAGGCATGGCGGCAGTGTTGATCTTTGTGGCCATGTACTTTTATGATAGTCCCTATGCCTTTTGCATCTGCCTGTTTTTCGTCAAGCTATTTGGAGACTGGAGCCTAACTTCCGTATGGGGTGTCGTTACCGATATTGGTGGTCGAGCTACGGCGACAGTGTTTGCGTTTTCTAATTCCGTCGCTGGCATTGGGTTGATCCTGGCACCGCAAGTGTTTGGGCGACTAGCTGACAACTATGGTTGGCAATACGTGTTCATCATGGTCGGCGTGACCTATGCCGCTTGCGCGTTGTCGTGGCTGTTTATCGATGCTTCGCGTCCGGTCATGGATCAGGCATGAAAAGCCGTGTTTGTATTGCCTTACACCAACACGCCAGGAAGCGTCCCGGTAGCGTCCGCAAATTTGGTGATGGGTAAGCCGAGAGCCTGGAACAGCGAAACTTAAGTGCTGACCCACATTGATTCGACCTCCGCACTTTCCGGCTAACACAAGCGGTAGATTGTGTGAGTCCACGTCCATCGGGCAACCAAAGCTCACTTGGCAGTCATGTCGTACAATGGTAAATGGCGGTAGTTAACTTCTAACGACAGCAAATTCATGGTCGTTACGTATAACCTGCCACCATAACTTGCCCATTGATCAGGTGTTGGATGATAGGGATCCCAGCTTCCAGCCATTTCGCCTTGCGTGATCTGATCCTGGATGAGAATGGCGTGTAACCGCGTTTGCCATTGTTTCCAACGCTCGCCACCCATGTGAAACAAAACTTGCGTCGCGTAATACCAGTAGTAGGTATCGCGTAGCGACTTTTTTCGAGTGCCAACTTCCGGTGGATGCTGGAGCAGATAATCGGCGCCTGCCATCATCTCGGGTTGCGATCGTCGCCAGCCAAGGTACATGCGCATCAATAACCCAACGCTCGTCATCACGGCAGTCGGTTCCAAACCGTGTCGCAGTTCTTCAGTTGCGAAGGGATGGTAACGAAACAAATGCGGTTTTTCTCGCGAATGGCGGCTGAGGTCCAAGAACCGACCCAACCGCTGAAATGTCTCATCGGGAACGGACAAGCCAGCAAGCTGGGCACTTCTCAATGCCATCGTAAACCAACCTGAAACGCTAGTATCGGTACCCGTCGTAGGTCGATAGCGCCAGCCGCCGAGCTTGGGATCTTGGCTGGCGACCATGAACGTGACCGCCTTTTGTGCAGGAGTTCGCAGCGACTCGTCCTGAGTCATGCCAAAGGCTTCGCACAACGCCAGGGTTGCGATCGCATGACTATATAGCCATGCATTTTGGTCCGATGCGGGATCTTGGGGAATGTAAAGATCTCCGTCCGATTTCTGGTGCGTTATCAGGTATCGAAGTCCTTTGTCGACGACCTCGGCATGTTTGAATCGTTGGTGCGTGTACCCGGCTCCTTGAAACGCAAGTAGCGCCAGGCCGATCGCCGCAGTATCAGAACGGATTAGCACGGTCGTGTCAAAGTCCTGAAGCCGCCAACGCCCGTCTGGCCTTTGATGACCAGCAAGAAAGGTCAATCCGCGTTCGATGGCGATCTCGGTTAACGGCCCAACTTGGGAGTTGTTGCCGAGCGACTCGTCGGCCAATCGTTGCAGGCGCTGTTGAAAGGCCGGTTTCGGCAGCGGCAAGTTCGCTCCTCGCGCGAGAGGACCGCCCGCGTCGTTACTGCCGAATCTCTGTGAAAACAGCTCTTCAGTCGCCAGCGAGCGGGCTGGTGCGTCGGCGCGAACGATCAACGGCAATGCTCGTGATGGTTCGCTGGCCAACCCGCCGACACCAAGTTCGGCATCGATTTCCAATGGGAAATTTCTCGAAGTTGTCGTTCTCGATGTTCGACGACCATTGGCCGAGCCGTTGACCGCCAGTGAATCGAGCAATTGAGGAGTCGCATAATGTGCATCATTTGGCGCTACTTGTTCGTCGACTTGAACACGTGCAGAAACTGGACCGCGTTGTAGCAAGTCGCTGGTCGAATCAGCTTTACTTGTCGATTGAGCGCGAGAGGTCACGGCGGGTTCCGGCAGCAAAGCGTTCGCAGCGCGGTTAAGCCTAGAATGAGGCGGCAAGCTTGGGCTAACAGGAATTGGAAACTCGGGTACTTGGTTTGCTTGATTGCTCGATAGACTCTCGTGCGCAGGGGTCCGATGATCCGCCGGCGCCGAGGATAACGCTGGCACGGAGCTGCTATCTTTCGCGTCGGTGATCGACCTTAGGTCGGCCAGCGATTGACTGTCGGGCACTTCTGCAATTACTGGTGCATCGCGATTCTCCAGCGGGGAAGCAAGTCCGATTGCGGATCGCTGGATTTCACGATCGCCACCGGTTAACCCTGCGACATCGACCGTCGCAGCTCGACCGTTGGATCGCGGCGCCAGCGTTGTTGCAGCGAAACCATCTGTCCCAGACTGAACTCGGGTGAGTCCGCTATATTCTGGGCTTTGAGGCAAGCCGATTGCGTGCATGCTGCTGGGCGCGCGAATCAGTGGTGACTCGCGCGATGATGTATCGGCCAGCAGATTCGGTCGCATAGCATTGCTGATATCTGAAGCACCCACCGAGGGTAGTCCTTGGATCGGCAGCGACAAATTTGGCGCGGCACCAATCTCTCCTCCCGCAACTCTTGGACGGACTAAGCTGCTCGTCTCGTCGTTGGCGCCTTGTTTGGACGGCCGCGTCGCCGATCTGCGTTCGAGGGCTGCGGTATTGGCTGCTTCAGTACGTGCTGGTTGACGACGAATTTCCGGCGGCAACCTGGGCGATTGTGCGGGCTTCTCCAGTTCGCTAGAACTTCGCGGAGCTGGAAGTTCGGTGCGATGTTTCGAATTGCGGGCGAGAGCTGCGGCATTCGCGGCGAGCGATTGGCTGGCTGTTGGACTGGGCATCGCTTCGATCGATTCAGGAATTCTACGACGTGCGTCAAGCTTGAATTCGATCTCGCTACGACTGATCGGCGCCGCACTGTCGGAGGATTGGAGCGGAGCGGGAGCCGGTTGACGACGCTCGTTGAGAAACGGCATCGAAGAAATCTGCTCCCTAGGAGAGAGGCTGGCTAATTCGGCTTGTTCAGTTTTTGCCAGTTGCAGCATGGCTGAATCGGCATGATCCAGTTCTGTCGCGCGGTGCCTGGTAGGCATGAATCGCAAATAGTCGGGTCGCGATTTTCCCTTGGAGCCCGACGCTAGTTTGAAATACAGCGGGATCTTTTGCTGTTGCTGGAGAGTGACTCGTTGCCGTTTGATATTTTCGAACAGGTCTGGCAGCAGTCGAGGCAAGATGATGATATCGAGGGCGCATATCAAGAAAAACATGTGCACTGCCAGACTGGTCACGAACGCTAATTGAATGGATCGTTCCACCAGTCGGCTGACCAGCGTGCGCAGTGTGATCGACACTAGCACCAAGCCGAGCGGTACTACAATCGCATAGCTCCACGGATTGTGGTTGATGCGAGTGTCGTTTGGGTCTAAATACCGAAACGCCATCCACAGAGTCGTACCACCAAGGACCGCAAGAACCAGATCGAGTGGCCAACTGCGATCCTGTCGGCGATCGACTTCTCGATTCAGCCCAATCATTTCGGACAATCGCGGTTGCTCTGACACTACGATTCCTCGTCAGCGATGGACAGAGAATATCCGGCACCACACCGTAGGCACACGTCCATAACGGTAACCGGTGCTTGGAGCGGAACTCGGCGATCCGCGCGAATGATGACCGACTGATTCAAGGGATTGTCGGTTACGGCCTGCAAGATAATCTGTTCGAGGTCGGTTTCATCAACGGTTTGTCCATTGACGGAATACGTCCCCAACTGGTCGACGTTGACCAACAATTCTTGAGGCTCGGCTGTCATGGGCATCGCATTGGCTGCCGAAGGTAACGGTATATCCAATTCTCGATCTTCTTGGCTGAGTCGCGAGGCCACGAGAAAAAAAATGAGCAACAGAAAAACGACGTCGATCAAGGGCGCAAGCGTCAGTGAGCTGAGTGCATTTCCGCGATCAATTTTGGCTGGCATGAGTGCGCGTCCCGCAATTACTTGTTCGTAAACGGCCTAGAAACACTAGCGGGTTTGGCAGTATGCATTACATGCGAACCGGCCAGTTGCGAAGCGTCGCTTGCGATTGGCGGGGCTTCTGGAACGATATTGCGCTGCACCAATCCGGTGACCTCCAAATCGAATCGCGTCCGTCCTTCGAATCGCTCAAATCGAGGCACTAACCTCAAGACCAAATCCTCAATGCGTGCAATTTGCCTAGTTATGCGTCCTTCAAAGTAATGTGCTAGGATCGCGGCGGGTATCGCGACCGCAAGTCCTCCCAGAGTTGTCACCAAAGCAACATAAATCCCTTCCGCGAGAAACTCGGCCTTGTTCTTTCCAGGACCGAGCTGAGTTGTGTGGTAAAAAGCGATAATCATGCCCCACACCGTTCCTAGCAATCCGATCAATGGTGTTACCGATGCGGCCAAAGTCAGCCAGCGCACGTTGTAATACATTTGATCGGTTTCCCGTTGGCAGCGATCCGCGACTGCCGCATTCATTTCCGCGACCGGGCGACCAATCTTCTGCAGCAAACAATCCAGTACTCGCGAGGTCACCGATGGAAAGCGGGCCGACAACTGATGAATTTCGTGTGGATCGACCATGTACCGTTGT
Source organism: Planctomycetaceae bacterium (assembly GCA_005798335.1). GTDB lineage: Bacteria > Planctomycetota > Planctomycetia > Pirellulales > Pirellulaceae > Aureliella. The sequence continues at coordinate 5,601 of SYJV01000237.1, read as the reverse complement.
TCAGCGAAATGCTCGATACCGCGCCTGAGTTTCCGCGGCAATACCTTTCCAGTGCGCAGGTTTAGCCAGCGTTCCAACGACATGGCTACAACCAGCAGGCTCATTAGGCCGATGGGTATCATCAGCGCTCCGCCTTGCAACAACAACGACAGAAAGTTCAGACCTTGCTGCAATCCCGAATTGGGTTGCGGCGGTGCCGCCTGCCGCTGAGCTTTCGCTTCCCCAGCCAATCGCTCCAGTTCTGCGCCGGTGACAATCATTTCGCCGGCGGGAGATGCTGCATCTTGAGCGCTAGTGATTTCAATGGTGGCGAAGCTGGCAACCACGATTAAAACAAGCAGCCACATTCTAAGCCATTTCTGCCATTGTGATTGAAAAGGTATGCACATAGGGTGACAAGCTGTCGTTTGAGTTGGCAAAGAATTGTGGCGGATCAATTACATCGTCTAGCGATGAAACGGGCATGATTGCTACGATGCGGGATAAGCTTCCAGCAGTTGGTTGCGGAGGCAACGGTCAACATATCGTTATCTATATGGCAAACGGGAAGTTTATCCCACGTCAAAGGAACATGTGGATTTGCTCTTATCGCAGTTGATTCAATTCCTGGAGTCGCGCTTGGGCCTGCTTGGTCAGCGTATGTTCCGGTTGATTATCTATGATGTAGCGATAAAACTCGATGGCGGTTTCGATAGCTTTCTTTCGCGCGTCACCTTGCAGATCCTGAATCAGTACGTCGCTGCAACGACCAGCTTCGAATGCGCTTCGAGCTTGCCAGTTCTTGATATCTGCCGATGCTTTCATCCCGCCAAAACCAAACATGACGCGTTGGAATTCGGGAATTGCTTTGGCGAAATCACGCTGTTCAAAATAGACTTCACCCATCATGTAGCGGCACCTTGCAGCCGCTTCGTCGCGAAATTTGCTGGCCGCTTCGGCATAGTACTTCAGTGCTTCGGGCAATTGATTTTGCCTTTGTTTGCAAAAACCCAATTCGTACAACACCGTCGACATATAGGGTGATTTGGGGAACTGCGTCACAATTCTATTTAACCACTGTTCGCATTCGGGCCATTTCTTCTGTTCTCGCAAACACTGGGCGCCATGCAAGTAGATCAGCGATTTGACTTGCTCGGTAGGCTGGCCTGCGGGCGAAGATTCCAGCATTTGTCGAGCCCGTTGGAACCCGGAAAGCGCGCCGGCAAAATCGTCCTCTTTGAACAAGCATTCTGCTTGCATGAACAAGCCATCAACAGCCAACGGGCCTTTGGGAAACAACTCAATTTGCTGGGCGAACTTTTCTGAGGCGGGCTTGAATTGCTCTTGTTGGAAGTTGCACCATCCGAGCTTGTAGAGAGCTTTTTCCCGCAAGTCCGCATCTTTAGTTGTGTCGGCAACTTGGGTATACAATGGCAGCGCGTCCGCATATCGTTGTTCGTTGTACTTTTGCTGAGCGACCTGATACAGGGACTCAGGCACAAGTTCACTCTTGGGAAACTGGCTAACAAGTTGCTGAAAAAACTTGGTGGCTTTCGCAGCATCGTTCTTGTCCGTCCAGCCCCATCCCAGTTCATAAAGCACCTTGTCCAGCGCAGGATAGTCGGGTAATTCTCGAGTGATTCGTTCAAATGTGACAAGCGCTTCGTCGATCGATTTCTTCTCTACTAAAGTCATACCTAGTTCATATAGTCCGTTACCCAGGGACATACCCGAGGGTGTTGTCGCTAAGAACTTTTTCAGCGCGTCATGGGCTTGGTCGATCTTGCCGAGCTTCCTCAAGCAGACTCCTTGCGCCAAGACCGCTTCATTGGCGATTGCGTCCTGCCGATTCTCGGTCAGCAGCGGCTTGAGCGCGTCGAGCGCGGGCTGAAATTTGTCCTGCTGCATATGGCACCAGGCGATTCCATACTGCGCGTAATCGTGCAAGGATTTTGCCTGGGCGTTTCCGAGAATTGCTTGGTAGCGGGCCACGGCTTCCGCGTACTTGCCTTTTGCAGCGGACAACTGGCCGATGCGATATTCGACTTGCGGCTTGAGTCGCGTTGATGGAAACTGGCGAAGAATGGACTCAAGAGTTTGGATCGATTCATCAGGTTGACCGCTGCGCTGTAGTGCTTGTGAGAGCAACAACAGGACTTCGTCAGCTTGATTCCAAGTCTTGTTGGATTGGTGACTGGCCTGAAGCTGCTGGATGGCTTTGGGAACATCGTTCAAGAACAAGTAGCAAGCTCCGGTGATGAATTGAGACTCCGCTTTTTGACGAGCATCGATGAATTTGGCGGAGTAACTCTGGAGACTGTCGATCGCAGTCTGATATTTGCCACCCAAATAATGCGCCATGGCCAAGCGCAGATGCCACATCGGTTGACTCGGGTTGGCCGGATCAGCCGCGATCAACTTGGAATAAGCTTCCGCGCTGGCTTCGTGTTCGGCTCGTTGGAGAAGTGATTCCGCAGCCACGTAGGCGACGTCATTTCGCAAGGGATCTTGCGGATATTTCTTGAGAAATACTTCCGACCACTTTTTAGCGTCGTCCAACTTACCCGTCTGCAAAGCAGCGAATGCTGCGTTATAAGCCGCGCGGGGTGCCAGCGAATCGTTGGGTGCATCGGCTGCGATGCCCTCATACTGTTTCCGCGCGTCCTCCAATCGATCCGGTAGTTCGTACAATGCGTCAGCCAAATCCATGCGCAAACTGAGGTGACTGGGAGTTTGGTTGGCCCATTTCAATACACCTTCCAAGAATTCCGCAGCCTCTTTGGCTTTCCTTTGGCGCATCAGCGCGAGGCTCAGCCAGTGCGCTGCATCGGCAGCTTGCGCGTCTTTGGTTGCTAGTACTTTGGAAAAGTCGGTACGCGCTTCTTGCCAATTGCCAAGCCGGAAATTTGCGTGACCAGCTTGCAATGCAGCCGCCACCCCATGACTGGATTTGGGAAATCTCTCGCCCAAATCGCGGTACAGTTTGGCGGCGTCTGCGAGTTTGTTCTGTTGAGTCAAAGCATATGCGCGACGCAACATTGCGTAGTCGGCTGTCGGATTGTCTGGCAGATCAGATAACTGGCGCAATAGCTGCTCCGCCTCGGCAGCCTTGCTGGCGCGCAACAGAATATCGGCCTTACGCAAAGTAATTTCGTTTACCAAGCGGTGGTTCTTGTGTTCCCGGAGAAAGGTGTCGAAGATCTCCAGCGCGCGATCGTCGTTTTTGCTTTCTTCGAGCGCAACTCCAAGTGCGTATTGGGTGTCTGGTCGCAATGACGAATTGCTGAGCGACTTGTGCCCCAAGAGCTGCTCGTAATACTCGATCGACTTCGATTTCGAGCCAATCGTGTATTCAATCTCGCCTAGATAAAACAACGCTTGATCAACGTAGCTGCCGTCACCGTAGGCTTTCAGAAACGACAGCAAATTATCCCGAGACTTGGTTAGCGCTTCGCGCTGTTGATCCGAACCAGACGCCGCGGTTCGCCCGATTGTAAAGTAACACCAACCCACGTTGATCAGCGAATCTTCGCGAACCTCCAAGTTTGGGTCCGCAAGTGCCGCTGTAAAAGCCGCAATGGCAGACTGATAATCGGGTTTTTCGGTCTGCATGTGGCAGACTCCCATATAATGCCGCGCCTTACTAGCCAGCGGATCCTTGGGAAACTCCTTCAGAAGTTTGCGCCATTCTTCGATTGCGAGCGGGAACGCACCATTGTTTTGATAGCTGGATGCGTCCGCGTAGTAATTCGCTGCTTCGGGGTTGGACTTAACCGCAGAATTCGATTTCGCCGACTTTTTGCCAGCCCCTTTCGGCGTAGCACTACCAGTCTTGGTCGACTTTTGAGCCCATGCGGTGTTCGCAGAGGATTGTGCCATTACAATCGCCAAGGCAACCGATACCAAGAGTCCAGTTCGAGTGAATGTCGGTTTGGCCTGCCGGATTGTGCGACCCAGCACGTGCAAACGATGTACGTATAGTCGACTATTGTGTCTGAAAAGTCTTGGTACGAGTATGCTCATGCAGCCTATCCAAGTAATGCGTAAGTATTGCAACATTGTTGAGAATTCCGTCTCTGGCCGACTTCGAATCGGAGCTGATCTGGCAGCTTTCACCAGCCAGATATTTGTCAAGTGTATCGCAGTGAACCGCTGGCGGAAAGATTTGAGGTTGCTACCACTCTCTTATGGCCAATAGTTTCTTGCAGGATCGCAAGTGCGAAATAGGTTAGGATTGCACTTGCCGTAGATTTATTTCGTCTGCATTCAATGCAAGTTCCACAAGCTATTTGCAATAAATCCTCGCAGATTTCGGTTAATAGCTCCCACACCCTCCAGTTTCCCTGGCTTGCCAAATCAACAAACTTGCGATGGAGGTTGATTGGGTGCGATCGGTATCCTACAAAACGGCGGACAGAGGGTAATTGAGGCAACCGATCTACCTTGGTAGCTTGCGCTTGGTACATTTTGCAGGTACAGTCCATTTTCAAAATCCTTGTCGTACTTAGAAATTGCCGAGAAAAAAGTGTCAGGTACCCTTTGTGCGCAGCATCCGGCGGACGAGTTCCTCGTAAAAAGTAACTGACACTTATTTCTTGAGCGATACTTAGTTCTTTGTCTTAAGGCATTTCTAATTGAAAACGCATCTTGTTACCGGAGGAGCTGGATTTATTGGCTCACATCTCACGGAGCTACTGCTGGGCAGAGGCGATCGAGTTTTGGTGGTCGACGATTTATCGACCGGGAATATTCGCAATTTGACTGGCGTTAAAAACCACCCGCACCTAGAAATCATTCAACGCGATTTGGCGGACCCGCAACTAGTTGTCGAATTAGTGGAGCGAGCAGACGTCATCTATCATTTGGCAGCGGCCGTCGGTGTTGCGCTGATCGCCAAGAAACCGATTCAAACAATCGAACGCAACATTTATCCGACTCAACTGTTGCTCAACCAATTGCAGAGAAAACACCTGCGCGGAGCCGATGTGCGAATGTTCTTGGCGAGTACTTCCGAGGTTTACGGAAAAAACCCAAAGGAAATCTGGAACGAGGGGGACGATTTGGTTTTCGGCGCTACAACGAAGCCACGTTGGAGTTATGGGGCTTCGAAAGCCATTGATGAATTTTTGGCACTAGCGTTTCATCGAGAAAGCCAATTGCCGGTAGTCATTGGCAGGTTCTTTAATGTTGTCGGTCCCCGGCAAACGGGAGCTTACGGTATGGTCTTGCCGCGATTTGTCGAAGCTGCGATGGACAGCAAACCGCTCACAGTACATGACGACGGTCAGCAAATTCGCTGTTTCGCACACGTTTCCGATGTCATTCAGGCGGTGACGCAACTGATGGATCAGCAGTCAGCCCGCGGCCGAGTATTCAACATTGGTGGCGATCAACCTGTTACAATTTTGGAGTTGGCCCAGCGCGTGCGCGACCTGGTGAATCCCAAGGTTGAGATCCAATTTCAATCCTATCGCCAAGCGTATGACGACGACTTTGAAGATATTCGGCGCCGAGTTCCGGACCTGTCGCGGCTGCGCGGCACCATTGACTATCGCCAACGATTCGAACTGCCGGCCATCATTCAAGATATCCATCGTCATTGCAAACACCTGCGCTCGGAGT
>SYJV01000027.1 GCA_005798335.1 Planctomycetaceae bacterium | reverse complement strand
GACGCAACACAACAGTTACAGACGTTGCCAACTCCCGCTGATCCATTTGCGGCGAAGGAACCAAACGTAGGGCAAAGCGATCCTTTTGCTGCCGACAATCAAGTAGTCTTTCAGACACCGCAATCGTCAGTCGACAAGGCTTGGGCTTTAGAAGGTATTCGCGGATTGCAAATTGCCTTTGCGACCGAAGATGCTGGCCCAGTTTTTCGCTTACACAGTCTTGGCCACGAACCATCGCTGCGAGCAATCGTCGTGGACCAACGCCGTCTCAATTGGTTGGCTTGGACTGTTTGCATAGTAGCAGCTCTGCTCGGAATTGGACTACGCAACTCGACGATCCGCACAAAAGTCGGCTTTGTCGTTTTTCTGGTCATCCTCGCAATTGCTTGTCCGCTGGTCATAGGCTATGAACGCGAAATGGAATCCGTTGTTCAGTATCTGATCCCGCTCGCTTGCGTACTGCCGGTTTTCTACGCCGTCTGTTCCGGGACACGAGTTCTATCGACCTTGATACGACAAACAGTGGCAACGACCAGAACGTCCCTGGTCCGTGGCAAAGCGACTGCTAGTGCATCGATCGGACTGCTAATTGCACTAACGTCGGCGACCCATGTGTCCGCTCAGTCAAATCCGGCTGTTACCGAACCAGTCAAGCTGGCCGAAGGTGTCGAACAATTTCTGCCGCTGGTCGAGCAACGATTTAGCAGAGTTCCGGTACAGTTGCCCGATGATGTTGTCGTCGTGCCCTACGACCCGAAGAACCTAGAAAGTGCAACCAAGACGGAGAAATTGCTGGTCCCTTTCAATATGTTCCAACGACTGTGGAGAGCGGTTCACCCAGAACCATCTGTACGCATACCGCCACTCAAATATGCTATTTCGACCGGCGAGTTCCGTGCGAAGTTATCGGATGGGGATAGCTTGCTGATCTCGGCAGTGTTGAATATCGACGTCTTCGTTAAAGGTGACGTAGCCGTGCCACTGCCAATGGAGGGAGCCGTTCTGGAACGAACGTTGCTTGATGGCGTGGCCGCAAGAATCGATGTTCGTAGTCCGCAACAAGCCGAGTTGAAATCTCCAGTGAATTCATTGTGGTTACAGGTAACCGGCCCTGGTCGCAAGCGATTGGAATTCGACGCGCGAGTCAAGATCGATCGACGCGGCGGATGGCGAAACAGTGAAGCAAAGCTACCTCATGGCGCGGCGAATTCAGTAACGTTGATCGTCTCGGAAAAAGACACCGAAGTTCGCTTCGTTGATTCTGTTGACCAAGCCGCACACGAAATCACGACAACACAGCAGGAGATACATTCGGTCCTTGGAAACGACGGCGCGTTTGCGGTACAGTGGCGAACCAAAGTTGCTCAGTCCGTGGCCGATCAATCTATGTCGGTTGTTTCCCAGTCGATATTCGATATTCAGGAAGATAGCCTGCGCTGGTTGTGGCACGGTGAATTTGAGTTTCGTCGAGCGCGTCGCGAGAATTTCTCTATCAACGTGCCCGCTGAGTATGTCGTCGAGAAAGTTCTGGGCAGCAACATTCGATCCTGGCAAGCAAAACCTGATGGGAATTCCCAGCGTGTGGAGATTCAATTGCTGCAAGCAGTGGCTGACGCTGAGAATTGCACAATGGTGCTTGCTCGGCACAGTGCAAGCCACGGTGGTAATCGAGAACAACTCACCGCACCGGTGATTTCCGTACCCGAAGCCAAACTGCATCAGGGCGAGATTACTTTGCGGCGCAGTAATCTGCTGGACATCGAACTTGGGAATCTGTCCGGTTTGCGGCGCACCGATACGCGTTCACAGTGGGATTGGATGAGCCCTCTTCATTCCGATAGCCCACTGCCGCTGAATCCCTTTCAAACTTTTCAATTTACGCAGACTCCGTACGAGCTAACGATTTCGGTCAATGCAGTTCGAGCACGGCTGAAAGTGAATACGCAAACACTGCTGAAGATCGCCGAGCATGAAACCAATGTCGAGACGCGATTGATATTAGAATCGCTTTCGCGACCCCTTTATCATGTGCGCATTTCGCTGCCTGAGGGACTGGTCGTAAAACGACCCGTAATCGCGGGTGAGTTTGAATGGAACCAGCGGATCGAGAACGGCAGTAGGCAATTGGATATTTTCTTTGCCGATGGCAAACTTGGATCGTTTCCAGTCATCCTCAGAGGATCGATTAAGAATTCGCCTCCAGCCGCTGATGCGGCCGACGGTCAAGCCATGTTGCCGCTGGCGTTGCCAAGGATTTCGATTGCCGACGCCGAGCAGCATGAAGGCGACATCGTGATTCAAAGCGAACCGGCGTTCGAAGTTTCCGTAGAGAATCTCCAGCAGGCTCAAAGCGTCTTACCAGATTCGGTCTACAACTGGTTAGCAAATAGTCAGCGAGCAACCTTACAGGCAGTGGTTCACTTCACTTCGCCCGACATAGCGGGGCAAGTTCGCGTCACTCGGCGTCAGCCGCAGATCAGCAGCTACTCCGTTACCAACGTGCGCATTACGGATCGAGCGATCGAAGAAACTATCTATTTAGATTTCTCGATCCAAGTGACTGGCATCGAACAAATTGAATTTACGGTTCCTCGTTCGATGCGCGACGCCAGAATTCAATCGCCGCTGGTGCGCCAGAAAACGATCACGCCCATCGACGATTCGGCAGATGCGCCGGTACGCATGCGCTTAGATTTGCAGCGAAATATCATGGGACAGTACCGCATCGTGTTGTCCAATGATCGCGAACTCGCCAACACTCCACAAGAGGTTCCGCTTCCTATTATTCACACCGGACGAACGGATCGTCGCCTGGTAACACTGGAGAATTCAGGAAATGACGAACTGGTCATCGTCGACGAGCGTAATGTCGATCGTCTTCAGCGATCACAAGCGTTGTGGAAATCGCTGGCCGAATTGCTTGGCGACAAGATTTCGGATGCTTTCGTGGCCTTGGACGGCGCCGAACCTACGAAGCTGGTCTACTCGACCAACAGTCGCACCCAAGTACGCACCGTGGGGGCTCGCATTGGTTTGGCCAAAACCGATTTGACTTTTGACGAAAATGGATCCTATCGCGCGCGGCAAGAGTATCGTATCGAGAATCGCACGGAACAATTTCTCGAATTGCAGATGCCAGCCAACTCGCGGCTTTGGACCGCATGGGTTGCGGACGAACCCGTTAAACCCATTCATCCCGCGGCAGGGAGTTCCGCGGGAGCTGCCGCAAGTTCTGTTGATACCGAGAAATACTTGGTCAGAATTCCGCTAGTTAAAACTGCCGAGGGAGATCTCGATTACGGAGTTGTTCTCAAGTATGGCGGCCAAATTCCTGCCCCAAGCAATCTTCAGCGCGTCCGATTTCCGCTGGTTCGCACGACCAATATTCGGGCGGAGCTTTCGCAAGTCCGTTTGCGTTTACCGTTTTCCCAGCGTTGGTTCAATTTTGATGGGACGCTCGGGCGAGTTTACGACGAAGGTGATTTTCTGGCCGATCTGCTCGCCTACAAGAACCGGCAAATGTCCGAATTAAGTGATCTGCTCAGTGAGAATTCGCGGGCCAACGCGTACTCAAAAGCTCGCGCCGGAAATAACTTGAAACAGCTTGAATTGTCGCTCAACCAACAATCTTTCGGCTTTGGTACAAACTCTAGTTCTGGAAAGCTACAAAGCCAGTTGCAGGCCAATTCTATGGTGATCGAACAAGCTCGCCAACAACTATCCTTGCAAGATTTAGAGCTACAACGATCGAGTTCTCTAGGCAACCGGGAATCGCTGAGCAAGCAATTCGATGCTCAGCAGAATGGTAGCGCACTTGGTGTTGTCTCCCAACTCGAGGACAACTTCGCCTCGCTTGTACCCGACCAGCAAACCGCCGCCACGGAACAGTTTGACAAAGATTGGTTTGAACGCAACGAACTCCAGAAAAAGATCGCCGACGCGAAGGAATCGGACAAGAAGAGCATGGCTGACATGATGCCCAAACCGTTCTTTGAACAAAAGAGTGCATCGCGACTCGCCGAATCGATGCCGGCTGAGAAGGAAGGTCTGCTGGCTCCCGAAATCAATACCCCTACGGCAACCGATCGATCGGCGGGAGCAAAGAACGAAGCCGAATCGGAATCGCGCGAAGAGTCATCGCGACGCTATTTGCAGCGGTTGCAACGGAACCAGCAATCCGCACAGCAGGCGACTCCGACCATCAATGATGCCCAGCCCGAGTCAGCAGGCCGCCAAGCACAAGCAGCTTCGGCGGACAATCCATTCTCCAACGAAACCGCCCGCGGAACAGAAGCACCAGCCGCTGAGCGAGGTTCCTCTGCGGTCGGTTATTTGACTAGCCTGGATGTCGAGATACCTCAGCGCGGCGAGGTCTATCTGTTCACAACACCCAACGGCGATCTCGACCTGTCGGCACAAAGCGTATCCACGGATTTTCTGAACCGCACCAAGACGATTGCGGCGATTGGAATTTGCATCTTTGCCGCTTGGCTGGCGATTCGATTCTGGGAAACTTGCCAGAACAGTTCGTTCGCCCGACGTTTCTGCGCCGTGGCGCTCGTACTAGTAGGTGCGGTATGCTTGCTGACGTGGACTCTACCAATCTACGGTCTAGCCTCGCTATTCGCCTCCATCGGACTGGCGTGGTACCAGCCGGCTCAGCCGCACGGGAGTTAGTTAGGCGAGCGGCAGATGTTTCTTACCAATACAAGCCCGAAGCGCAAGCGAGTGCCGAAACCACGCACCAGTCAATCCAGGCTCTCACTCGCTCGTATCTTGAAATTACGGGCAATTTACAGGTCGATGTTACCTGCGATTGCTTGCTTTCGCTAGAGGCGGAAGAATATCGTCTTGTCGTTCGTGAGGAGCGTTTACCACTCGCTGTGGCTTTGACCACTTGCGCAAG
>SYJV01000236.1 GCA_005798335.1 Planctomycetaceae bacterium | reverse complement strand
TTGGTTGGTTCAGTCGTCGTCCAGCGGCCGAATTAAGCGATCAGCCTCGGCGACTGGAATAATATAGTACTGCATTCCATTGAAGTTAAATGGTTTCCAGGATTCAGGAACCGCCCGGTTTGTCCGAAACCGTTGATAAGGAATCGATGGAGTTGTTTGAGGAACATGCGGAGTTGGCGCTGGTTGGTAATTGTTGGGTGGAGAATTTTTGTTTGGAATGTACGGTTGATTTTGCGGCGGGTTGAATTGCGGCGCAATGTACGGTTGGTATTGCGGGACAACTGTGACACTGGGTGGTCTGGCACCCTGTCGTTCCAGTTCCTTGATACGTTTTTCCAATTGTTCGATTCGATCAACTAGTTTTGCGATTTCGTCGGAAGTTGGCGATATTGTTGGCGGGGGCGCGTCCGCAAATGTTGCTTGCACTTGCAGGAGGACGAGCAATAGTACAGAAACTCTGAGCATTTTGCGTCCTTTCAATTGGGGCTAATTTGTGTGATTCAGTCTCTGGGCATGCATTGTAGCCAGTGGACGGCGGTGGACGCAACAAAGTGATACTTGATTAGTCGCCATGCTTTAACTTGCGCCAGAGAGTAGTTGCACTGTAGCCAAAGGCAATCGGCGCATTGCTGGATTGGCCATGGGTTAGAACACATGAATCGCAATGTGATCGCGTGTGTGTTTAGTTAGCTTTGGTCGCTCAGTCGCGGCGTTCAACCCAAAGTTGTGGACCATCGATTGAGCCAAAGTACAAGGCGTCGCCCTGGGAAGAAAAAAAGGCACCTTCATGTGGCAATCGCTGATTATCGGCGTCCAAGGTGATGACGCATCGAACGTCGCCCGATTCTAAATCCAATAACGTCCACACGTTACTATCGCCGCATACGTAGTACTTTCCCGCTGGCGAAAAGATGCCATTGGGACCAGCAGTTCCCGCTCGACGCCACAACAACTCACCAGTCTCCACGTTCCAGCAACTCAATAGGACTGTCTTTCCCGTTGGCACCTTGTACAAACGCGACAAGCAAATGGCAGTCGATGGTTCTTACCAATTCAAACGTGAGCAGATCATACGGCTTTACGTCCGAAGTCAGCTTCATAAACACTTGGACATGTAGAAGAGCCTTGAAAGTTGGCGTTTTCTCGCGAAGCGAAATCGCTGACAACTTACTCTACAAGGTTAGCGTGGCAATATTATACTAGTTATGTTATCGTAACGTCCGTCTTGTGTTGGAACTCGTAGCTTTCGGCTAAATTCCGATGATGCTTTTGTACTTGGCGAGTTGCGTATCATGAACAGCGGTAGACTGCCCTCGACCGATCGCCAATCACGTCGGATTGCGTGCACGCTCGCATTTGTTTTACTGGGAGTAATGTGCGATTCGGTTGCCTCTGCGCCGCCAACCTTGGAGACTGTTTTTCCATTAGGTTGCCAAGCTGGCCAGGAAAGTGAGGTTCACGTTACAGGCTCGCAGATGGAACATGCTCGTTGGATGTTCAGCAATATACCTGGCTTTCATTGCGAGCCGATTGCGAAGGAGCGTTTCAAGATCCGGATTCCCGATAACGTTGCCAGTGGTTTGTACGATGTGTGGATTGCTGGTCCGTCTGGCATTAGCAACGTTCGAACTTTCGCGATCAGTCATCGCCGCGAAGTGCTCGAAGCTGGGTCGACGCAGGTCGATGGACCTATGTCAGTGCCTCTGGGCACAACGATCAACGGAGTGATCGAAACGCCCGGTGATCGGGACTTGTTCCAGTTTGACGCCCGGGCCGGACAACGCGTGATCGTCGAGTGCTGGGCTGAGCGAGTCGATTCGAGATTGCGCCCGGTCATCGAACTGGTCGATGCATCTGGGAAACGGCTGGCTGTACCGCGGCATCATGTGGGTACCGAACCGCTCATCGATTTCCACGTACCCCGAGATGGAACTTATTTAATCAAATTGCAAGATTTGATTTCCGCGGGTGGGCCGGAATTTGGCTATCGACTCGATATTCACACTGAACCGCGCATTCGCGCTGCGATTCCCGACGTAATTGAACGAGGCAAGCCGACGCAAGTTTCTTTCTTGGGTTGGAATCTGGGATCATCGTCGGTCGATTCCTTAACCGATCGATTCGAAAAACGCGAGCAGATTATCGAGCCGCCGATAACAACAGGATACGTCAGTGTGGCCGCACGATTTTATCCGGCGCAGGTATCGATCGTGGACGGATTTGGGCAGCCTTCTCACGGATCTCGAAGCCCAACTCATTTTTCTCTGTCCGATATTCCCGTTGAAATCGAGTCAGGAATCAACCATGACGCGAGTTCAGCGCAACCTCTGGTCGTACCCGGCGTAGTTTGCGGACAATTGACCAGCGTCGAGGAAGTCGATTGGTATTCATTGGAAGTAAAGCGCGGCGAGGTGTTGTATTTCGAAGGTTTTGGCCAACGAATTAACTCGCCAGTGGATCTACAGATCGGCATTTATGAAGCATGTGGCAGTCGAGAAATCGCGTCGTATTCGGACGAGCTGGACGAAACCAACATCGCGGCGATTCCGACCAGTCATTTGGATCCAGTCGGACGTTGGGTCGTGCCGCGAGACGGCAAATACGTGGTCGCCGTCCGCGATCAAACGAGCAGCATATCGCCCGCCGATGGCCGAGTTTATCGCTTCAGCGTCCGGCGCGAAGAACCGGATTTTCAATTGTTGGTCGCGCCACATCAAAGTACGAGCCCGACCAGCTTGCAAATTCAACGAGGTGGTAGCGTGGCTTTGGATGTCGTCGTGATTCGGCGTCGAGGTATGAATGCCCCGATCCAGCTTCAGGTTAGCTCGATGAAACTGGGCGGCAAATTGCCAACGTTGCAGGCTGCAATTGAGTCGAGTTTGCCGACTACCGGGATTGAAAGTTCCCAAACGTGGATCGGGGCCAATGAACATCATGCCACGCTGGTAATTTCAGCTTCGGAAACGGCGGACGGCGGTCTTGGTTTGTTGAAAATTCAAGGTGCGGCAGATATAGCGGGAACGCGCCGCGTTGTTCCGGTTTCGGTCGTGCGCACGGGAACTCCCCACGTCTGGTCGCGCATCGTATCGGGGTTGCCATTCGCCATCTCCGACGAAACGGCTCCACTCAAAATTACCGCCAATGCTCACGAACCGGTCGAACATCATCTGTACGGCCAACTTGCCGTTCACCATTCGCCAGGCAGCATCGTTGATGTGTCAGTGCAAATGGAGCGCTCCCTTACTAGTTCGCCGACACCAACCAAGCTGAACGTGATTGGGTTGCCCAAGTCCATTCGGGCGCGGGCAGTGGTTGTTCCACCAGGCGAAACTCGCGCGTATGTCAGCTTTTATATTCCGCCAACGATGCCACTTGGAAAATTCTCGTTTGCAATTCGCGCTGATACTTCGATGGTTGGACCTGCTAACAAGAATATTGACGTGACTGCATTTTGTAATGCTCTGACAATTGATGTACAGCCTGCCGCGTTTCGAGTCGAGGTGGACCCGTTTGCAACGCGTTTCGCCAAACGAGGCGAGACAATACAAATTGGCTATACTGGCCATCGAACCAACGGCTTTATCGGTAAAATACACACCGAAATCGCTTCACCGGGAATTGTCACCAATGTGCCCGGGTTACGCGCTCGAGGTGAAACATTCGTCGGACAAACCGATAAAGGCTCGTTGCAGATTATTGTCAACGATGATGCCCCGCTGGGTGCACAGAACTTTTTGCGCTTGTTTAGCGTCGGCGTCGTTGAAGATCAGCCCACTTACTTTGGATCTGACTACTGGGAACTGGAGGTCGTCGAGTAATGGCGAACGCGCGGCGAATTAAATTTGCAGTATTGGGTTTGCTTGTGTGCAGCTTGTCGGCAATTGGGAATATTAGCGCGAACGACGCGAGCCCAGTTTACTTCGCAGCGGATGTGGTACCGCTACTGACGAAGTTGGGGTGCAACAGCGGCGGATGCCACGGCAAAGCCTCCGGACAAAACGGGTTTGCGCTCTCGTTGCTCGGATTCGAACCCGAACTGGACTACGAATCATTAGTCAACGAAGCTCGCGGGCGAAGAATATCTGCGACTGCTCCCGAGCGTAGCTTGTTGCTGCTGAAAGCGACCGGTGAATTGCCTCACGGTGGTGGCAAACGAATAGATGAAACCAGCGACGACTATCGACTGCTGCGCGATTGGATAGCGCTGGGTGCTCGTCCGCCTGGAAAGAACGATCCGATCGTCCAGCGCATCGAGTTGCAACCTGCGCATGGCGTTTTGCGTGTCAAAGCAACTCAGCAGATTGCCGTTACAGCCTATCTCTCCGACGGTACGTCGCGCGACATTACACACCGCGCGGTCTATCAATCCAACGCACCGGAGATTGCTGCTGTGGATGATCGTGGCTTGGTGCGAGCTGTTGGCCAACAAGGATTGGTTGCTGTAATGGCGCGGTTTGGAGAGAAAATCGCGACTTTTCAGGCAGCGATTCCATTCTCAACCGGCGAAGATCTGGCTGGCGAATCGCAGACGTTGGCAGAGATTTCCACGCGGCTCGATAATCTGGAATCAAACGCGACCATTTCGAAGTTCGATAAATCGCTCATTCGGCAGTGGCGCCAATTGGCGGTTGCTCCTTCCGCCGAAGTCGACGATGCGACATTCTTGCGACGAGCCACTCTGGATATTTGTGGTACGCTTCCCACACCCGAAGAGACGCGGCAGTATGTGGCTGATACATCGCACGATAAACGCAGAGTACTGGTCGATCGATTACTCGAACGACCGGAATATGCCAGTTACTTCGCGCTCAAGTGGGCCGACATCCTGCAAAATCGAGGCGCCGGTTATTCGACCAGCAAGCAGCGGCCTGGGACTACTTTGTTCGCCAATTGGATCCGCGATTCTCTGGCGTTCAATAAACCCTACGATCAATTTGTTGCCGAAATACTGACGGCTACCGGCAGCCAAAATGAGAATCCGCCAACAATCTGGTACAGAACCGTGCGCACCTCGACCGAGTACGTCGAGTCGGTGTCGCAGGCTTTTTTGGGAGTGCGTGTGCAGTGTGCGAATTGCCATCATCATCCTGCCGAGCGCTGGAGCCAAACGGATTATTACGGGCTGGCTGCGGTGTTTTCCAGAGTTGGCCGCAAGGGAGGCTTCGCGGACGCTGAGGTTCCCACCAACGAAATTATCTACTTGAAGAGTCACGGCCAAGTGCGGCACCCAAGGACCGGACGAGCGGTACCGCCACGACCATTGGGCGGAGAGGAACTGCCCAGCGACTCGCACTTGGACCCGAGGCTGGGATTGGTGAGATGGATGACTCGTCCCGACAATCCGTTCTTTGCCAAGACCATGGTCAATCGGATGTGGGCACATTTTCTTGGGCGTGGAATCATCCATCCTATTGACGATTCGCGCAGTACCAATCCGCCGAGCAATCCCGAGTTGCTGGACATGCTATCGCAGGAGTTCATAACCAGCGGCTACGACATCAAGCATCTTATTCGCGCGATCACCGGTAGTTTAGCGTATCGTTTATCATCGCTGCCCAGTGCCTGGAACTCGGAGGATACGCAATCATTTTCCAGGTTTTATCCGCGTCGTCTGTCAGCGGAGGTTTTGCTGGATGGCATCAGCCAAGCGCTGGATGTGCCCACGGAATTTTCTAGCGGTCCCGGCAAATTCCCAGTCGGCACTCGAGCGATTGATCTACCCGATGAGAACGTCGCCGCTCATTTTCTGGATGTCTTTGGGCGACCGGCTCGTATGTCAGCCTGCGAATGCGAACGTGTCGACGCTCCGTCACTAGCGCAGGCGCTGGAACTAGTCAACTCTCCAGAAATTCAGCGCAAACTAACTAACGAGTCCAGCTTTGCTACCACCATTGCCAAGTCGATTCAGGCGACTGATGAGTCTGCGGTTAGAATTTATGCTGAGGAGTTGTTCCTAAAGATCCTCGCTCGATTTCCCAGCGCGAATGAGGTAAAAACGGTTGAGCAATTTCTCGCGTCGGAACCCAATCGAGTCGAAGCCAGTCGATCGCTAGTTTGGTCGCTGTTGGCAACTAACGAATTTTTATTTAATCACTGAGTGATCCGCGACTTGCCGAACTTTCGCTTTAAACTTGCGGCTAAAAGAGGTGTTTACACATGACGAAACTCGTTGAAACACAATCTATTTCGTCGCGTTGGTTCCCTAAAGTTCAGTCGAGGCGCCAATTCGTTTCGCTGGGGGCGCCAGTGCTTGGGTTAAGTTTAGCCAAGCTGCTTGAGCTGGACGCACACGCCAGCACTGGCACTCCTTCGTCCAGTAAGAAGTCGATTATCGTATTCTGGACCGATGGCGGTCTCAGTCAACAAGATACCTACGACACGAAGCCAAACGCGCCCTCAGAGTATCGCGGAGCTTATCGATCGATTTCAACCAAAGTTGCAGGCATTACGCTGGGCGAACGATTGATTGAGCAAGCGCTAGTCATGGACAAGTTATCCATCGTCAGGTCCGTGCATCATGAAAATGGTATCCATGCACCATCGGCCCATTGGATGTTGACCGGATACTTTGGGCCGACGCTGGCTCGCAATGCACCGCAGAAACCGTCGTTCGGGTCGGTCATCAGTCGTTCGCTCGGCACTCGTCGGCCTCCGATGCCGGCCTATGTCTCGATCCCTAAGGCAGAAGCATTCGGATATCAAGGAGCGGTATATCTCGGTAAAGCCTACAACCCGTTCGAAGTCGGTGCGGACCCTAATGCGGCCGATTTCAAAGTTCCCAATTTGTCGCTGCCGCAAGGGCTGACTGCGCGCCACATTGATGCTCGCCGAAACTTGCTGAAGTCATTCGACGTATTCCGCGGCGATATCGACAGGTCGGGCGTGCTCGAAGGTCTGGATACGTTCAAATCACAAGCCTTAGAAATGGTTTCGGGCGATCAGATGCGCGACGCTTTCGATCTCAGTCGCGAACGCGATTCGACGCGCGACATGTACGGCAGGCACCGCTATGGCCAGAGTGCGCTGCTAGCCCGACGCTTGATCCAAGCTGGCGCGCGATGCGTCAACATCAATACCGGAAACTGGGATCACCACAACGATATTTTCAAAGGACTCGAAGATCATTTGCCGCCATTGGACCGAGCAATCGCGGCACTGGTATCGGACCTGGATGTACTCGGAATGCTGGAGGAAACGATCGTCTATTGCGTAGGTGAGTTTGGGCGCACTCCACGAATCAATGGTCATTCTGGACGCGATCATTGGGCGGATTGTTTTTCGGTAATGTTGACCGGCGGTGGCATCCGAGGCGGGCGTACGGTTGGAGCCAGTGAGAAGTGGGGTGGTGCTGTACAAGAGAGGCTTGTCACGCCCCTGGACCTCTTGGCAACTATCTACCATGTGCTCGGGATTTCCTTGGATACGCACTACGAAGATGCCAGTGGTCGCCCTGTGAGCATCGTCGGCAACGGGCAAGTAATTCGCGAACTGCTGTAACGCTACGAAGTTCGCATCGACGAAGTCGCGCAGCGCGCATGTCGGTCTGGGCGCATTACTGTGTGCGTTCTACCATTTCCAAGCGATGAACAATCTTTGGGCGTTGATGATGTTCTGAGCAGCTATCGATTCCAGGCTGTACTTGTTGAGCAATTCCAGCAGTATTTCCGATCGCACAGTTTTTCCAGTATCGATCGAGCCCAGTTTCACCGACGGCGACCACGCGTTCTTGATTTGCCAACAACTCGATTAATTCCCAGTCGCTAGATTCTGTTTGGTAGTTATATTTTGGATAAATTCCCACGCCGATTCGAAACTCGCGATGACCGAATTCATTCTGACGCAACAGTCTTTACGTTTGAAAGGATTTTTGACATGTGCCTGCGATTCTTAGCGATAGGATTCGTCCTAGTTCTTAACGGGTACTCGGTTGCACGTGCTCAATCGAACAATATGAAAACGCACATTTACAAACAAGTCGGAGCGCTGGACATCAAGGCTGACATTTATTCGCTTAGTGGCGACGCGGTGAGTCCAGCGGTCATTTGGATTCATGGCGGTGCTCTGATCAACGGCAACCGTGAAGGAGTGATCGAGAGTTTTCGCGATCAGCTAATTGCACGTGGTTGTACGTTCGTCTCGATCGACTATCGTCTAGCGCCGGAAACGAAGTTGCCTCAAATCCACGAAGATGTTGTCGATGCAGTCCGTTGGGTACGCGAAGTAGGACCAACCAAGTTCGGCATCGATGCCAGTCGCGTGGCAGTGGCGGGTGGTTCTGCAGGAGGTTATTTGACTTTGGTTTGTGGTTATCGAGTTCAACCGCCTCCGCAAGCGCTGGTCTCAGTCAGCGGTTATGGAGATTTGATTGGCTCGTGGTACAGCCAGCCAAGCAAACACGTTCGGCACAACAGTATGAAGGCTACTCCAGAAAAAGCCATTGCGCAGGTTACCGGAAACCCAATTGCCGACTCGCGCGATCGAAAGGGTGACGGTCGATTGTTCTATCAGTATTGTCGCCAAACGGGTTTGTGGCCTAAACTAGTAACTGGTTGGGACCCAACTACAGAATCTGAGAAATTCTTCCCTTACATGCCCTTGAGAAATGTCTCCCCGAAGTACCCTCCAACGCTGCTCATTCACGGTGACGCAGATACGGATGTTCCATTCGAACAATCGACACTCATGCAACAGGTGCTTGTGCAATCAGGGGTTGAAAACCAATTGATCCGTTTGGCCGGGGGCGAGCATGGTCTGGCGGCTAACACGGCCGAAAAAGTCAGTCAAACTATTGACAGCGCGGTCGGGTTCATACTTTCTAAACTGAAGACACGCGACTAGTTTGCGTGTCTTTGGCATTCCCAACTACAGTCGTAAAGACTCGGGCAACCTCCCGTTGGTAGAGTCCTTTGGTGAATGAGCTGAGGTATTTTTGTCGCGCTGCCTGCCCCAGTTGAAGCCGCAGTTCAGGCTGGTTGGCCAGCATTTGTAACCAGCGGGCTGTTTCTCCTACGTCTCGAATATCGGTGAGAAATCCCGTAACGCCTTGCTCGATGATTGAAGGGATGCCTCGCCACCTCGTCGAGACGACTGGCAAGCTGAACGACATCGCTTCCACCAGCACGCAAGGAAAACACTCGGACTCGTAATAACTGGGAAAGCAGAATACATCCGCGCGCGCGAAAGCGTTGTATTTTTCATCGTTGATTAATTGGCCTCGCAATTGCGTTTGCTGGCGGATGCCTAGCGAAAGAAGTGCGTCTTCCACTTGCTGCTGAAAATTCCTGGGCTGGAAACTGCCGACGATTTCTAGTTCAAATGGAATCCTCCGGCACTTAAGTTGATGGCAAGCGTTGAGCAGCACCAAGATGCCTTTGGTCTCACAAACGGTTCCCAAGTACAAGATGCGCAGCGGCCCTGAAGAATTTTCAGCGCGCGATTGCACGGCTGATGAAAACCGCAACGCTTCGTCAGGTGCTGCGTTGGGAATCACGAACTGCAAACGAGCTTGTACGAACGCAACGTCGTCGGTGGCCAAATTCGATAGCCGAATTCCGGCGGAGGGTCGAGAGTAAGCCCATCTTCCAAGCAATCGCTCGCATGGAGTTAGTTTGGCAAATAGCTCGCTCAATCCAGCCGCCTGAAAATGAAACACGGTGTGGCGAAACATCCACCGCGTGCACAGCAGTGTAATCACGTCGCGGTAGAACGGCACTCGATTCGGCCCCGCCGGCGGGTAATAAAGAATGTCGACCGGTTGTGTGACTCTCATGTACGCGATGCGGAAAATGAGCGCCAGCAAATGCCAGATCTTGCGCCACTGTAGACGGCCGACTTCATGCATGGAGTCGGAATACGCCATGCGAACGTGCAGTAAGTTGATTTCCTTGCTGTCGCTGTCCAGCAAGTATTGGATCATCATTGCTTGCCCGTGATAGGGCGGTGGAGTTTGCCCAACTACCAAAACACAAGGTGTTCTATGGTTCACGTGACTTGTGGACGAGTTACCCATGGGACTGTCGACTTCAATTTTTGGCCAAGATGATCATCGCGGATAACGGTAGGGAACCAATTCGCGATCGATGGACCATGGAAACTTGGGGACCGAAGTCGAATCTTTGGGAATTTTCTCCCACATGCAGCGCAGTAGCAATGTAAAGACCACGAAAAATGGAAACCCAGGTAACTTGAATAGCGATTCGGCTAATCCGTTGACTATTGCGCACACGATCAATCCAAAAAGAAATACTCGATGACGCGATTCGTTTTGCCAAGCAGCTCCATAAGAGGAAAGCAACGAGGTCGACAGGCACAGGAAAAACAAAGCCAGTCCTATCAAACCGCTATCCAAAGCAATATCCAAGTACATATTGTGTCCGTGTGGGATTTCCCATTTCAATGTTCTGCTCAAATATTCGACCTGTTCTTCATCCCAATACGCAAGATAGCCATGTCCAATCCACGGCGATTTCCCGATCGACTCGATTAAAATTTCCCACAACGGCAATCGACCGGTAAGAGTGGTCATATCTTGGCCGCGCCCCATATCCGCCAGGCTGCCGAATTGACTGGCAGCTCGAATTCCCATGAACGCAAGGACGGCTGCTCCCAATCCAATCGCCAGAAATGATCCCAAAGCCAGCAACAATCGCTTTTCACCGCGACTGCTCAGCACTTGTATCGCCATCACCCCAAGCACTGCGGCCGCTAGGCTGGTGCGAGATTTTGTCAACATCAAGCAGGCCAATCCCAAAGCAAATATCAACAGGGCTAAGAATTTCCAGCGGAACTGATTGGAAGATATCAGCGGGGCGAAAAGACATAGAATCGATCCATAGATAGCTTCGGTGTTGGGATGTGAGGTTCCCGTGAAACGATATTCCCCTAGTGGCGAAAAGGTACCCAGCGCAATTTCTGCGATCACACCCACAAAAATGAATGTCGTGCAGGCGTACATGGATAACAGTGCAATCTCGCGCAAAGTTAGTTGTCTTGAGATGCCAACGGAAGCGCAACCAAGAACGACTAGAACCGCTAATTTGTACACGGTGTAGCTGGAGTGGATCGACCAGAGAAGACTCAAGCACAACCAACCAAAAAACGCGACGATTGTCCAGAACAAAGGGCTGGAAAACCTGAAGCGTGTCGCGTTGGGTAAGACCAATCCCAATATCCCAATTGCTGCCAACACAAGCCTCGCCATGGATGAATTGGGATTGATCGACTCAAGTCGATCGGCTGTATAGTTGTCTGAACCGGTATACAGTTCGGATTCCATTACGAGCAAACTTCGATCCCAGCTATTGTCGATTAACCAAAAACCGATCGTAATCGACAGCAGCGCCAACCAGGCGTACCAAGTCGACAACCCAAGATGAGCGAGCATGCCCGTGGCTTCGGTTGTCGTCGCTCGATCCATTGATACGCCAGTCAGTCGTGCGCTAGGAAAAGGCGTCGTTCGAGAATTAGAGATTGAATTCATCGCGCGACTGGCTCCGAAAGAGCAACCTGAGTGCTCGCATCATGGCGAACAAGAGCCACCAGGATCGCACCGCTGACCAGCGAAGCCACTGCGCCGCCGACCAGCAACGCAATCCCTGCCCCGATGAGTTTGATCTGCGGGATCAGCAACAATCCTAATGAAATTGTCAAC
>SYJV01000235.1 GCA_005798335.1 Planctomycetaceae bacterium | reverse complement strand
GCCCAGCCGAGATCTCATTGCGTCATTTGTTTGCAGATTCGGCAAGTTACAGGACTTTTCTTGACGCGAGGTATCGAGGACCGGGTAATGCTAGCACGGAGGAGCCTGGTAGCGAGTATGTCGATGCGATATCGCAACTCATTCCACGCGAGGAATATCCCTTGCCGCGCATTGCGCCATTTGTAGTTTTGCAGAGGACTGAATTACCAGCACTTCCGAGTTCACGATATGGTGTGATGGCCCTTGGGCTTGATCGACTTGGAAATCCACTAATGATGAACAAAGTGAGCCCTTTCGATATTCGCAACAATAATCCGTACGAAGCTCGTTGGCAGAAACCATCTTTTTTCGACAGTCCGTATTCGCTAGATGATTGGGAAAGGTTGATTCGCACTAATGATTGGGATAGATCAGCATTTGAGGATCGTCTGACGAGCAGATTTCCAATTGGGCATCGCCACGTTGTAACCCCAAAGTCGGCTCATTTAAGAATCCCCGTTCTTGCTGGTCGTTCTCTGCAGGCTGATACTGCAATTAATTCATTTTACGATTTAGTGAATTCGATGCTTAATCGACGAAGCATTCCGGGGATATCAGCGGAAGGATTTCGAGAGCTATTCCCGCTTGAGTTTCATCGATCCGAACGACTGAATTTGAACCGCCCGCTTGGCAACGGAACGGACGATAACAACAACGGAGAGGTTGATGAGCCAAGTGAGGTTGTGATGGGCCAGTTTCCTTTGAAACACCTTGACAAAAGTTCTTTGACTTACAGAACTGTTCCGACTGGGAGACCTGCAAGTGATATTGTGGAAGACTACGTTTTTGGCCAATCGAATTTTGAATTTGTAGACCTCAAAAACGTGGAGCGTAACATATGGGGTGGACTCGAATCGCGTCAATTGTTGGCACGACATTTATACTGTTTGGCACAACTTATCATTCCTCCCAATTACAAATTCCCCAATCTGCCATCAAGCTCTAACCCACCACCTCCTGCTGAACGTGCGAGGATTCTTGCGCAATGGGCTGCCAATGTGGTTGATTTCCGCGACGCGGATTCAGCTATGATGCGATTTCCATACGATGCGGAACCATTTACGCTCAAGACAAATGTCGGAAAACCGCCACAAAATTGGTTGCCCGATGACGGTGTCGTGTGGGGCATGGAACAACCGGAATTGCTACTAACTGAGTCGCTAGCCACGCACGATATTCGTGCCAAAGAGGATGCATCCAGTCAAGCCCCCAAGCCTTTCTATCAGTATCGCGTTCCTCAAGGGTCCCTCTTTCTCGAACTCTATTGTCCGCGTACTCCCAGTGGTCCTAATAATGTCGCCCCAGATATCGCCCCAGATATTCATGTACCTGGAGTTTCGGGCAGCCTGTACGATCGTGTGACTGGTAAGTTGAATTTAGGCGCGCAAAGCCCTCCCTATCCCAACTACGCGCAATTCCCAGTCTGGCGCATTTATGTTGGAGAATCGCAACCCGAAATCGATCCCAATAAAGCTGACCCTGATCGGCCCAATGTTGCGTTCAACAAAAGTCATGATGATCAAGCCAATACCACATTAAACCCACTGAATTACACTTTTCAATTTCCGAGCGACGATGGTCTTAAAAACTCAAACACCGCAAAAATTCCACAGAATTACGGATTTAAGTTTGACTACAGCGAGAAACTGAAGGATCCAGACCCGGAAAAATCGCGACTTATCATTTTCCGTAGCGGCTTTCTGCCCACATATGCAAATTGTCCAGGCGTAAAGCCCAAAGCGCCGGCAACACCGCAGGACTCCCCAGCAGACGATCGCGTTTTCGTAAACCAGGGAAGCGATATCCAACTTGGGGGAGGTCAGTACTTAGTCATTGGCCCTCGCGAAACGACTTATTTTGGCTCGCGAAAACAGGTCGCCATAACTCCAAAGCACCAACCGAACCCACATCGCATCGAGCTAATATCGAATATTCCGAATTACCTTGCACCTCAAATTCCAATGAACGTTTTGCCAAACACTAATCAAATGTTTAAGCAATGGGCTAATATTTACAATTACACGGCCGAGAAAACAAGATTTGAGAATGCGGTCGCAAAGCGCCCAACCATGGCAGATTGTGAAGTCATGATCGCAGCAGCGGCGTTACCTAATCATTGGGCCAATGCTAATCCTCCGCCCGCGTACCCATATCCGACGGTGGGTATCAATGTTTCCGAACCATTGCCAACCGACGCGGATTATTATAAGGCTCCACAAAAGCAATTGAATGCCTCGGACGTTGCAGCGGATCCGTCCACCAATGCCAAAGGTTTCGGCCTGCTTCCTCCAGACGGATATCTGGGACAAAACAAGTTGTTCGATCGAAAATCGAAGGATACGCCACTCGAGAATTGGGGCACGCCTGGAGAGCTAAATGGCGATGTGCCTTTGGAGCAATTTACCCAGGAGGATTTTTGTACAGCCTATCTGCAGAGGTTGGCAGATCCCAACAAGCCATGGCATGAAAAATTCAATCCTTATATTACGGTTGATTGGATTCCTATCGATTTGACCGTGTTCAATGGCGAAGATGCACCAAACTCCAGTACCAAGAAATTTAGATTTGCAAGTCGTCAAAAGACGGGTGTCGCCATCAATGCGTCAAAATTGGAAATCGATCTGACTAGCGTCAACCCGCCATTGGATCTGACTGGCGGTAACCCGGCAATGAAGAAGACCTTTTACTCGTACCACACACCTGAAGAATTGCCTGAAACACCGGTGGATACAAACGCTTCTGACGTGTACTTTAATCGCACGCTGTCTGTGGATGATCCAATTAAGTATCCAACTCAGAATCGATCCCATGTCGATTATGTTGTTGGAAAAAAGTCGTTTTGTACGCTGGGGTTCTTGAATTCGACTTATGAACTAGAATCAGTTTGGGCTTCTGGGTTTCAAGGAGCGCCTGAGTACGTCCCACAAACTCCGATTTGGCTAAATAGGCCTTTCGTAAATCCACTTGAGTTAACCTGGGTTCCTCTAAGCGCTCCCGGCCAATTCATGCAGGAATTTACTGCGGATGTTCCAGTGGACACACAAGGTGTTTCAGTGGACACATATGGGGAATCAACCCACGGATTTGCACATCTGCTAAACTTCTTCGGGCACCCTAAGGCAATCAATAACCAGAGCCCAGATAACTACCCTGCTTCAACACTATTTGAGTTGGTCGAAACTCCATCACCTTGGTCAGATACCGATGAGTTCATTCCTCCCGATGACGTAAAAGTTGTAAAACCAACGACCGTCCCAATGACCACCGAGGATTGGGCTACAAATTCAGCAATGTCCTTGTATAGGGCTCCCTATAACAGGATTCCTGGGTTTGTTGAACCAGGCCGTGTGAATATCAATACACTTACCGAGCCAAACGTCTTTAGGGGATTGATGTGGAATTTTATGACTCCTAATGCAATCCGAAATGATTTGATTAACGTGCCCGTGCCAGCATTTTGGGATAAGTTCACATTAAGCCGCCAGGGATATGTAGCTGCGGGCGGTGATAATCCATATTTGAATCCTAACTTCCCGACTCAATTCTCTGGAATATTTAAGAGCACGTTTGAAGCTAGCATCGTTCCAGTGCCCAACCTCGAATTGGCTGCCAGGTACAATCCGACGCATGTGACCTTGTTGCGCGGAAATCCAGATCAGACAATTGTGGCAAATACATCAGTGCTACCAACAACTCCCCTGCTGTTCCAGCCGACTGTGCCATACCAACCGGCATTGCCAGCGCAAGGAGCCGTGCCATTGCAACCGGCTTTGCCTCCGCAATTGCCTCACGCATTCAAACAATATCTGCCATTCACTCGACTCGCAAATTTAGTAACTCAACGTTCAAACGTGTTTGCAGTCAGAATTACCATTGGATATTTCGAATTTGATTCATCGACCGGTATTGGTGTCGAGTATGGAGCAGAACAAGGGAAAGCGAGGAGGCATCGATCGTTTTACGTCATCGATCGCTCGCAAACGGTTGGGTTTCAGGTTGGTCAGGACCTGAATACCGATAAATGCGTATTGCTGCGGAGAGTCATTGAATAGTTTTGGCCGGCACGAATGGGTTCGAAGTAAGCCTGTTGAAAAGTTGGGATTCAAACGGCGATTTCGTCA
This sequence comes from Planctomycetaceae bacterium, assembly GCA_005798335.1. Classification (GTDB taxonomy): domain Bacteria; phylum Planctomycetota; class Planctomycetia; order Pirellulales; family Pirellulaceae; genus Aureliella. Next base: position 6,658 of record SYJV01000235.1, on the reverse strand, counting down.
CGCTGGTTCTGGGTTAGTGAGTAGCTTTGAACGCGCTTGAACGTTTTCAAGTTGACCGATTCTTTAAAGTCCCGTAGGGACGAAATGTCGGTAGAACAGCGTTATGCATTTTGTCTTTTGTCCCGTAGGGACAACATGTCGGCAGCAAGTGTGATGACGCGACAGAATTGGCGTTCGATCGATTCAATAACGGGACTGATCGTCATGTGGGTTCGTCCCGGTTGTTTTCGACGGGCGCAAGCGTGTAGCGCTCTTCGTTTTTCAACCGACAGGCTGTCCTTACGGGACAAAGTGCATCTCGCCGACGTTTTTCAACCGACATTTCGTCCCTACGGGACTAATCCACTTTTTGCACACAGAACCGGCGTGACGATATCGCCGTGTCAGTCTCACATTCACATTAGGCTCGTTCGAAGGATGCCTGCGATCGGCCAAGGTAGAGGGACAACGACAAGCTGGAAGCTTATCCCACGTTGCGAGCCGAATGGGACGGTTAAGCGATCGCGTGTTGGGTTGGTTCTGCTGGTGGTGCTGAGCATGCTGACGCTGTTCAGTATGCTGGCGATTACTTATCTAGCCGTCGCCAGTCGTTCGCGTAGTGCCAGCGTGGCGCTGGCGCGCAGCGAACATCGTGGAACTCCCGCACCTCGATTGCTCGATGCGGCTTTGTCGCAATTGTTGCGTGGCACCACCGACGACGACTCTGCGCTGTGGAAGCACTCGTTGCTGGAGGATCTCTACGGTAGTCCAGCACAACCGAGTGGCGAAGATGAACCGATCGTCTTGCGAGTCAGAAGCGAGGATTATGCGCGCGCCAACCCGGCCAGAGACATGACTGGCAGTTCTGATCAACGCCCGATGTTGTTGGCGGGTCGATTTTTGCGAGTGCCACTCGAATCAGCAGGATTGGCTCAAGAAACCGACGTTTATGCCGGCCGTGTGGTGACCTTTCTGTCCGGCCCATTGATGCACCAATCATTTCACGTCGTGCGGTATGTGGGCGCGGTTTCAAGTTCAGCCGGCCCCGCCGAGTTGGCGCAACAGTATTCGCTACTGATTGATTTGTCCGAGATCGACCAGCGCCAGATTGTGTCATCGAGCGTATCGAACAACTGGCTATCGCTATCGATCGATGACTGGGTACGACGATTGCCCGATGGAATGATTCCAGCATCGCTTACAAATCTGTCCGGTACCTCGCTATGCCATGAAAGCGTGCAACCAAGTAAACTCAGCGAAGGTCGGACGCTGTTGATGAACGATGTAGCGTTGAATGGACTGGGAAGCGGAATATCGTTTGATAGCACAATTCAATCGCATCGATTGGCTCATTCATCTTCCCAGTCACCACCTCCCCGAGAACTTGAAAATCTGCCGATTGGATTGCAGCCAAATGTTGGCCGGTTGCCTGGCGAGGTCGTGCCGGCCGGTGGAGCAGACGAATCGTACGATGCGGCAGACATGCATGATTTTCATCTGGCGTTTCGATCTGCGGGAGCGAGTCAGCCCGAAGACATAGTGCCCAGTTTTCATCGTGCAGCGCTGGTGAATTATATTGCGAACTGGAAAGATCCAGCGAAATACACTCCCAGCGACCTGTTCGCGACACTGGATCGAATCGTTGGCGCGTCGGCTCGCCCGCTATCGATCCAAGTGACCAATGTTCGTTCAACGACTCCGCGCTGGCCAGCGCTGCCGGGCGATCGTACTTCCTATGTAATGAATCCTGATTTCAGCGGCAGCAATTTCGGTAGCTATGCTTCGGGTCTTCCCAACACGCCTCAGTTGACGCTCGACTTGCAAAATGATTGGGTGCGCACTTGGCCTACTTTGTTACCGCAGTACGTATCATGGCTGCGTTGGTTGACAAGCGGACCGTGGGACGTCGACAACGATGGCGATGCGCTAGCCGACAGCGTGTGGGTCGATTTGAATTTGCCGCCGATCAGCTCGCCGGAAGGCAAATTGCTGCGCGTGTTGGTAAGCTACTATGTCGAAGATTTGGACGGGCGGCTGGATCTCAATGCGGTGGGCAATTCGCAGCAGAGTACGGTGGATTATGCTCAACCAACACCCGCCGCAGATAGTCCGTTTGCGGCTGGCGCAAACTTGCACTTGCCGCAGGGATTTGGACTCGGTGCTGCCGAAGCATCCTTGCGACCTTTATTGGCTAGCGATGAGGCTTATCGAGAGTTCTTAATTGCGCGGTACCGTTCGTCGGATTCGTCCGATAGCAGTCCTGGCGGCGTAGGCGACGACCTAGTCAGCCAGTTTGACGATCGCGAGCGGCCACACATCATGACCAGCGCAGCGCTGCCGGCGCTGCCGATTTCTCCGCGAGGTCGCACGGCGCTGGGGTTGGATCGGTTGGGTAATCCACTGTTGGTCGGTAGCGATTCGTTGGTCGATGATCCCTACGAATCTCGTTGGCGCAGTGGAGGTCATCGCGATTCTCCGTTTGGCATTGGCGAATGGGAGCGCGTTTATCGAACAAACGACTGGGACCGCAGTCAACTGCCTCAGCGATTGGCAACGCTGCTACCTGCCACAGCGCGCATGGCGATTTCACCGCGAACATCGCACTTGCGGTTGCCTATTTTTGGTACGCAAGCACTGGCCGCAACCGATCCAGTTTCCTCATTCTATGAAATGGTGGACGTGGTGCTGAAAATTCGTTTGGCCAGCCGCAACGAACCAGTACCGGCGACGCCCATGTTGCCCCATGCGGCTTTCGCGGAAATGTTTCCTCTGGAGTTTCATCGAGCGGAGCGACTGAATCTGAATCGTCCGTTTGGAAACGGAAGAGACGATGATGGAAACGGCCAGATCGACGAACCCAGTGAATTGGTGCGCTATCCTCAGCGCTCTTATGCTTCGGCAACGGCCAATCAAAACGGTCCGACTGTGGGAGCGACCAATGTCATCGAGGATTATCTACTTGGGCAAAAGAATCTGGACCCAGCCAGCCCTCCTCCAGAATATCAAGGTGTCCAGTCGCGACAGTTATTCGCGCGGCACTTGTATTGTCTGGCTCAGTGTCTGCTGCCGGCGGACTATCGCTTTCCCAATTTGGCTGTACCTGCAACACCAGAGTTGCGAGCGAGAATACTGGCTCAATGGGCTGTGAACGTGGTTGACTTTCGAGACGCGGATGCCGCCATGACTCGGTTTCCCTACGATGCTGATCCGTTTTCCAATAAGGGTACGCTCGATAAACCGCGTTTTGCTTGGGAACCGCGAGGTGGAATTGTTTGGGGCATGGAACAGCCAGAGTTGTTGTTAACAGAATCCCTGGCGACCCACGACATGCGCGTCACGTCAGATCCAGCTAGACGCGATCAATATAACCAATACCGTATTCCGCAAGGATCGCTGTTTCTTGAGCTGTATTGTCCGCGCACAACTGAAGTCGTTAGTGGAGCGCAGTTGCCTGGTGCTCCGCCGAGCCTGTATCGGATGCAGGGTGGAAAGTTGAAGTTGGATTTGAGTCGCCTTAGTCCAGCGGATGCTAGTGGAGCTCGATTTCCGATTTGGCGTGTGTACATTGGCCAGTCTCGTCCTGCCGAAGCAATGGATACACCGCTACACCGTTATAACGATCCGTCGTCCAAACACCTAATCACTTATCAGTTTCCTTCGAACCCCTGGACCAGCGGCTTGATGTTTGACTGGAAGACAACTGATCGGGCAACGGAACCAGACGCCCACCAAGCGCGAGCAATCGTCTTCACGCCGGGATTCCTTGCAACAGCACAAAATTGTCCCAATTTGGGCGCACCAGTTCGAGACCAAGTGTTTGTCAATCGCGGCAACGACATCCTGCTGGATGGCGGTCAATATTTGGTAATCGGCCCGCGCGACACCACTTACTTTGGTTCACGGCGAAATACTGCGCAGCCACCGACGCACCAGCCCAATACGCATCGCATTCAGCTTGCGCGGAACTGGGCTCGCATCTACAGGCGAGATCCAACGCTGAGTACTCCGTCGGCCACGTTCGTTGCGCAGCGACCCTCCATGAACGACGCGGTCACGATGATCGCTGCGGCTGACCCGCCACCTCATTGGCAACCGGGCAACGCGGCTTGGCAGCCAATAGGTATCAACGTATCAGAGCCACTGCCTGGCGCGGACTACTACCCGATTCCAACTTCGCGGCTGAATAGCTCAAATGGTAAAGCGAACGCGGATGCAGATGGTCCCACTGGTGCGCTCGGTTTTCTGGCGATTCCACCAGATGCTTATCACGATTACAGTTTGAGTTCTCGAGCACCTGCAATGGCACCATTGGATCGAGGGCAAGCCGGAACGCCGCTTGAGAATTGGTCTCGCAAAACGACGACGGGTACCTCGGATATCGGTGCAGCCATGCTTGCTGGAACTCAGGAGAATTGGTGTACGGCATTTTTGCAACGACTGGCGGACCCGGATCTGCCCTACCATGCATGGTTCAATCCTTACTTGACCGTCGATTGGGTTGCTATCGATTTGACTTTGTTCAATGGCGAAGACGAACCTCCTGGGAACGTTCGACCGACGTACAAGTTTGCCAGCCGCCAGAAAACTGGCTCGCTGCTGGACCCATCCACACTTGGTTATCCGTCGCGTGGAATTACGGCACCGTACAAGACGTTGTTCTCGTATCAGACACACGACTTGCGTCCCACACCAACGTCCGCTGGAAACGACTATTTGGGAGTGGAATTATTTGTCGATCAAGCAATTCCCGGGTCACCCATTTCTTCGGTCAATCGTGGGGCGCCGGAGCCGGACGGCAGTGACGCGGTTGTCACTTTGGGATTTTTGAACTATTCGTTTACGCTCGCCGGCGAATCACCTGGCCCAGCACCAATTTTTTCAGGGTTTCATGGCGCGCCAGCGCGAGTTCCCGCAGCTCCCTTCTGGGCGAATCGACCCTACGTCAATCCACTTGAGTTGGCGTGGGTTCCGCTGAGCAGTCCCGGCCAATTCATGCAAGAATTTTCCGCTCGCGACGCCGTCAATCCGTACTCGGACGTCAGCGACCGCAGCAACGGTTTTTCACATCTGATGAACTGGTTTAGCCATCCGTCCGAAACGAAAGAGCGCACTTCGGCGGCAGCCATTCTCGAGATGGTCGAAGTGCCTTCCCCATGGTCGGATGCGGGCGTACATATCGCACCGGGCGCCACAGACTTTATCGCGACGCCTCAATCCGATGTTGAACAAGCCAGCAATCTATGGCTGTTTCCACTGCGTGCGCCGTACAATCGATTGACACGATTTGTCGAACCGGGCCGTGTCAACTTGAATACCGTGTCGGAACCTGCAGTGTGGCGAGCAATTATGTGGAACGCCATGACTCCGGCAACGGACGCGGTGCGTAATCACGGGCAAATCCCTTTTGCCAAGGAACTGGAGGAAAGCCGACGAGGCTATTCTCCCATGCCATCGCCCTTTATTCCGAGCTCGAACAAATATTTGCACCCCGAATTCCCATCGCAATTCTCTGGTGTGTTCAAATCGTCATTATCGGCAGGGATGGTACCCAATACGAGCAATGATTCTGGCGCTCATCTGTCCGATCGCTTGGACGAACGTAGTCGAGCTAATCCGGCGCAAGCGACATTGCTGCGAGGGGCGCTAGTTGGCGGTAGGCCACTCTTTTCTCCGCAACCAAATGTGGCGCACCCGCATCCATTTACGGAGTTTTTACCGCTAACTCGATTAGCCAATCTGGTGACCACGCGCTCAAATGTTTACGCGGTGCGCATTACTGTCGGGTACTTTGAATTCAACCCGCAGACCGGCCTGGGTCTCGAATTCGGTACCGAACGCGGGCAATCGCGAAGACACCGAGCCTTCTACGTCGTCGATCGATCGATCCCCGTGGGTTTTCAAGTCGGCCAGGACCTGAACACGAATCGATGCATCTTGGTGCGTAGAATTATCGAGTAGGTCTTAAGTCGATCCCGGATTCGAACCTACAAAATACTCAGACATCCAGTCGGACGAGTTGCGTCCGCCATGCTTGCGGCGAGTTGCCAAGAGCTGGTTGGGTCCAGCATCGCGAGTGAATAGGTTCGTACCGATTTGTAGTTGATTGAATTGATTGTTTTTTGCCGGGCTGGATTCTGTGTCTGGGGTCTGATTCTGGATTCGTCGTAGATCACCTGCGGGCAGCCATTCTACTGAAGCCATACTTCCCATCCTAATACGGACTAGATTTCAAGGATCGTCATGGTCCGGAAAGCAGTTACGAATCGTTGTGCGAAGCACCAGTTATTCTGGCAACGGTAGCTAACCCGTTTCTGAACCCAAACCAGGACTCACGCGACGCGTGTATCGCGTAAGTATCGGTTGAGATGCTCGCGTGGCTGAATTCAATTATGCGTTCATAGGCCAAAAGCAGACTTTAGTCACAATCGGCCAGTGGTGTCTAGTTGGACAGCGCCATTTTGTGTGCAAGGTATGGCTTTTGGTCGTAGCCATTTCGTCGTTTAACCCCAATACCGTTCAACGAACGTGGGATAAGCTTCCAGCTTGTCAATATCTTGTGGAAGCAATGGCGAAACTCCGCTACAGGTTGACAAGCTGGAAGCTTATCCCACGTTCGTTAAACGATTTCGCTGCAACGACTTGTTCTTTCCAATGCAAATGAAAGTGGCGCTGTCCATCT
>SYJV01000234.1 GCA_005798335.1 Planctomycetaceae bacterium | reverse complement strand
GCAGGATGATTTTCTTGGTCGCGAAATTCGAGCTTACGGGGTGACCAAACAATCTAGGACAACAATTGCAGCCGCCGAACTCGCCTTTATAATTGATAAAATCGCACTAGAACGACCACAACGACGGCTAGGTCCAACACGATTGAGTATGGGCTAAAGCCTGTCGCGTTAAGCGAACGAATTAACCTGCCATTGAATCAGCTAACGCAAGATATCTGATCGATGGTAAACCTAATTCCAATCAACCGTGGAGTTCATCATGAATGCGCGGGTTGTGTCGCTGACTGGACCAACCGAGGGCCTGTCGTTGCGATCACGTGCGCCCAGCACAGTGCGACGTTCTGTGTCGGATCGCTCGACTCTGGATGTTTTGATTACTGGAGCGAGCGGTTTCATTGGGCGGCATTTAGCCGCACGCTACCTGGGTGAAGACCTGCGCGTTGGATTATTAGTGCGCCGTCCATCCGCAGTCGAAGATTTGAGAGATCTGGGAGCGACCGTAGTTGGCACCAGCCTGTTCGATACGCAAGCGTTAATGGAGTCGGTAAGAGGTTGTCGCACAGTGATTCACTTGGCGGCGATGACGTCGGCTTTATCAAGAAATGACCTGTTCGCCGTAAACGGTCAGGGCACTCGCAATCTTGCGCAAGCTTGCCGAGCTCAATCGCGACCTCCACACCTGATCTATGTTTCGTCGGTGGCTGCCGCGGGACCTTGCGCTGCAGGTTCGGTGCGGACTGAAATCGACGCACCCGCCCCAGTTTCCAATTATGGTCGCAGCAAATTGGCTGGTGAGTTGGCTGTTGCTGAAATCGCAGACGAAGTGCCAACCACGATTGTGCGACCGGGAATAGTATTCGGTCCCGGCAATCGCGAAATGCTGCCTATGTTTCAAGCGATTAAATACTTGAGATTTCATCCAGTTGTTGGCTGGCGAGGTCCGCAGCTTTCGATGTCGTACATTGACGACACGGTTGAATCGATAACGCAAGCTGCCGAGTATGGAACGCGTTTGCCGCGCGAGCAAATGCCGGCTGAGAAGAGGCTCACGAGTGGAAGGGGCGTTTACTTTGCATGCTGCCCTGAGTATCCGGATTATGCTGAGCTAGGAAAAATCATCAGAGTGCATTTAAAGCGTCCGTGGGCACCTGTTGTACCGCTAGTTGGCCCAGCGCCATGGATCGCGGCAGGCATCAATCAAATCATCGCCTATTGCCGCCGTCGACCTGATGCCTTCAATATCGACAAAGTCCGCGAAGCCACAGCATCGAGCTGGGCTTGCTCGTGCGAACGCATCGAAGCCGAATTTGGGCTGCATCCGTCGCGTTCACTTGCCGATGCCATCCAAGAAACCGTTGCGTGGTACAAACACCAGCGGTGGTTGTAAACTGCGACCGCTTGGACCTAAAACCGATTAACTAGGTCATTGGTTGAGTTGTATTGCAATTGAGTTGGTTCGGAGAGTATTTCTAATTGGCTGTTTTCGCGAGCCTGGTTCCACAGCCCTTCGCTGCATTCAACTTCGGATATGTGAAGTGTATTAGGAATCCACATGGCAGGGACGGATTCGGTCGAGTGCAATCCCGCCTGATTGAAGGCGACTTCAAGCGCCGCCAAGTCCGTCGGATAATCCAGGGGCAACATCGCCGCAGCGGCATGTCCAGCAGTTACGCAATTCATGCGCGTGATCGTTGAATCGATTTGCTCGACGACGCGACGATGGCAGAATTCGGCAATGCCAATTCCGGAAGCGTTTCCGTGAGTCGCTTCGGTCAAGCTGCGCACGTAGATATTGTGAATTTTGGGAGTTTCGGTTTCGGCAGCGGCACGGTCGTTGTATTTGCGTCCGATCACGTTGGTATCCATGCCGGAACCGCTGATATTCTTGCCCAATTCATTAACGATCAAGACTTCAGCATGATCGAACGGTAACTTGGGCACGAGCTGCTTGACGCGCGTCAATAATTCAGCCTCGCGAGTTTCGATTTGCTCCGGAGCGATGCCAACAATGTCGGCTGTCTCCTCATACGCATTCTCAAGAATCGCTAGTCCGCCGACGACATTGCATTGTTCAATGACCGTTCGAGCGACCAGGCGGACGATTTGGTCAAAGGAGTAATTCATGATTGCGCGATGGTAAACTTCCGCGCCGCGCTGCTTGCCCAATCCGATCAACATCATCTTCATCAAGCCGCTTTCGATGGGGCCAGAAAATCGCGTATGAGGTTTGACGCGATTTACCACTAGTACGCAATCGGCTTGCCGTGCATTGCGGTCGAAGTAAATGGGGAATCCCTCAGCGGCGCGGACCAATTCGACAACCTCCATGCTGCTGCGAATTTCGCAACCCATCGTTTGTTCGGTGATCCCGTAACTGGCGAGTACTCCGCGTTGACCCTCTGCGGTCGCACCGCCGTGGCTGCCCATGGCAGGGATGATGACTGGAATAGCGTTAATCGACTTTACAAAATCGGCACAACCTTTGATGATCGTGGATATATTAGCCACGCCCCGGCTGCCGGCCGTAATCGCGACCGTCTTACCTGGTGCGATTCGACGATCGACCTGGGCGGCTCGCAGTTGTTCATGCACCCTTTGGGAGATGTCGCTGACTTTTGGGCGAGGATACGATTGACGAACTCGAAAAAAGCGTGGCACACCTGCCATGACAAACTCTCATATGGAATGATAGGGTGGGTGAATTAGCTGACCGGGGTAAAGCTCGGACATGATACCATTTTTTCATCTGAGGAATGATAACCCTTTCCCATGATTTCCGAACAGACGGATGCAATAGTTTTGCGAGTTTTTCCATGGAGCGAGACGAGCTGCATCGCTACTTTGTTTACGCGGGACTTCGGCAAGATCTCAGTACTGGCCAAGGGGGCTCGCCGACCAAAAAGCCCATTCGAAGCTGCTCTTGACCTGCTGAGTGTATGTCGCATAGTGTTCATTCCGAAAGCGGGAGACGTTCTGGACCTGTTGACCGAAGCTAAACTGACCAGGCGTTTCCGCGCGGGAGCTCGCGATTTGCTGCGATTGTACGCAGGTTATTACGTTTGCGAATTACTAGATCGAGTAACACTCCGAGACGATCGGCATACCGAAGTTTTCGCCTTGGCGGAACAGACGCTGGACGCGTTAGCTCGAACTGATTTGGAAATTCGCGCAATCGTACTGCGTTGGGAACTGCAATTGATGCGCATGCTAGGACACTTACCATCCTGGAATCAATGTTCCCAATGTGGAGAACCAATCCCAGACGCGGCAACCAGCGTGTTTGGGGCCGAGGCCGGAGGAGTACTGTGCGAGCGTTGCCAAGCTGGACAGAGGTTGATGGTTCAGATAACAAGTCGAGAAAGAACGCTATTGCGAGAATTCTCGACCCCACAATGGCAAGACATTGAATTAAGTGATTACATCTCAACTGGGCGCAAGACGATACGCTCAGTCGTCCAAAAATACTTGACGGTATTACTGGACCGGAAACTGAATTTACACTCCTATTTGGAGGAGCTCGGGCGTTGACAAGGAAGTCGCCGCTAGAAAAACGAAGCTGGTCAAAATTTGCGCCGCGATCCCGAATGCTTGTGAGGATCGGCAGCTCCAGCGATTCGCGTTGTTCCAAGCCACGAGAGTGGTGGCGAATGGCGCTTGGTGCTCAGTCGCTGGTCGGCTGGACGCTGATCTATGGTTGCTGTGTAACACTGTTGACTGGTTGCAGTACACTCAATCCGCGTGGCAGTTCGCTGACCGATCATGCCGCCGCAGCCCGTCAGATCGACGGTCCGAGTCAGTATCGCGACGAAGGGCTGGCAGCAGAGAAGCGGCGCTCGCGGTCCGGCATAGTGGCGAAGTACTTTCCCAGTTTGCAACATCGCAAGAACGTCGAGAAGGCCCAAGCTGAGTATGCCGTGGCCGAGCAGCTTTTCAATCAGGCAACGACATTGCAAGGCGTCGAGCGGCGAGATGCATTCCGGTTGGCCGCTGAGAAATTTAAATCCGCTGCGAAGAACTGGCCCGATTCATCTTTCCAGCAGGACGCGCTACTGATGAAAGGTGAGAGCTATTTCTTCGCTGAGGATTTTTACAAGGCCGAACAAGCCTACGCAGAGCTGATCAAGAATTACCCGCGCAACCCATACGTTGATCGCGTCGACACGCGGCGCTTTGAGATCGCCGACTACTGGTTGAAGCACGATGCAGTCGATCACAAACCGTTCGTGATGGTCAATTTCAGCGACAATACGCTGCCGCTAAACGATACTCGAGGCCACGGCAAGCGAGTGCTGGAGAAGATTAGGCTGGATAACCCAATTGGTAAGGCTTCGGATGATGCCACAATGCGCTTGGCTGTGGCTGCCTTTGAGCGCGAGGATTACGAGACCGCCGCAGATACGTTCGCCGATTTGCGCATCACTTATCCCGATAGTGAACATCAGTTCAAAGCACAGTTTTTGGAACTGCAAAGCCTGTTGCTTGCTTACCAAGGGCCGAAGTATGCCAGTGTTCCGCTAACGGAAGCTGAGAAACGAGTTAAGCAAATTCTGCGGCAGTTTCCCAGAGAGTCGCAAGAGCAGCGCGAGGAACTCAATCGGACATATGCCAAGATCCGCTACTTGTTGGCTGAGCGGCACTGGGATCAAGCGGACTTTCGCGAAAAGAAAAAGGAATGGGGATCGGCCAAATACTATCTGAAAATCCTGGTCAAGGATTTTTCAGATACGCCCTTTGCTGAGCAAGCACAAGAGAAACTCGATACGTTGGCCGATCGCCCCGATGACCCGCCTCAGTATTTGGCTCCGCTGGCCAAACTATTTCCCGATCGAGGTGCCGAGCGACCTTGGTTGCAAAATACTGGTCAGTCGAAATAGCCGTCTGCCATATTCGAGATGGATGATACCGCCAGGCAGGCAAGGAAATTGGCATGAGACAAGTTCCGCATTCAGTATCACATGCTGAGTACATGAGCAGCGGATTCGCGAAATCAACCCTCTGGCTCTGCGGTTGCCTGATGCTCGCTGGCGGATGTGCGGGATATCAGCGAGGATCAGGAACACTGTTTCGTCGCGATATCCAAACCATCCATGTTCCTATAGTGCGCAATGACGGTTGGCGTCCTATGCTCGGTCAGCAGGTTACCGAGGCGTTGCAAAAGGCAATCCAGTTGCGCACTCCCTATCGTGTCGTGGGAGATGCGTCGGCCGATAGCGTTCTGACTTGCCGCGTACTCAGTGACTCCAAGCGTACGCTGACTGAAACAACGACTGACGAGCCACGGGCACTTGAAACGACCATGACCATTCAGTTAACCTGGGTGGATCGCCGCGGAAACCTGTTGATGGAAAACCGTTTTCTTCCACCGGGCGAAGTGGCTTATTTGTTCAATCAGTCAATGGATTTCGTTCCTGAAGGAGGCCAAAGTATCGCTACCGCTTACCAACGAGCGGCTGAGCGACTGGCGGACGAGATCGTCAACCAAATGGAACTTCGCTGGTGAATGCCGCCTTTTCGAATTCGCTTGAGAGCCTATCGACTGCCAATCGCCCGAACGTCAACTGGAGCGAGCTAAGTACGCCCCAGCGCATCCGCTTCATTGAGTTGGAAGGCTATTTAGTCGTGCCGAACTTGCTGTCACAAGCAAGCATCGAGGAGATGCGTATCGAACT
>SYJV01000233.1 GCA_005798335.1 Planctomycetaceae bacterium | reverse complement strand
GCTCCGAGGCAATGTTCGTGGTGCGCGAGCAGCTTGAAAACTAGCTCAAGCCGCCCTATCAAATAACAAATAGCTTTGGGACCGACTCGGAATAGTTCTCAGAGTGACTTCTTTGCGCGGCGTTTCTGCTGCCAGCGCGCCACAAAGCAACTTAGCCGATTGGCAGATGGGAATTTACCAATACAAGCCCGAAGCGCAAGCGAGTGAGAGCCTGGATTGACTGGTGCGTGGTTTCGGCACTCGCTTGCGCTTCGGGCTTGTATTGGTAAATTCCTATCTGCCGCTCGCCTTAGCCGATCGGCGCAAGGAAGTTGCCGTATGTCAAGAGTGGAAAATCAGTTTTGCGAGGATTGTTGGTTGCTCTTGGTACAAGGCTTGCCAGCCGCTTATAATGCACGCTCGATCTGAATGGTCTTTAGCGATCGAATGGTGCGATTGACCTTATCGAACTGACTCGTTTCACAATTGTAAAGCCCAACGGACGATGGGATCGAGCCGCCGGCGATTTTGCATAGGTTCTTGGAATGACTGTTTCAAGTGTTCGTCCCAAAGTGGCCGAGTTGACGTTTCAGCTTTTCGCCCGCTCATTGCATCCAGAGCTATTTCAGACTTTCAAAACGCATACCGTCGCGCGGCAAGATTATCAAACGCGAATCGACATAACTAGCGATGGTCATGTGATTACCTGGACATCGGGCAACGTTACTCTGACAGAAGTTGCCGCATCGGCGCGCCAACCTTTGCCGCAGCGCCGGCGAATTCTCTCTCGCTCAATCAAAGGCGATTATTCCGACCGGATCGAATGCCGTGGCGGAGTGAATTACAAGTATCAGTGCCAGCTCGAACATGTACCAGCCGAGATGTTCTGGCTGATTCAGCAGCAACTCGGTCAAACAGTGCGCGAACACGAATTAATTCAAGTTTTCGATTCCAGTGGTCGTATCATGATCGGTGGGTTGAGCTTTATTCACTTGGAAGCTCGCCAAAAAAGCTTGAACATTCAAGCGATTCACACCTTCCCAGATGACCTTGCACTTGTAAAAACACAAACTCAATTCTCAATCGTCTGAACAACCCGCGCGATCCGCATGGCATAAATCGCGCATGCTTGTCTAGTCCTCTGATTGTTCGGCTGCTCGCTAGGTTTGTGGCGTCCGTAACGAAACAATCGATGGTACGCTACGATTCTTCCGACCAGTACAAAGAAAACCCGTATGCCGACGATTCCGATAGGTATCCCCCGTGAACGGCAGGCTTGCATGGATGCGAGGTTTTACCGCTTATCTTGCCGCGCGCTAATCCGATAACCAAAGTGCAACTCTGCTTGGCGATATCCCGATTGGCGTGACTCAAGTTCAGAATCCGATTGGTGCAATCAAAGTTTGCCCAATTAGAATTATTTTTCCGTCACCACTCGCCGAGCGCTTTGTGAATCAACTCCATCGTGATTGAAAGGCGCGTAGTGCAAGACAAACGGCCATTCCTTCGGCTACATTCAGGCGATTCCGAACCGACCAGTACCATTGCTCGACCTGTATTGGCAAGCGATATGCTGGAAACTTTTTCGGACGCGACCGGCTGGCAAATTCGCGTTCGTGGCGGTTCGCCGCACAATTTGGGCCGCGCCCACATCAATGCGCTCGGCAGCGGACAAGGTGCTCTGAGAAAACGATTTCAGTTAGTCAGCACGATTACGATGGATGGAATGTTGGACGAATTCGCCGAGATCCCGGCGGCCATTACGTCCGAAGAAAGTGCCTGGCGTCTACTAGAGGGCATCGACGATCTAAAATCGCAGCTTCATGCCGCCGAACGAGTAATCGCCAAGCAAGAGGCAGAGCTGGCCGCCGGTATCGGAGTGCTATTGCGAGGCGATGAAGCCGAGATACTCTGCGATCGATTGCAAGATTCCCTGCATCGCGTGATTAATTCGACCGGCAGCGACGCAGCCGCGATCTATCTGTTGGACGAAACTACGAGCATGTTGAAAATGCGCGCGTGTTGGGGAATGCCGCAATCGGTGTTGACGAAACCCGCACGCCTACTGCGCGGGTCGATGGCCGATTTAGAAGCGCTACTGGGAAATGCTGTACTGCTAGAGAACATCAGGATGGCGCCCGAATGGAACAGTCCCGAAGAATTCGCGGCTGGCATGTGCGTGCCCATCGGGTCGCCCAATATGCCACACGGAACATTGTGGCTGTGGAGCAACCACGTACGCGACTTCAGCTCCGCAGATATCGAGACTGCCAAGTCCTCTGCTGACCGAATCCTCGTGGATGTCGAACGCAGCGTATTGAGTGCGGAAGTCATTCGCAGCCGTAGTCTGACAAAACAACTCGAGTCGGCCAGTATCATGCAGTCATCGCGATTGCCTGACGGCCAAGCACTCCACCTGGATTTCGATATCGATGGCTGGACTTTTCAAGCAGGTCCGTTGGGTGGCAATTTCCATACTTGGACACTCAACAACCAAGGTCAAATCTGCGCGTCGCTAGCGGATTCGATCGCCTCGGGAGCTGCTGGTTCGATCGTCGCTGCCAGTCTGCAGACCATTATCGAAGCATGCTGGAATACGCGGCATGTCCCAGGGCAAGTAATTCGTAAAGCCAACGAGATCGCTTGGGGCCACGAGAACGCCGACTGGCGCGGGTCGCTTGGATACGTGCAACTCGATCCCGATTCGGGCACAGTGCAAATCGCAGCAGCCGGGAATATCCAGAGTTTCGTAATCGGTCAACGCGGCTTTCGCATGATTTCGGCCAATGGCCCCGCCCTAGCAACCCAACCCGACGCATCTTACAAAACAGAACGATTTTCTCTGGAACAAGGTGAAACGCTACTGATGGTCTCCCCGGATGTTGTTGGAGGCATCAAACGAGGTGGCTATACACAAGACTCTCTGCTGGCTCTCGTGCATGCACACGCCGAAGAGTCCGCAAGCGAAATCGCATCCCAAGTCGCTCGCAAACTCCCCACTCTTCACGGCGATCAATCACCCATAATCGACCGCAGTTTAATCGTTATCAAACGCAGATTCGCCTAACTTAATGCATCTTCACTGCGAGGCGATTCAGACTGAGAATCAATTCTCACTTAATGCCAGTTTATTATTTCGGCTCAGTCCCCGGACGCATTACGGACATGCGGATGCTGCTGGGGTGAGCTGCAGAGTGGAACAGACGCTGCGTGGCTTTCTGGAAATCTGCTGCTTTAGCCGAATAGATGTTGGGCACAAATTTCTGAGGATTGCGATCGACCAGCGGAAACCAACTGCTTTGGACATGAACCATCATTCGATGCCCCTTCTTGAACCGATGCAATACGTCCAGCAGTTCAAGCCTGACTTGCGAGACAACACCCGGCTCAAACGCTTGGGGATGTTCAAACGAGTTACGAAATCGACCACGAATAACTTCACTGCGCAGCAGCATCTGATAATTCGGCAGCGCGGCCGCGTCGGTCCCATCTGGCTGAACGTCAATCAACTTGACCACGAAATCTGCATCGGTTCCCGTGGTCGAAACCCATAGGCGAACATCGAGCGGACCAGCCACGACCAAATCCTCGTTCAGCGGTTCGGTCTGGTACACCAATACATCCGGCCGACGAGCGGCGAAGCGTTGATCGTCGACCATGTATTCAACCGTCATGCGAGGAGTGATCTCTTCGGTGTAAGGGACCGGTTTGGATGGATCGCTAACATACTCGTCGTATCCATCGTTATCGGATAATGCGGAGGCTTGCTGCGCCAAGGTACCTTTTTCGCGAAAGAACATCTCCTCAGCGACAGCTTGTTGGGGTGGCCATTTGTCGAAAACTCGCCACGAATTTGAACCCGTCTCGAAAACGGTCGCTTCGGCAGGCGCTGGCAATTCGGCATCCTTCAAGTATTTTTCGAAGAACGGAAACTCAATTTCCGCTCGGTAAAACGCCGAGGTCTTAGAACCGAACGGCACTTTTCCCAATCGGTCGCCATTACCGGATGCCCAGCCACCGTGAATCCAGGGGCCAACGACCAACACGTTGTTCACGTTGGGATTAAATCGTTCGATCGCTTGATAGGTCTTGAACGATCCGTACAAGTCTTCCGCGTCGTACCAACCCGTGACGACCATCACTGCTGGCGCGACCTGCTTGAGGTGCGGAAGTATCGCGCGTTTTTTCCAAAAATCATCGCGATTGGGATGCGCCATCATTTCGTTCCAAAACGGAACTTTGCCCTTGAGATGCCTGCGATTGATTTCCTCAATCGTTTGAGCTTCTAGGAACAAATTATAACCGTCGATGGACGGTAGTAATTCCGCGGCCGGTTTCTCAGTCGTAGGCCCGCTGCGCTGGTGTGCGTTGCCATTTAGCCAACGAAAGGCGTGAGCCAGAAAAAAGGCTCCGTTATGCAAGAAGTCGTCGAAATACCAATCTCCCACCGGCGCTTGTGGCGAAACGGCTCGCAATGCAGGATGAGCGTCGATCATTCCGGCCGAAGCATAAAACCCAGGATAGGAAATTCCGTACATGCCGACGCGTCCATTGTGGCCATTGACGTTTTTCAGCAACCAAGCGATGGTATCGAATGTATCCGAACTCTCGTCGACATCAGTCGGCGATCGTTTGTTCGCCACGTGCGGAGTGACTTGCTGGAAGGTCCCCTCAGACATGAATCGACCGCGGACATCCTGGTTTACGAAAATATACCCCGCTTTCACAAAATGTTCGCTTGGCCCAAGTGCAGCCGGATATGTGTCGGCTCCATAGGGCGCACAAGAATATGGCGTGCGTTTCATTATGATGGGATACGTGCGAGTCGTATCGCGCGGAACAAAAATGGCCGTGTGCAACTTGGTTCCATCGCGCATCGAAATCAACTGCTCGATTTTCTGGTATCTCAGCCGAATCGTACTTTCGGGACTGAGCGCTTCCTGAGCGAGAATCGTCACGCGGGGTTCGCAGAGCTGCGAAGTCCCAACAGCGACCAACAGAAAACTCAAAAACGCATTGCGCCCTACGCGACCAAGAACCCAAGTGAGCATGGCGACTGTCCCCTAAAGTCTTTCACGTTGATAGTCATCTGGAACCGGACCCATTCTAACTGGAATGATCGCGGGCGCAGAGTAGATGGCAATGCTCGTTCACGAAGTGGCATAAACTTGTATCCCGGCGAAACTCATTCAAACTTTTCCCATTCGACGTCTAACTCGAACTTCAGCCCCTGATCATCAGCATCTGGCCGCATTCGATACGCCAATCGAGCACCCGGATGGTGATCCACAAAGACCACTTCAATGCTCGATGCTACATAGCGGCTGAGCACTTGATTCGCGACCAACCACAGCATGGATTGGGAGTAGTTCTTTTTCGATCCGTCGCGATTTGCCAGTATTGTAGGTCGGACAATTTCATCCTGCGAAATCCAATAGTAACTAGCGCCGTCCACACTATCTTGCGGACTGGGCTGGTACAGCCAAGCTGAGTATCCGTCGCCAACCTCGGTGTACAAGATAACGCTGTTGCGGAGCAATTCCTTAATCTTAGCTGGCAGCATCTCCATAGCAGATTGCGGAGTTTCCCACAGTTGGATCATCTGGTCGTAGGAATTGTTCATTTGAGCCGGAGTGATCATGAACGAGTCATCGGATTGCCAAACACCAAAATTACACAACATCTCACAGTGCTCGGCAGGCAACTTGTAACCCAATCGTTTTTCCGCGGTCGCAATCTCTTGCTGACTGACTGTGTCACCGTGGGGAAACTCCACCGTGATTTCTTCCATGATGTCTGGATGGTCATCCTCGAATGCCGACTGACATTTTGCCAAGCGTCGCATGCGTTCGGACCAGGTTTGTTTTGTTTCGCGCAACGGTCGCGTCAACGGCGTGAGATCCACGATTTGAAGTTTGTAGTCAATGGTGGCTCGCTGAATTCCACGTCGATAATGGCGGTACTGCAGCGTGCCGGCGAAATTCATCTGCCTCGCATCTGCAGGAATCGCAAAGTCTTTCAGCTCGACGTCGGCATTGGAACCTCGATAGTTAACCGTTGACAATAATTGGTCATTGGCAGAGATTCGCACTTCGCCTTGGTAATCGGCATCGTCGAATGTAGTTACCAAACACATATTTCTTCCCTCCACGGCAACGGCAATCAACGCAGACAGTGGCCAGATCCATGGGGCAGCCAATATTGTATGCATGATTCTTCGGCCTATTCTTGGAATGCTGACAGCCCGAATTTTCAGATCGGTCTTGAATTATCAACCACGTGGCGAGCCATCTGACAATCGCAACGGAGGTTCTCAAGCAATATGCCGCCAGAGAGGAAAAACGAAACATGAAATGACGCAGTTAGAGGTGCGCTAGGATTGCATCCCAACCGTCGAGGGGTCGCAAGTGCTCAACCAAAGCCTGTCGCGCTCGTTCGGTCGCCTTGGCAAAAATAATCGGTTGTTCGATCCACGTGCGAATGTGATGCTGCAAATCGAATACATCACTTCCCTGAAACACTAACTGAGATTGATTATTTAGCAGCACGCTGCCAATCTCTGGGCTGTCGGTCACCAGGATCGGCAAGCCAGATGCAATTGCGGAGGGGATCAACCAACCCGTGCCATATCCCTGCGTAGGAAAGACCCACAAGTCGGACGCTTGGATGATTTGCTCAAAATCCTCAAAGCTGCCTGGCATGTCGACCAGATTATGCCAGCCCCGATATTTCAGAGACTCATAAATGCGAGATCGATAGCTGCCCTCACCCAATAGCCATAATCTTAAACCGCGGTCAGTTTCCAACAGCGGGCCCATGGCATGCAGCAACGTTTCGATCGGCTGGCGAAGTTCCAAGTCGGTCGGACAAACGACCAATCGATCGGTCGAACGCAAAAACAACTCCGGGCTAATCTCGCTCAGTATTGCTCGCGCCCGATACCGCAGCGTGTCGGATCGATGAACAGTTTCAATTGCGCTGTCTGGCATGCGGATAATTTTGTGCGCAGGAATGCCCGAGGATATCAATCGTTGCAGCGCGGTAGCTCGTGGTGCAACTACCAGTCGAGAGCGACGACAGGCTTGCAGCGCGCGCGATGCAATGTACCCATCACGACAGTAGGTTGCGGATAGTTCGTTAGGATCGAATCGCACCGCAACCGGCGGCAGACTCGCGTTCGCTGGCAGTCCAAGAATTGCTTCTGCTTCGATATCCACCGCATCGCACCAAACCAAGTCGAATCGCGACGCTTGTTCGCGTACCCAATTGGCGACCGCACGCGTATAACGGCCAATTCGGAACGGACTCGAGGGCGCTGGTTCAATTCTCCAAATGGGAATTTCCCGACAGGTCAATGATTTGGGCCACTGGGAACTCCAGCACGCAGTGAGAACTTCGACTTGGGCTCCCGCGCGCACAATCGCAGAACACCATTGTCGCAATCGAAACGTGGAATCGTTCGCTTGAGGCCAGTAGCGGCGCACAACGACCAGCACGCGCGGCGAGCGATTCATATCACAGCGCCTCAATTTCCGGCGGATCGAGAATCGCCAAGTACGGCAGATTGCGGTAGAGATCTCGATAGTCCAAGCCGTATCCAACAACAAACTCGTCGGGGATATGAAACCCCACAAAATCTGGTTGCAACGATACCACCTGCCTGCCTTGCTTGTGCAACAGCACTGCACTGGCCAGAGTCCTGGGTCGCATTTGCCCAACACATCGCATAACTGCCTGCAATGTTCTTCCAGTGTCAAAAATATCGTCCAGCACCAGAACGTTTCGATCGCTGACATCCAACATCATGTCATCGCGAATCCACAAGTCCCCAGACTGCGTCCCGCCACGATAACTGCTGGCTTGGATCAGGCTGACACGAACCGGCATCGTCAATCGGCGGCTGAGATCGGCCAGCAACATGAGACTGCCGGTCATAATTGCGACGATGGTCAGCGGCTGATCGCCATAGCGGCTGAGGATTTGGTTGGCCATTTGGTCCACACCGACGCGCAGTTGGTCTTCGTCCAACAATACTCGCACTCCGCTCGTCTCCCAATTTCGCGACAGTATCCTAATTGTCCAATTCTGGATCTCGAGCATGCGAAACAGTCGCGCGATCGCCATGCAACACATTTAGCCCCGCCGCGATCGCAGCTCCGGCCACGAAACCACCGATGTGCGCCCACCACGCAACTCCTCCCGCTTGTGTGTCGTGCATAACAAAAGCTCCGTTGAAAAACTGAAGCCCGAACCAGACACCCAAGAATACTGGTGCAGGAATGACCCATATCGGCCAAAAGAAAATCATGGGGATTACGGTCATTACCTGCGCGCGTGGGAACATCAGCATATAGGCTCCCATTACTCCCGCAATAGCGCCACTGGCACCGATGGTAGGAATCACCGAGTCGAAATTGGTGACCATATGCATGATGCCGGAGATAAAGCCACATCCAAGATACAATACAGCAAACGCGGCATGGCCCAAGCGATCCTCGACGTTGTCGCCAAACACGTGCAAAAACCACATGTTCCCCAAGAAATGCAACCAACCTCCGTGCAAGAATATGAACGTCAGCAACGTCAGCCACTCAGGAATCGCGGCTGGTTCCAAGGGACGCAAGCGTTCGACCCGTTGATAACCAAAAATCGTCGCCACGATCGCCTGTTCTGGGACCGCAAGAACTTCACCTGCTGGCACCGTTAATCGAGCCGGCACCATTCCCAATCGCTCAACGACCAAACCACCCTTGGGACCTGCCAAGACTTGCATCAAAAACATAAAGCTACAAACGCCGATGACAATCCAATTAACTAGCGGCATTCTGTGCGATCGGATATCGTCTGAAAGTGGGAACATGCTTTACTCAAAGTAGATTCGTTCGCGCTCCAGCAAGTGCCTGACAAGCCATACCTAAAGCGATACTACTTTAGTCGTTCTTGGCACTAATGAGAACGCCCGGCCCTAGGGCGAGCGACAGATGGGAATTTACCAAGGCCTAAGCGAATACAAGCCCGATGCGCAAGCGAGTGCGTCAATCCTGGCATACACTCGCTTGCGCTTCGGGCTGGTATTGGTAAGAAACTATCTGCCGCTCGCCTAGATGGAAAGAAACATACTCGTGCGCCATACATTGGGCACTTCACAACGTGAAACCAGCTTTCCGTACCTCAGTTGAAATTCCGGCTGTGGTGGGAAACCCTAATCGGTATGCCGCAAGCAAATCACCGTCGAGGCCAATGCGCTGTCTCAGACCCGCCATTAACAACTCATGACTTAGCACCATCGCTTGATACCATGCCTCCCATCGTCGTCGATTCTCTTCCGGACTTGGTGACAGACATCCTCGTTCGCTCTCAGAGTTCGCGGGTTCTATTTACTTACACTTTCCACCAAGTTCTTAGGTTTGCGGCCTAGCATTTGGGCGAGGTTACCGAAGGGAGCTAATTTGCCGCGGACGCTATCGACTGGCTTCGGGTGCGATAGAGAAACGCATCGGACGTAAGCAGCGACGTGAGCAGCGCTTTCATGCTGCCGCCATTTTCTTTATAGTCGCGATGCGCTTTTTGAAGAACGGGAGCGTCATTAAGGGTTTCGTTGCGCCCCATCCAGAAACGGAAGGCGTAACGAACAAAGACTTGTTCTGCTCGCTGACTTTCTGCCAACTTTCGAATCATATCGATGGCGTTGTCAACTTTGCCATCTAGGGCTGGATCGCCAGATTCGATGATCTCGCCGGTGGTGTCGACAGGATTCTCAAGCTCCGTTTTTCGAAACAGGCCTGCATGGTTGTACATCTCAAATGGCAACCCCAGGGGGTCCATCTTCTTGTGGCAGGTCCAGCAGTAGCTTTCCCGTGTCACTCGCATTCTCTGACGCAGCGTGTTGTGTGGCTCCTCTGGCAACATCGCATTTACTGTGATCGGTACGTCGGGGATGCCACCTCCCAACATTCGCTCGCGAACCCATCTGCCGCGCAGAATGGCGTGATTGTCCATCGCATCGGAGTGTGACACCAGCCAACTTGGATGGGTCAGGATGCCCAAGCGTTGTCCTGCGGGTGCCGTCGCCAGCACGCGCTCTGGTTTCATTGACCCATTTCCAAAGCTGCGCCGACTTACGCGGGCATAGATCGCTGGACCTGAGAGATTTGCCTCGGTAACACTGTGAATAAAACTTTCTTTCTTCGTTTGCGGCAGCGATTTCTTTTCTGAATTAGAATTCGATTCAGACTCATGCTTGGCTTTCTCTTTTTTCGCCATAGCCACAGATTCAGCTATCTCTGCTCTGGAACGCTGCTTTCCGAAGTATACGTTATCTTTCTCGGTAGCCACGACCTTGTCAGTCGTCAGCAACTGTTTGAACACATCCTTATCCTGCTGCAGAATGAGCTCGATCAGACGATCCGTACTTGCCGTCGCATCGAACATGGCGCCATAGTGCGAATCTCCCATGCTTCTTACGCCCGTCTCGTTCAACGATTTCGCGTCTTTACAAATATAGCCACCAAGGTCGTAGTCAAAGTACTCGCGGAAGAATCGCATGATTCTCGGCTTGCGAATGGAATCATCGGCCAGCATCCGTTCGACCTCGCGTTTGACATCGTCCCTAGTTCGCATTCGACCATCGACAATTGCACTGCGCAGCTCGTCATCAGGTTTGAGGTATCGCAACGCATGATTGACCGCTAGTCCCAGCTCCCAGTCCTGGAGCATTACACGACCGTACCGATCCGGTTCACCGTTTTCGGCAAACTCGGCTCTGAACAGTGCGTCCCGATCAAGAAAGATGGATGACAGGCCAAGGACGATACCATCGACTTTGCCAAGTTTCTCGATTGATTGTTTGACAATTGCCAGGTACTTGTCCAAATCCTCGTGGTTGGGAGGAAGGAAAGTCAATGCTTCGAAAAGGTAGTTCACCGAGGCACGCAAACGCATGTCCGAAACACCCTCTGCGTTCATCAGATCACGAATCGGAGTCAGCGGATCCACGACCTTGGTGCTGTAAACGATGCTGGTTGGCAGGCCCCGTATATCGCCCTTCATCTTGTCGGCGATGGAATTGGGATCGTCTGTAATCTGATATGGCTCGGCGATGCTCAGCGGACCAAAGGCCATATAGCGAATAATGTCGTCGGCGACATCCATGATTTGCGTTGCTTCCGCGCTGTTGACCGAATAGAAGTCGGGGTAATTCTCTAATCCTCGGTTTCGCGCAGACGACAAGACCGCAGGTGTGCTTTTGACTGCCGTGGCATATGCAACTGTCCCGCCTTGCCAACTGATGATGCGATCTGTGCCGAAGTACAGCTTGAGTTCACCGCCATGGTTGGTGGGAACTTCATCGCCATGAGCGCGCAAGCCTGGATTGTCCGAATCATACTTCGGTTCAGTGTTGATCAAATCGTTTAGCCGCGTGATGTGTTCTTGCGGCGTCACACGCCAAATACGCGCTTGCGTAGACGTTGGTACCAGTTGCAATCCAGCAGGCAGGGGACCGAACAGCAACTCGTGATCCACAAAGTTGCCTTTACTTGGATCAAGATGGTCGCGGAAACCGCCCTGGTCCTTCATCACGCGCGCCAGCTCACGAACGATGCAGTCTGAAAAACGCAACCGTTCGACAACTCCAGGCTGGGGAGCATCACTGGGTGGCATCTCCTTCAATGTGACCTGCGCCCAGATGCTCTTCCAGATGGCCGAATTAGTTTCGTCCAGCGAAGAAAGGTCATGCAACGACAGGTTGCGCTCAGGATCTGTCGCTCCATGACAATCTACACAGTTGTTTTCGAGGAATTGTTTGGCAACCTCGCCAAACTCCGCATGGATGTTCTGTCCCGGAGTGTAGATTTGGCCGGTTGCTACGGACAGTAAGTTGCAAATGAGCGCAACTACTAATACAACTCCGACCTTGCTCATACCAGGAGATCCTTAAGCGGACCGGTGCCAGCGTCGAATTTTTGTGCAAGCTTTTCAGCCATATTGAAGCGATCGCAAGAAACGCCAGCAGCGCGCAATAGTGTCGCATAGAGCGCGTTGATGGGACGCTTGTCGACGATCTGCGTGAAACAACCTGTTTTCAACGCGCCATCGAAATTGCCAAGCAGCATGAATGGCCAATTGGCACCGTTGGTATGCTGCTTGTCCGCGTTGTTGCTGGTGTATACGATCAGCGTGTGGTCCATCATCGTACCACTCCCTTCCGGAACTCTGTCCAACGCTTCCATGATCCTTACCAACATGCGGCTGTTGTACTGACGAATCTTGATCCAGATCGGATTGTCAGGTTGGTCCATGTGCCCAAGATTGTGCCCCTGTTGATCAATACCCAACCCCTTCCACGCGCCGAAAATCTCACCACGACCGGAGCCGATCGTCAGCGTATTGGTGATCCCTGAAGCCAGCGCCGAAATGCCCAGGTCGAGCAGCGCATCGTGCCAGTCGGTTTCAAATTTCGGGTTGGTATATCGCTCGTCTACCTTGGGCGCGAACTTGCTCAAATGATCGGCTACTCCATCGAGTCGATCGCGCAAACCGTTGACATCCTTGAACCCCTGGACAAATTGCCCATAACGTTGCTTGTCCGCAGTTGGAATCAATTGCCCTTTCGTAACTGCCATTTGTTCGATTTGACTCAGCACCGTCGATCGCGCTTCGTGTTCGAGTCGAATCTGGCCAGAGGAGATTCCTCCATATAGCATCTGATAAAGATGATTTGGATTCGAATGCATAAAGATTGGCTGGCCTGCGCCGCCAGCCGACAAAGTTGCAATCGTTGGCTTTGTCCTCATGTTTTCCATCGAATCCATGCCGATGCACAGATGAGGCAGAATGGTCTGAGGCAGAACTTTGCTCAGTTCATAGTCGATCGTCGATGCACTGGGTGGCACGCCATCGCCTCCCCGATAGCCTCCGAGCGCGCCAAAAAAGGCACTGTGCGATGGCGTAGAGTGAAGACCGTGCAATCCGTTGATAATGTGTAGGCGTTCCTTGTAAGGTTCAAGTGGACTGATCGGCTCTGGAAGTTTCACTTTCGCCAACGAACCACCGCTGGTCATTCCCTCCGGAATACAGGTCTTCGGATCGAAGCCCTGGTTCTGCATAAAGAAGATAACTCGCTTGCGCGTTGCATTGATTGCCGGCATCGCCATCAGATGTTCGGGAGCCAGCGTGGAACCACATGTGGCGGCGACCCCAGCCGCCATTCTCTGGAGCAATGTTCTACGGTCGAGCATGGTCGAGCTTTCAGGCAGTTGAAGGCCAATTGATTGCACGTTGAGCAACCCCGGCGAGCAAAGAAGGCAATGACACAAACGTTTTACTGGTCTTTTGGAGCGGGGCGAGTGTTCTTAACTCTAACCGATTCAATTGCTCGTCGCAATTGTGTTTCGAGGATGTAACACCCAGAAGGGCCGGTACCCAAGCAGGTACTCGATAACAAACGCGTTTAGTGGGTTTGACCGAGTTGAAGTATGCAGCCTTGTGTGCTGGCTCCCTGCGGCACCGCGTGACCATCTAGCAGAGAAATTGGTGTAGAATCCAACACAGGCCGTATGAATCACGCGGTGTCAAAAGTGACTATGCGAGGCAAAACATGGCCGTTACCGCTCGCATACCTGCAAAGCTCAGCCAGGGAGTTAACGAAAGAAAATGAGAGAACAGTTTTGTGTGATGTTGTTTTTGCTCGGCGCGATGGCTTCATCAACCAGCTTGTCACAAGAGGCGGTCGACCCCAAATCCCCTTTGAACTTGCCAACTTCGGCGGAGGGCTTACCCGGCGCGGGGCCACTGCGACTATACGAGGGATTTCGCAACCTGTGGAATGCTCGTCGTCAAGCGTGGTCGAAATCGATTGATGCGGACCAGCAGTCGCTGGTCCTGCTGGGTGATTCGATTACTCAAGTTTGGGAAAATCTTGACCAACATTTTCCAGGCGTGAAGGTTACCAATCGAGGAATTAGTGGTGACACGACGCGAGGTATGCTGATTCGACTGAAGGAAGACGTATTGGCTCTCAATCCGCGCGGAGTTGTGATGCTGATGGGGACCAACGATTTGGCGGAAAACGCTACACCTGAGACGATCGTTGGAAACATTAAGTTGATTGTTGAAGCGTTGACACGCAGCAATCAGAAATTGCCGATCGTTATGTGCCTGGTCTTTCCAAGTTCTGAGTCCAAACAACGTCCGGCTGCGAAGATCCAAGCGACCAACAAGTTATTGATGCAAGCCGTCAAAGGAAATCCGCAAGTAACCGTCGTGGACACTTGGACATTGTTTGCAAACGAAGCAGGCGATGCCATGGCAGATTATTTCCCCGACTTGCTGCACTTGAACGATGCTGGGTACGCGCGCTGGGCTGCCGGATTGCGACCAATTCTTGCGACACTGGGATTCTTGGAAAAGGAAGCTGATTCATTTTCGGTCGAGCCCGGGTTCACTAGTTTGTTCAACGGCAATGACTTGACTGGCTGGGGATTTCGTCCGACCAATCCGCCGCAGCGCAAGGCGAACGCCAAACCGAATCCAGACGCCCCTGTAGTTCCCGTAGTGACTAACGCAGTCTCCTTCGAAGCTCAAAAGGCAACGCCCGATGGTCGGTACGTCGCCATAAACGGACGCTTGGTTGTCACTACGCCCACGGAAGGACGTAGAATTCAGCAACTGTGGACGACGCGCGAGTTTCCCAAGAACTTTGTGTTGAAGCTGGATTTTCGAGCGTCACCGAACGCCGATAGCGGCGTCTTCATTCGCAAACCTCAGCTTCAATGTAGGGATTTTCCATTGGCCGGTCCCTACAAGAACCTCAAGAACTACAAGCCCCAAGACTGGAACGAACTGGTGATCAAAGTCGAAGGTAGCAAAGCGCACGCAACTTGCAATGGCGAGGTGCTAGAGAGCGAATTGGCAGTTCCAGAAACTGGGCCGATTGGCCTGGAAGGCGACCGAGGACAAATGGAATACCGTCGCATTCGTATTCAGGAACTGTAGATCGATGGAGCGTTTTTTTTGGCAACCTCCTAACAGCTTTCGAAAATCGAGAACCAAAACGATGTTATCAATGACTTCATCGAAATTCGCTGGCCATTCACGGCACCTGCTGGTCGCGGCGCTATCGTTGGTCGTAACCACGATTGGGCTTGGGCAAGAGCAAACCCAGCGAGCTGCTATTGGAGGCCAGCCGAAGTCACGATTTACGGGCCCGGTCGCGGGCTGGCCCTCCGAGGTTCGTGCAGTTGAGTACTTGAGTGCGGCTGACAACACGCTACAGCCAGCCTTGTTTTATGCTCCCAAGGAAAATACTTCGGCTAGGCCGCTACTGGTCGCGCTACATTCGTGGAGCGGAGACTATACGCAAGCCAATCCGGCTTATGGACTGTGGTGTATCGCAAAACAGTGGGTCATGGTTCATCCCAACTTCCGCGGCATCAACCAGAGCCCATCGGCCTGTGGATCGGAGCTGGCAGTGCAAGATATCCTCAGCGCGGTAGAGTATGCGAAATCGGTATGCAAGGTCGATGAAGATCGGATCTATCTGATGGGAGGGTCGGGTGGAGGTTATGCATCGCTATTGATGGCTGGTAGAGCTCCAAAGGTCTGGGCCGGTGTATCGGCGTGGTGCCCAATCTATGACCTCAAGATCTGGCACGCTGAAACCCAAGAACGAAAACTAAAGTATGCCGAAATGTTGGAGAAAGTCTGTGGTGGTAAGCCTGGTTTTTCACCCCAGGTCGACGAGCAGTATCGAGTTCGCTCGGCTGCGGCTTGGCTGCGATTTGCCAAGCAGGTGAATCTGTCGATCAATACGGGAATCACCGATGGACACAACGGCAGCGTACCTGTCAGTCATACCTTGAACGCGTTCAACGATGTTGTTTCAAAACCTAACGAACGCATTTCTGCAGATACCATTGCAAACATGGTTAAGCAACCTTCGATGCCACCAGCTCTGCTACAAAAAATTGACGATCCGTTGCTCCAACGAAATCCGGCGTTATTCCGGCGAGTTTCAGGAACGGCTCAAGTAACGATTTTCCAAGGTGGACACGATATCATTTATGAAGCTGGCTTGAGCTGGTTGGAACATCAGCAAAGAGGCAAGCCGCCAGTGTGGAACGTACCTGCTGCGTCACAGGTCGATCTCACCAAGCTGGATACAGCAGTCGGCAAGTGAGCTCGCTGAACGACTGCCCCACACAAGCAATCAACAATTCATCGTCGTCCAAGGAGTCGTAATATGATTAACACGCAACCATACACTAGTCGTCTCGCTTTGGCTGCGGCATTGTTAGTGGCGGTGCCCAGTTTCATACCTCATGTTGCAATCGCGCAGGAGATAACGACGCTTGCCATCGGAGCACCGGCGCCCGATTTTTTGCTGCCAGGTGCTGACGGAAAGGATTATCGGCTGAGCGACTTTGCGTCTGCTAAGTTACTTGTTGTGGTGTTTACCTGCAATCACTGTCCGACCGCTCAGGCTTATGAAGATCGCATCAAGGCGCTGCACAAAGACTATCAAGATCGCGGAGTGGCACTTGTTGCGATCTCTCCCAATGACCCGCAAGCAGTTCGTTTGGACGAGCTGGGCTATACGGATGTTGGCGATTCGCTGGACGATATGAAGCTGCGTGCGCAAGCGGCGGATTTTCGCTTTCCCTATCTCTTCGACGGAAAAACGCAAGCGGTTTCGCGAGCCTATGGAGCGAAGGCTACGCCGCACGTATTCGTTTTCGATGACCAGCGGCGACTCCGCTATCAGGGGCGCATTGATGACAACGATATCAAACCACCGACCAGCCTTGATACTCGCAACGCGCTCGACGCTTTGTTGGCGGGACGCGATATCAGCGTCCCACAGACTCGTGTCTTTGGCTGTTCCGTGAAATGGTCCGACAAACAAGACAGCGCCGCGCAGTCGCTGGCCAAATGGAATCTAGAGCCTGTGGAACTGACCGAGATCGATGAGCAGAGGCTTGTCGAGATTGCGCGAAACAAGACCGAGAAATTTCGCTTGATCAACGTCTGGGCCACGTGGTGCGGACCGTGTTTGCAAGAGCTGCCGGAGCTAGTCGAAATGCACCGCATGTATCGCAAACGTCATTTCGAGATCATTACCCTATCGATGGACGACGTGGACATGAAGCAGCGAGCGTTGCAAGTACTCAAGGATACCCATGCATCCACTCAAAATTATCTTTCAACGATCGAGGACAAAGACAAACTCGCAGAATCGCTCGACGCAAAATGGTCCGGGCCTTTGCCCTACACAATCCTGATCGCACCCGGCGGAAAAATCGTCTATCGCTGCGAAGGTGCCTTTGACGCGTTAGAACTAAAACGCGCGATCGTTCAGCATATCGGGCGAACGTATGCTTCAAAAAAATAGTTGCGAGCTGCGCTCGTGACGGAAATATGTATTACCGGGCGGTTCTTGTCGCGGTGCAATCTTAAAAAGTACTTTCGAAATGGATCTTACATTTATGAATATCAGATATTTCTTGCTGGCCCTATTCGCCTCAATTGGTTTTCTATTTGTGTCGTCGGTTTCGTACTCGGCTGACGGCAAGTTGCACATTTATTGGATTGATACCGAAGGTGGGGCTGCCACGCTGATCGTAACACCGCAAGGCGAATCCGTGCTGGTGGATACGGGTAATCCTGGCTTGCGAGACGCCGATCGAATCGTCAAAGCAGCCACACGAGAAGCGGGACTGAAGCGCATTGACCATTTGGTGATCACGCATTTTCATCGCGATCATTTCGGTGGCGCGGCAACTCTGGCGACTCTGATTCCAATCGGCAGAGTATACGACAATGGGATCTTCGAGGGCCTGTCCGAGCGACCGGACCAAAGTTACTTGGAGTTTTCATGTGCAGGCCGCTCGGTGATCAACCCGGGCGATACGATAGCCCTGAAACAGCCAACCAGCGGACCACAATTGCGGTTGATGTGCTTGGCAGCTCGCAAGCAATACATCAAACCGGATTTGGTGCAAGCCAAAGAGAATCGCGATATTGCTTCGCTGCACCGTCCCAAAGAACGCGATGGCAGCGACAATGCCAACAGTATCGTGCTCCTATTGTCGTACGGCGATTTCCGCTTCTTTGACGGCGGTGATTTGACCTGGAATCAAGAATTTGAACTGGTGCATCCATACAATTTGGTTGGTCAAGTCGACGTCTATCAAGTGACACATCACGGCCTGGACAGTAGCAATAATCCGGCTGTATTGCAGTCACTGAAACCAACAATCGCAGTGATGAACAACGGGCACATCAAAGGTTGCATGCCGGATGTCTTTGCAGATTTGAAGGAAGTCTCGACGCTGAAAGCCACCTATCAAGTTCACAAGAACCTGCGTCCCGATGGTTCGGTCAATAATGTGCCGGACGATTTCATCGCCAACCACCATCCAGCCGACAAATGCGAAGGACATTTTATCAAGTTGTCCGTCGCGGCCGATGGCGGCAACTATTCCGTGGCAGTTCCTGCCACCAAGCACACTGCTAACTACATGACTGTTCCAAAACTCTAGCTGAGCAACTCTAGACTGCTTGAGTAATAGTCATCTTAGTTCGATTCCAAGGGAACGCACCGCATGTCAACGGTCCTCAAACACTTCATTACGCCCGAAGAGTATCTTCGTCGCGAAAGCAAATCCGACTTTCGGTCGGAATATTTTCGTGGCGAGATGTTTGCAATGGCGGGCGCATCAGCTAACCATAACCTGATTGTTCTCAACGCCGGAGCTAGCCTTCGAGAGCAACTTAAGAAGAAGCCCTGCCGAGTCTACCCGAGCGATTTGAAGCTTCGGATATCCGCGACTGGCCTATACACCTATCCTGATATTTCGGTCGTGTGTGGCGAGCCTGAGCTAGAATCCGATGGTGGAGACGTGCTGTTAAACCCGGTAGTTCTTGTCGAAGTCCTGTCGGATTCAACCGAAGCATATGATCGTGGGAAAAAGTTTGAGCACTACCGCATGATTCCGAGTTTGAGACATTACGTTTTGATAGCTCAGGATCGACATTCCATCGATTGCTTTTCGCGTCAGGCCGATGGCAGTTGGAACTTGACCGGCTGCCAAACGTTAGATGGCAAAATTGAACTCGACGCAATTGAGACTCAACTCCTTGCGGCCGAAGTCTACGACAAAGTAGTTTTCCCCGCGTAACCTTGGTCGAATTGCCTCTAGTATTTGATTCTTATCTATGCCTATCCTTCACAGCAAGACTCGGTACGTCGTCGTGTTTTTCATGGTGACTCTTGCCATGGTCACCTATCTCGACCGGGCTTGTATCGGTGTGATGAGCGAAGCGATTCAGCGCGACCTGGGCCTGACGAAATCGCATATGGGCTATGTGTTTGCGGCGTTTTCTTTGGCCTATGCTGGCTTCGAGATTCCCACGGCATGGTGGGCGGATCGGCGCGGCGCACGCACTGTTTTGACGCGGATCGTTTTGTGGTGGTCGGTCTTCACCATGGCAACGGCGGGGGCTTTCAACTATGCCGCCATGCTGGTGACGCGTTTTTTGTTCGGGGCGGGTGAAGCAGGTGCGTGGCCCTGTGTAGCACGGGTTTTCTCACGCTGGCTGCCACATCGCGAACGAGGCACCATCAAAGGCGTCTTTTTTGCTGGGGCATATGCGGCCGGCTCGATAACTCCGGTGCTGGTGGTGCATCTGATGAATAACTGGCACCTGTCGTGGCGTACGATCCTTGTCGGCTTCGGGGCAATTGGGCTTGTATGGGCGTACTTCTTTCACCGCTGGTTCCGCGACGAACCGGCAGAGCACCCGTCGGTGAGCGACGAGGAACGGGACTTGATCCTCGCGGACCGGCAAGTGGATGCCCAGTTGCTGCACGGCTGGCCGTATTGGTCGCGGTTGCTCAGTCAGCGGAATATGATCCTGCTGTGCTTGATGTATGTGCCGAATGCCGTGACGTTCTATTTTTGTATAACTTGGCTGCCGACTTATCTGAAGGAGCATCACCATGCCGAGAAATCGGAGATTGGTTTTCTAGCAGCGCTGCCGTTGTTCCTCAGCGTGGGCACGCAATTCTTGGGCGGCTGGCTCTCGGACTGGATCGCGGCACGTTACGGTTTGAAGGCGGGCCGCCGGGCACCTGCAATGCTGGGATACTCACTCGCGTCGGCATTCGTCGTGATGGCTATTTTCTCGACTGAGCCGCGAATGGCGGCGTTGTGGATCGCGCTGGCAGCGGCGTCTTGCATGTTAAGCACGGCGCCGGCTTGGGGTACAGTGATGGACATTGGACGCGAGCATTCGGCGGTAGTCGGGGCAACGATGAACACCGCGGGTCAGATCGGTGCAGTGATCAGCCCGATCGTGGTTGCGAAATCGGTAGAGTGGTTCAATGACTGGAACTTTCCACTCTTTTTATTGAGCGGACTGTTCGCGATCGGCACGGTGTGCTGGTGGTTCATCGATCCCTGCCGGGCCATCTTCGAGAGCGCATCACACAGCGATCGGATGGGTGAGTAGTCACGTCTCCTACACGCACATGCTGGCCAAGCTTACCGTGCCCACTCCGGCGGCGCATCAAATCAGCCGCAACGCACTGCACGTTTGTTGATACGAAACTTCGAGATCCAACGATATGGCGTGGTCGTTGTCTAGCCAGATTGGCAGGACAGGCAGGCGCTGGCCGATGAGCATTGGATACGCCCACGATTCAAATCGCGAATGCGTCGCCAGATTGTGGCTGCGGCATGTGACAGCGTATGCCGAAGGTGGATTGGGAACGAACGCGGGATCTGACTGACCGAAGACATCCAGCACTTCGCAATACAAGTTGAAGTACTTCACGGTCACCAGGTCGACGCTTGAAACGCAGACTTTCTTTTGCAAAAGTGCTGCACACTTCGAGACGAAAGCCTGGCGAGTTTCCGGGCGATCCTTGTTCGCTGGGCTGACGAGTTCGATCGCGGCGACAAGTTCGCGACCGCGATGTTGGTCAAAAATCAGCACTTCGTATTCGTAAATTTCAGTTGGGTCAAGTTCTAACGCGAGCGTCGGTTCTGGCGGCGCCCAAATCGCAGTTGCCGCGCCTGAACCATGTGAACTCGGGTTGTATCCAATCTCCTCTTCAACATCGAAAGTGCAGACGTCAACTTCGAAATTCTTTCCTAAATGCACGCGAGGCTCGGCAGTGTACTGTTCGGGCAGCGATTTGCACAAATCCATGACTATCAGAGCAGGCCACATGCCATGGAATCCCTCCCAGGATCCTTTGTTCAAAACGGGCGGTCGAAAATGATCTAACAGCGGCACGATCAGATCTCCTTCCCCTTGATTGTATCCACACTCGCCGCGCGGTCGAAATAAAATGACACACTTTTCACAAGTTACAAACTAAACTCTCCGATCACACTGGCAAATGTAGTGGCATCCATTTCCTGGTTAATCGCAATACCGTTCAACGAACGTGGGATAAGCTTCCAGCTTGTCAATATCTTGTGCAAGCAATGGCGAAACTCCGCTACAGGTTGACAAGCTGGAAGCTTATCCCACGTTCGTTGAACGGTATTATGGTCAAAGCGATCGGCGTAAACTAGGAAATGAACCAACGACTGAAAATCGTCCGGATCGGTTCCGCCAACGTCTGTCGAGACCAAAACTCGCGGTCGAACGGTGATTTCAGGCGGGCTCACCTGCTGAGACATGCATGCGGCTGGCCAGCACCAAAGCAACAGCACGCTCAGCGCGATCGATAAGTGGAACACTCGCCGAAAGCTGTCATCATCTGTTTTGGCCAGTGGATGCAATCGAATGGCGTGCATGTTAACTTAGTGTGGTGTTATCGCAAGAGAAATGGAAATTTACTGTAGTTTGAGCACACCCAAGTCTGACTTCAACATAACGCATACCTTGAAGGACAGTAAGACGATGGCAGCGCATTTGTTCCTTAACCGTCGGCAAGCATTGGCAGCGGGATTGAGTGTGATCGCCACCTCTCAAATCACGCGTGCGAATGCGCCGCAACTAGGTAGAGTTACTGGTCAACCCGAAGCAACCGCGGCTGGCGAAGAAGTATTGAGCAAGGGCGGAAACGTTTACGACGCGATTGTGACGGCAGCGTTCACTGCAGCGGTTGCGGCTCCGTACCAATGCGGACCGTGTGGATATGGCGGAAGTTTCATCGCGTCCAATGGTGCCGTCGTCGATTTCAATAGTACGGCGCCTGCTGCAAGTTCCGAGAACATGTTTGCTGCAGATGCATCCGGTAGAGTAAAAAATAATGTGAATACTCACGGCTGGTTAGCTGCGGGAGTCCCTGGAATTCTGGCAGGACTGGAACTGATTCTCAAACGCTACGGAACTTGGAAGCTGTCCGCGGTTCTCGAACGAGCAATTAATCTGGCACGCGATGGCATCATAGTCGATGGCGCGCTGCGCCGATCCATTCAGTCGGCTAAGACAAACTTTACAAAGGATCAGGGTTCAGCGGAGATCTATTTGCCGGGCGGGATGGTCCCTGAACTTGGAACGACGCTCAAGAATCCTTCGCTCGCGAAACTGCTGCAGAGTTTCGCAGACGCACAGACGACAGCGGACTTTTATCACGGCGAAGCAGCTCGTAAAGTTGCCGCTGCCTTCAAAAGCCACGGCGGTCTGGTGGCCGAGCGAGATCTCGCTAACTATGCGCCTCTTGAATTGCAGCCAGTTGCTTGGAATCGCAGTGGAGTCACCGTGTTCACGCCACCTCCGACCGCAGGCGGAGTAACAGCCCTGCAGACGTTGGCAGTTTTAGACCGACTTGGCAAGTCAGACTGGGCGATGAACGACTGGACCTCCACTCGCGCGATCATCGAAGCCACGCGTTTGTGCTGGGATGATAGACTACGATTGCTCGGCGATCCGTTGAAGCCTACCAGTGTTCCGACGCTGCCATGGCAGGCACTGTTCGACGAACAACGATTGAAGAATCACGCCTCATCTGTCGCCGCCAGTTTGTCGACTGGCAAACCAGTGATTGCCAAATCAGATGGTCGCACAGCCAGCGGCACTATTCATCTTTCTGCCGTAGATGCGCTGGGCAACTTCGCAGCGCTGACGTTGACGCACGGTGGTGGCTTCGGAGCGCAAGTCACGGTCCCGGGACTGGGCGTTACACTTGGGCATGGCATGTCACGGTTCGACCCGCGACCTGGGCATCCCAACTCGCCCGGACCTGGCAAGAGACCATTGCACAACATGTGCGCAAGCATTGTCGCGCGAGACGGCCAGCCCATCATGGCGCTTGGCGGACGTGGCGGGCGCAGAATTCCTAGCGCCATCGTCCACGTTCTGTTCGCTCATTTGTTCTGCAATCAGAGCCCGCGCGACGCATTGGCGAGTCCGCGCTTGCACTGCGAAGGCGATATGGATTTAGTTCTCGATGCGAATTGGCCAGATAACATTGTCCAGCACGTGCAAAGGGCGGGTTACGCGACTTCGCGATCGGCGATTGCTGTCGTCAGCGCCGCATGGCGCGATGGTCACAACTTCGATGCGCTTACCAAATGACACTACGCTCAGAGGTCGCTTGCGCGCCAGCGTTGCATGAGTTGGTGTTCAATTTGTAAGTGATCCAATATGCGCGCCACGACAAAATCGACTAGATCCGACAAACCGCGCACGCCATGGTACCAGCCTGGCATTGCAGGCAGGAGTATCGCTCCGGCTTGGGCGGCTCGCAGCATGTTTTCTAGCTGAAAAACGCTTAGTGGAGTCTCGCGAGGAACGAGAATCAGGCGCCGCTTTTCTTTGAGTTGCACTTCAGCCGCACGTTGAATCAAATTTTGGCTGCTGGCGTGCACGACGCCGGCTAGTGTACTTCCGGAACAGGGACAGATGACCATACCATCGGTCAAGAATGAACCGCTAGCGATCGGTGTAAAGTAATCGTTGTATCGGTGGTAGACCAATCGGCCCTGTTCCAGCGCCTGACATGCTGCCATTCGAATCGCTTCATCGTTCGGCTTGCAGGTACCGTCAGGCACGGTCGTTTGTAATAGCGGTGCAAACTGAATCTGTTCTAAGTGCATTTCGATACCAAGCTCTTGCTTGACAACGGCGGCGCCCGAGGGGCTGACTGTCACATGCACTATGCGTTCGTTGGCTAACAACAATTGCAGCAGACGTGCCGCGTAAATCGCACCGCTCGCACCAGTAATCGCGAGGACGATTGGGCGATTCATCGGTCACCTACGTAAATGGTTGCGATGCCAAGCGTCAGCGGTTTGACGCGCACGTTCATTAATCCTGCGCTTTGCATCAAGTCCGCCAAGGCCTGACCGCTGGGGAATTGTCGTACGCTGTCAGGCAAGTACGAATATGCGTCATGGTTATTTTTTGATAAGGCTTGGCCGATGCGAGGCAGAACATGTTTGAAATAAAAGTGATACAGTTGGCGAAACCCGGGCCAAGAGGGTTCTGAAAATTCCAGTACCAAAACCTGGCCGCCGGGAGCGCAGACACGCAACATTTCTTGCAAACCGGCTTGGGTATCTTGCACGTTGCGCAAACCAAATGCGACCGTCACAGCTTGAAACTGACCATCGGTAAAGGGCAGGTGCTGCGTATCCGCTTCGACGAATTCGAGCGGCAACTGCGCGAATCTGGCAGCATGTTTCTTTCGAGCCAGATCAAGCATTGGCGCACAAAAGTCAGTTCCAAAGACTTTGACGCGACCAGCGACTCGATTGGCCAGCATCAGCGCCAGATCGCCTGTCCCAGTGCAGCAATCCAAAACTGGCAAATCACGATCTAAACGCAATTCCCGGACAACCTTTCTGCGCCATGAGATATCGATCCCCAACGACAATGTATGATTGAGCAGATCGTAGCGTGGAGCGATCTCAGCAAACATTTGCTGCACACGCGCGCCACTTTTGTCGACACGATTGCTTAGGCCGTTTGCTTGCGTGGATGGCGTCATAGGACGAAGACCTGCAATTCCCGGCAACCATGGGCGCCGATTACCAAAGATTGTTCGATGTCGGCAGTTTTGCTCGGCCCCGAAAGAAAAACTCCGAACCCTGGTCGCGGTGGCGCGATTTGCGCGTACGCTTGATGCATTGTGTGAACGATATTCGTACGTCGGACCAGTAATACCAGATACTGAGTGATGAAGAATACTACTCGATGTCGCAGATCGCGATCCGTAATCCAAATGGCTCCGTTCTCGGCAACTCCCAGCGCTCCTTCGTAGACAACAAAGTCTAGATTTTCTAGCTCATGGGGATCGTGGCAATCGCCAAGGTTCACGTTGCCTGGGATTCCTTCAACAGCCGAATAGGTTCGTTTAGCTTCAAGCCTTTGACTGAAACTACCCAGATGTTTGGCCACGCTGCTGACCGAATCAATACACTGGCAGTTACCGCCAACCAATTTGATCATCTCTGTAAACTGTTGGACGGGATCGGCGTACTCGATCCACGCTCCGGCATTCAAATTCGGCAGCGCCACGTGCGGAACTGACTGTGATCGCAAGCGATCGAGGATAGTTCGTCTAGGGTTTCGATTGTCTGTTGTGTTCATAAAATTTTACGCCCTGCGACACGGCGTCGTTTCAGCTCGGAGACAATTTGGACAGCGCCACCTTTTGGCGGAATACAAGCCCGAAGCGCGCGCGAGTGAATAACTTACGACGATTACGACAATTCACTCGCTTGCGCTTCGGGCTTGTATTCCGCCAAAAGGTGGCGCTGTCCAACTATTCTCTTGGATTGCAGCGTTAGTCTTGGTGGCGTTTTTTTCTTTGTTGAAATAGTGCGCGGAAACTCTGTTTAGGAGCGATCGGTAGATCCCTTTGGCGAGCCCACGTATTCAGGCGATGGTGCGTCAACCATTTCGGCAACATACGCAGGCCAAAGCGTGCTAGCCAACCACCAGTTCGAAACAACAGCGAATTTCCCAATACGATTCGACCCATTTTCATCGATAATCGCTTACTCAACGGGATCAGTTTGCGTTCCGCCATTTCACCGCGCCACGCTAATAACTGGTGATGGAGCGGAATCTTAACAGGACAGACGTCCGTACATGAACCGCAAAGGGTGCATGCGTAAGGCAGGGAATGGTGTTTGTGAGCGTCCATGGCGGGTGCCAAGACGCTACCGATCGGTCCAGGTACCGTGTTGGAATAGCTGTGTCCGCCACTTCGCCGATAGACTGGGCAAGTATTCATGCACGCGCCGCAGCGAATACAGTGCAAGGCTTCTTGAAATGTATGATGGGAGCGCACCGCACTTCGCCCGTTATCGACCAGTACGATATGCAACTGGCCACCGACTCTTGGCCCGTGAAAATGGGAAGTGTACGTCGTGATCGGCTGGCCGGTCGCACTGCGCGCCAGCAAGCGAATAAAAACGGACAGGTCGATCCAGCGCGGGACTATCTTTTCGATTCCCATACAAGCGATATGAAGATTGGGCAACGATACGCCTAAATCGGCATTCCCTTCGTTGGTGCAGATAACTAGCCCACCAGTTTCAGCGACCGCAAAGTTTACGCCGGTAATGCCGGCTTGAGCGCCGAGAAATTTCTGCCTGAGATGATGGCGAGCTTGACGAGTCAAATAGGTAGGATCGTAATTTCCCTCTTCGGTATGTATGTGCTGGTGAAACGTTTCGCTAACCTCTTCCTTCTTGATATGGATCGCAGGCAGCACGATGTGGCTGGGCGGTTCACCTCGCAACTGCACGATCCACTCGCCCAAGTCCGTGTCAACGACTTCGATGCCGTGCGCTTCCAGGAACGGATTCAAGTGACACTCTTCGGTCAACATCGACTTGCTCTTGACCACGCGCTGGGCGCGGTTTTCCTTCAACAGATCGTAGACGATCTGATTGTGCTGCTGACCGTCCGCGGCCCAGTGCACCACGGCTCCCATCTCGGTTGCTTGCCGCTCAAATAGTTCCAAGTACTCTGGCAAATTCGCCAGCGCGTGCGCCTTGATCTGCGACGCCAAGGATCGCAGTTCTTCCCACTCGGGGATCGCTTTGGCCATCCGGTCGCGTTTTTGACGCACGAACCACAGCGCTCCGTCGTGCCAATGAGCACGCGCTTGGTCCGCCGTAAAAATATTCGCCAACTGCGGATGATCCAATGCAGGCGGCGAATTCCGCGAGCCAGTGTGATTTGTGTTGTGGATCGCATTCATTGCCAGTTTCTCCCGGCGAGTATCTCGGCGACGTGCATGGTTCGCAGCGGAATATTTCTGCGGCGAATGATGCCCTCTAGATGCATCAAGCAACTTGCATCGGTTGCAGTCATTACTTCTGCGCCCGACGCAACGTGATCCTCGATTCGATCAACACCCATTAATATCGAAACACCTTCCTCCGCTACCGCAAAGGTACCGCCAAAGCCACAGCATTCATCACAGCGCTTCAAGTCGACGAGTTGAATACCGTCGATACCGGCCAACAGTCTGCGCACTTTGCTGTGTTGGTTCCCCATCCTTTCGCTGCAAGCGTCCAAACGCAGCTCGCGCAGGCCATGGCAACTGCTATGTAGCCCCACGCGATGCGGAAATCGAACTGGCAATTTCTCGACTTTTAACACATCTACCAAGAATTCGCATAATTCCCAAGTATGTTCGCTCAGGTGGTGCAATCGCGCATCGTTGTGAAACAAGGCTTCATAATGATGACGAACCATCGACACGCAACTGCCCGATGGACTGACCACATGATCGTAGCCGGAGAAAATCTGCAGAAATCGGTCGGCCAGCGGTCGAGTGTCGTCCAAGCAACCGGTGTTAGCCATCGGCTGGCCACAACAAGTCTGAGCTTCGGGAAAATCGACCTCGATACCGAGCCTTTCCAGTACTTCCACTGTTGCCATGCCAACCTGTGGATAGAACTGGTCAACGTA
Organism: Planctomycetaceae bacterium; assembly: GCA_005798335.1. GTDB lineage: Bacteria > Planctomycetota > Planctomycetia > Pirellulales > Pirellulaceae > Aureliella. The sequence continues at coordinate 2,324 of SYJV01000233.1, read as the reverse complement.
GCACGGAATGAATAACCCAACACGCATAAAAGATTCGTCCTGGAAAGATTGCGGCAAAGTGTTCGAATTCTACGAAGAATGCCACCTTTGGCCAGCCGCCATGGTCGCCCGAATTCTGAACGAGCGCAGCTTGACAATCTGCTGTATCATAGTCAACTCGTGACTGATCCCGAGCCGCGCACCGCACGAATCGGAATCAGTTCCTATATCATTAGCTTTAGGCTGGCTGTTGCGACGGCAAGAATGTAGAACAAATCGTCCTCGAATGTTCCTGGGTTGTCGTTAAGCGGTGGGTACCAATTCGCTTACCGTTTCCCGGCCCATGAGCACTTGGAGACAAGATCCCCTACGATCTTGCGGCGTACTTATGAGAGACCTTTTAGTATTCCAGTTGTAGGTTAAAACATGGCGAATTCAATCGTTCATCGATCCGTAGTCGTTGGGGCGGGTCAGCATCGCTATCGAACGGACTCAGATTGGCCTCGATTGCCGGACGATTGGAGTTTTGTCGAAGCCACTGCGGTCGCAACCGACAGCGCTGGGCACGTCTTTGTCTTCAATCGGGGCAAGCATCCTGTGATCGTGCTTGACGGCGACGGAAATGTGCTGACTCATTGGGGCGAAGGGATTTTCACACGACCGCACGGAATTACTATCACGTCCGAGGATCTGATATGGCTGGTCGATGACCAAGATCACACGGTGCGGCAATATACGCTGGATGGCCAACTGTTGCGGACATTGGGTACGCGAGGGTGTCCCTCAGATACCGGCGCAGCCGGCATCGACTATCGCACCATTTGCCGAGCGGGACCTCCGTTCAACTATCCCACGAACTTGGCCGTTGCGCCCTGCGGTGATTTGTACATCACGGACGGTTATGGAAACGCGCGTGTTCATCATTTTTCTCCAGAGGGCAAACTTATCAGGTCTTGGGGAGAACCTGGTTCAGGTCCAGGGCAGTTTTATGTGCCGCATGGAATCGCTATTGACGGAACGGGCACGATCTATGTGGCTGATCGTGAGAACAGTCGAATTCAGTTGTTCAGTCCCGATGGTAAATTCCTCGACCAATGGACAGATGTTGCGCGACCGTGCCAGATATTTATCGATCAACAAGGTTCGATCTATGTCGCGGAACTTGGATATCAAGCGGGCATGTGGCCAGGGACTGAGCCGCCCGGAGCTGATGCAACCGGTGGTCGAGTAAGTATTCTGGATCGCCGCGGCCAGCCGTTGGTACGCTGGGGAGGCGGAATCCAGCCATGCGAACCGGGAGATTTCTTTGCCCCGCATGACATTTGGGTTGATCAAGCCGGTACGATTTATGTGGCCGAAGTCACATGGTCTGCCGGTGGCCGGAAAGGTGTTGTACCAGCCGACTGTCCCTCGTTAAGAAAATATGTGCGAATCACGGAGTCAACATGAAGATCGCAGCGCGAGAACTGGAACAACTGACGGCGCAGATTTTCACCGCCGCAGGTTGCCAGCCGCAAGAGGCTGAGCGCGTCGAGAGTCGGCTGGTGGATGCAAACTTAGTCGGACACGATTCACACGGTGCGATTCGCATTAAAACGTACGTCGAGTGGCTGCAGGCGGGGCTGCTGGTCGCTGGCCAGACGATTGAGATTGTGCTCGAAAACGATGTTTTGGCTGTGGTCGACGGTCGCTCGGGATTTGGGCAAACGATCGGTGAACAGGCTGTCCAACTAGGAATTGAAAAGTGTCGCAAACAAGGCGTGTCCGCAATTGCGCTGCGGCATTGTGGACACCTTGGTCGCATCGGCGACTGGCCCGAAATGGCGGCGCGAGCTGGCATCATATCACTCCATTTCGTGAATACTTCCGGCAAAGGACTGCTGGTCGCGCCCTTCGGTGGCATTGATCGACGCATGTCCGCCAATCCAATCGCGGCCGGTGTTCCGGTTGCCGGGCGCGAGCCAATCGTGCTAGACATATCCTGTTGTACGGTCGCCGAAGGCAAGATCCGAGTCGCCTTGAACAAGGGCATTCAGTTGCCTGACGGCTGCGTCATCGATGGCGATGGCAAGCCATGCACTGATCCGCGTACATTTTATGAAGCACCTGGAGCGATTTTGCCTTTTGGAGGTCATAAAGGATATGGTTTGGGGATCATTGTCGAGCTGCTGGCCGGTGCATTGACCGGAGGTGATTGTACCAACCCAGTGAATTCGACTAGGCTTCACAACGGAATGTTTTCGGTCTATCTCGACCCAGAACATTTCGCCAAGCATGAAGAGCTACATGCTGAAATGAATCGCTTTATCGAGTACGTGAAGAGTTCGCGCACGGCGACATCGGAT
>SYJV01000232.1 GCA_005798335.1 Planctomycetaceae bacterium | reverse complement strand
ATTGTCGTAATCGTCGTAAGTTATTCACTCGCTTGCGCTTCGGGCTTGTATTCCGCAAAAATGTGGCGCTGTCCAATTAGGAATAGCTTGGAGAAATAAGTGGTAGGTACCTTTTGTGCGCAACACTCATCGGGCGAGTTCCTCGCAAAAGGTACCTAACACTTATTTCTCAAGCGATACTTAATCAGACTAATTCGGCATCGGCGAAGAAACAGAAGTTTAAGCCTAGCGAGGCAACTCGGCTAGGCACACGTAACTATGCCCTAGGGTAAAAGTTCGCCCCTCCATCATAGGACTCACTATCGTTTATTTCTGTTTAATGCTTACTGTGGGAGCAGGGATCGAAATGGTTTCCGCGCGTTCGCCATCGCGCACAACTTGAAGTGTGATCAGGCCATCCATTTTCTCAACGGCGTTCAAGAATTCCAGCGGACTACTTATCTCACGATTATTGACCGCCATCAAGCCATTGCCGGCTCGCAAGCCGGCTTTCCATGCGGGCGAATCAGGATCGACCGAGAGAATTGCCAGCTTGGGGTTCAAACGCCGATTGGAAATTGCTCCGCGCGATAGTTCCGTGGGAACGGCAGTGATGTACTCGACAAACATGCCGTTCCACTTGGGAAGCGTATTTACAGCATATGCGGGTAACTGCGTGGCCACATATTTTTTGCTCAACGTCGCTTTTACCGTAACGTTTTCGGTGGCGAAACCCAGGGGATGCATCCGTTGCAGGAGAATCGAAATTTCGGTCCCAGCAGGCAACTGACTTAATTCTCGAAACAGTGAATTGCGATCGTCGATCGGTCGCCCGTTGACTTGCGAAATGACGTCGTCGCTGCGCAAGCCTGCTTGATCGCCAGGCATGCCAGGCACAACGCTGGTAATACGGACACCAGATAATCCTCGTGCCCGATCCGCTTCTCGTAGGTCGTTGGGTTGAATTCCCAGAAAACCGAACTCGGGCAGCTTGCCGGCGCGCAGTGCGTCGGTAACTCGTTTGAAGAGTTCATCTACGGCGATGGCAAAGCCTGCGGGTTGTTCATAACCGCTGAGCGCCGCCAACGAAGTGGTCAAGCCGACGAGTTCGCCGCGCAGGTTGACGAGCGCTCCGCCGCTGGTTCCAAAATTCAATCGTGCGTCGGTCTGAATCAGAGTACCAAACTGGTGCTGGCTATCGCGCGTCAGAATTCCAGTCCCAGTCGCTCTCTCATCGATCGGGGCAAACCGTTTCAAGTTCGAGACGATGCCCCAACTCGCGCTTGCCTGCCCATCGCGAGCGATCGCATAGGGATTTCCCAGAGCAATCACAAACTGACCCTTGCGCAGTTTGCTGCCGTCGCCAAGCACAGCCGGTGGCAAATTTTGAGCATCGATCTTGAGCACTGCAAGGTCGGTAAATGGATCGGACGCAAGTACACGGGCTGGTCGAGCAACGACCTGCGCCGTATACGCGCGCTTGTCCAGCCAAACAAAGTAATCGTTGCGACGTGGATCTTCTAAAGCATGGGCACACGTAACGATGTAACCATCCGCGCTGATCACTACTCCGCTGGCAAAGTCCGTTGGCACGTGATCCGGACTCATCGGTGAATCAAATATCGGCGCAACACCCGGCAACTGAAATTGTTCCGCCCGATTGTTCGGTGCTTGGTCGCGGCGCGTGCGCACAATAGCCACGACCGATTGTTCCGCCTTGCCAATTACATCGATAACCGCCTGTTCCAAAGCGGCAACGACTGCCATGCCGCCTATCGGCACAGTACTAGCTTGCTCGTTTGGCACCGTTTGTGCGGCACCGATTCCATGCAGTGCCAGCACCAACCAAGCGCAGCACCAAGCACGCTTGCAGCCAGCGAGAGTAAGGCATCGGAAATACGCTGCGCTCGATTGCATCATCGGGATCTTTTTCGACCGCACCTCTCCTCAGGCAATTGCAATCGAGGAACCAGTTGCGCTAGCGGAACAGGTGCAGCCAACTTGGCTGCACCGAGCGTAATGCGCGACCGGTTCCTTCAGTTCATTGCAAACTCAACTATCGACCAACTCAGTTTCCGATTCGCTCTCCACATCCGAGGCAACGCCCTCTGGGCCTGTGTAGCCGCCACTGGCGAGAATCTTTGTGCGAATTTCTTCCGCGACACTAGGATTCTCGATCAGAAACGCACGCGCCTTCTCCTTGCCTTGTCCCAGGTAAGTCTCATTGTATTTGAACCATGCACCACTACGCGAGACGATTTTTTGAATCGTTCCCAAATCCAACAAATCGCCTTCATAAGAGATGCCGGTGTTGTGCATCATGTCAAATTCGGCGATTCGGAAAGGTGGCGCAACCTTGTTCTTGACGATCTTGCAGCGCACGCGTTGTCCGACCACTTCTTCACCTTCCTTGAGCGCACCGATTCGCCGCACATCGATTCTACAGGTCGCGTAGAATTTTAGCGCACGACCGCCGGGTGTCGTCTCAGGACTACCAAACATGACACCCACTTTTTCACGAATCTGGTTGATAAAAATAACGCATGTCTTGCTGCGCGCGATCGCGCCGGTCAGCTTGCGCATTGACTGGCTCATCAATCGCGCTTGGAGACCGACGTGCGACTGGCCAATATCACCTTCCAACTCTTGCTTGGGAACTAATGCCGCAACCGAGTCGATGACGATAACATCAACTGCATTGCTCTTGATCAGCATTTCGGTAATCTGCATTGCCTCTTCACCGCTACTGGGCTGTGACACCAGCAAGGTATCCAATTCAACGCCAATCTTCTTTCCCCAACTTGGATCAAATGCATGTTCAGCATCAATGATCGATGCGATCCCACCGGCTCGCTGGGCTTGAGCACAAATATGCAGCGCAATCGTGGTCTTACCGCTTGACTCAGGACCGAATACCTCAATGATTCTGCCTCGTGGGACTCCTTTACCTCCAAGCGCCATATCAAGCGACAAACTTCCTGTCGTGATGCCATCGATTTTCAGAAGATTCTCGCCGCCCAACGGCATGATCGAACCTTCACCAAACTGCTTTTCAATCTGCTGAAGCGTTGTCCTCAAGCCCGGTTCACGTTTATAAACCGACTCCATGCCAGCCGGCTCTCCTGTTTCCTTCTTGCTGTCGGACTTTTTCTTTGCCATTCTTTTGCCTTTCAATTGTGCCCCTTCGACGGGTTTGTTCAATTTAGTTGATTAGCGAAGACCGCCCATAGTGAAATTGCCAATTACCAGCCTCCGCTCGTCCTTCCATACTCCCTAATTGTTAGTGGATACTAGCGAATCCTTTCTCGGCTAGCAACCAGCGAAGTCAATGCGTGCGAAGGAAGTAAACAAATGACACCGGTCGCATCACAATTGGTTGGTTCGACCGCGGGGTATTGCTGATGTCGTGGGCTTTGCAATCTGTACAAAAAAGGAGTGTTTTCTTGAGTTTTTGCCGGTCCCACCGTGCCTGTACCGGTTTTTTTCCTTAGTGCCCCCTGCCAGTCGTTTTTCGAACCATCCCGTGATCCCATAAACCATGCTAGAAATCCGATTGACCCTTGGATTCTAGATCTGCTATTAGGTACGCATGTTGATCGCCCGAATTTGGGCTCTCGTGCGTGCTTTAGCTAGCATTGGATCGAACGACAGTCATGAAAAATTTCGGACGCGCGCTGCGCGACGCGCTGCATTATTGGAAATCGTTGGCAGTCGCCACGCTGTGCTCGATAGTCGTCGCGTTTTTCTGGAGCTTCAATATCGCGGCGTTCTATCCGATTCTGCAGGTTGTTCTGGAGAATCAAACGATCCAAGGGTGGGTCGATGATCAGATTGCCAACAATCATGCAGAATTGGCTCGATTGGAAACCACGATCAACCAATTAGAGTCTCAGGTTCAGGCCGCGCCCAACCATCAATTTTCAGTACGGGCACTCGACAAGGCAATCAAACAGCGCGATTCCGCTAGTTCGAGTCTGGAGCGATACCAAGAGTATCGCCCTTGGTTGAACTGGTTTCCCAAGGACCCATTTCGCACGGTCGCTTGGATCGTCGGATTCTTGATGGTAACGACGCTCGTCAAACACATTTTCTTAATGGCCAACGAGATGCTGGTGGCGCGCATTGCGATGGACATTTGCCGGGAACTCCGCATGAAACTCTTTTCGCGGGCTTTACATGCCGATCGCGAATCTTATTCGAATATTGGTACCAGTGGCTACGCGGCGTACATCATGCAAACGGCAGACGGATTGGCAGTTGGTTTGACCAGTACGCTAGGAGGCGCAATTCGTGAACCGTTAAAAATCATCGGCTGCCTCATTGGGGCTGCAATCATCAATTATCGGTTGCTACTGCTCAGCATCGTCGTTGCTCCCGTAGTTGGTTTTGCACTCTATCGCATTACACAACGCCTAAAAGCGGTCTCGCGCAGAACTCTCGGTGAGTCGATGTCGTTCTACGAAGTCATGCTGGAATCGCTGAACAACTTGCTGACCGTGCAAGCCTATACCATGGAAGATGTGGAAAAATCACGCTTTGAGCGATCGACCGGTGCAGTCCGCACCATTGGACTAAAATTTGTCTTCTATACGGCTTTGTCAAAGCCCGTTATCGAATGCCTGGGACTGGGCATGTTGTGCACAACGATCGTATGCGGTGCCTACCTTGTTCTCAAAGAAAAAACCGCACTGCTGGGGATTCCAATCGCCACCGAACCACTGACCGTGCACGGCTTGCTGACGTTCTTCGGCTTTTTGATCGCGATGACCGATCCATTGCGCAAAATATCTGCCGTGTATTCATGCATTTACGCAGGCGCCGTCGCAGCCGATGCGATCTACGGAGTTCTCGATCATCAAGGCAAAATCCTTGATCCGCAGGAACCTACGATACTGCCTGGGCCTCATAGGCTGCTGACAATTGAACAAGTCAGTTTCGGTTACCGTGAAGATCATCGTGTGATCCGCGACGTGAACCTGAAAATTCCCTTTGGATCGACCGTGGCCATTATCGGCGCCAATGGTAGCGGCAAGTCAACGCTGATCAATTTATTATGCCGCTTTTACGATCCACAAGAAGGTCGCGTGGCGCTGGACGATGTGGACCTGCGCGATTTGCGCGTCCGCGATTTGCGTTCGCGAGTGGCCTTGGTTACTCAGCAAACGGAACTGTTCAATGAATCGGTGCGGTACAATATCCGCTACGGTAGTCCCAGCGCCAGCGATGCCGAAGTAGAACAGTCCGCGCGCGACTCGCACGCTTATGAATTTATTGTCAATGCGCTGCCACAACGCTTTGAAACCAAAGTTGGGCAAGCTGGTCATCGACTCAGCGGTGGCCAGCGCCAGCGCATTTCGCTAGCTCGCGCGCTGCTGAAAAACCCAGAGATACTGATCTTGGACGAATGCACCAGCCAGATCGACATGCGCAGCGAAGAGCTGATCCGCGATTCACTATCTGCCCACCGCGGCAAACGCACCATGATCATCATAACACACCGCGAAGCTCTGCTCGACCTGGCAGACGTGATCTACGAAGTCTGCGACGGGCAAATTGCCGTCGCTGAGAATCGAATCTGCCAAGCTGCTTGAACGATCCGGTGGCCAAGTACAATCATTCCGGATTTCTTTTGCACGACAATATTCAGGCCGTTGACCAAGATACTTTTATCCGATGCTTGAATTTTGGCAAACTTGAGCAATCCGAGGAGGACTTCCAATATATTCTGACTCTGAATAGAGATCGGTTAGAAAGCGAAGAAACGATGCGTTTGCTAGAACTGGATATTTATCAATCGCGTGTTTCTCGGTTCACTAAGTCGAGCGGCAGAATGATTCTCACCAATACAAGCCCGATGCGCAAGCGAGTGGGTCAATCCTGGCACGTACGCACTCGCTTGCGCTTCGGGCTTGTATTGGTAAGGACCATTCTGCCGCTCGCCTAACGAACCGTAATTGTCGCGATTTAGGCTTGGCACGCAAGATTCGTTGCATCGGTCGAAGTCACGGCCAGCGGAACCATGAGGATCAGCGAAGCCAAGCCGACTTGGAGGTATCTCCGTGATACGAGTTCATCGAGAGTGCTCGATAGATTACTGGCACGATCGAAGGCCACATAAAGAATCATGTGAACAACGGCATAAAAGAATCCGTACAGCCCGAGGGCTCGCCGATAGGCGACTAAGGTCTGCCAACCGGTTATCACTTTCAACGGTGTCACCGCCAGCGATGCGACCAAGAACAACAAGGCCAGAATGCCGGTAACGTGAATTGCGTAATTGACACTGTTGGCGCCCAAAGAATCGTTCCACGCATCCCAGCCAAGAATTCCCAAAGGGATGATCCCGTTGAGGATGACCAGTCGTTTTAGAAAAGGAATATCGAACACGATAGAAGATCCTCCAGAAATTCGAACTAGTCCCATGGATCGATTCAGAACCACTTCGTCAAATCCATCCCTTCGTACAGATGCCCGACTTGGTCTTCGTAGCCGTTAAAGGGCAACGTCTTGCGACGGCCGAATTCCCCGATGCGTTGCTCGGTTGCCTGGCTCCAAAGCGGATGGTCGACTTTCGGATTCACGTTGCCGTAAAATCCATATTCTCGAGCTGCTTGCCGATTCCAGCTTGTCGGTGGCTGCATCTCGGTCAGTGTAATGCGTACGATGGACTTGATCTGCTTAAAACCGTACTTCCACGGGACTACCAAGCGAATTGGGGCGCCGTCCTGCGGTGGTAGAGCCTTGCCATACAAGCCGGTTGCCAACAACGTTAGCGGATGCATAGCTTCGTCCAGTCGCAAGCCTTCGACGTAGGGCCACTCGAGCACCGAGGTTTTCTGGCCCGGCATTCGCAAGCGTTGGGACTGCGAACAATTCAAGTCGTGAACGGTCGAGACATTGTTACAAAGCTTCCAGCTTTCCTGGGCTTCCGCGAAGTCGGCCAACTGATTTACATCGACTTAACTAAGCGAGTCTCATATTATGACGAAGCAGTCAAGACGCGCGAGCGTGATCGCGCAAAAGACTTCGAGACGCTTTTTGATTTCTTCCTTCCAAAACAGGAAGCATCTAAAATACCCATGGTCTTTGCAAAAAACACGTCAATAACACCGAGTGATCAGATCAACTCAGGGGCGTTGCCAAATCCTCGCCGCCACACTGTGGATTTTGCGGATTGGATGCGTTCGATTCTTAACAACAATCCGCTGCTGCGAATGATTACGTTTCCCATTCTTCTGTTTGCAAGATACCTTTATTTTTCTCTTTTTTCTCAGTGTGTCAGTGTCGTCTCACTTGCTTGTAAGTAAATACGCGAGCCCACTTTATGCGAAGACACAACGCGAACGGAAGCTGCTTCCGAAACCTAAGTTCAATGTAATTACGCAGGGACAGCTGGTAGTTTTTGCTGTTGGCTCTTTTCTCTTTGTGCTATTCGTTTCTTGGAAATTCGGCGTTTGGGCATTTCGGGCTTTTTTTACGATGCTATTGTCGTAGGCGCGATCGTAAGGCTCTTTTCTTGGGAACTTTTCGAAAACGTGAGAACGTTGGGATCGTCTGGCGCGTTAGATAGCATGAGTGCAAAAGACCTGCTTTTTCTAGAACTCAGGCGACCACCGAGCAGATCTCTCAGACGCTCCAAGAGTATCGCGTCCAATGCCAGATTAACTTGGTGCCCAACTTGCATGTGAAATGATCTGGCGCAAACAGTCGGCTTCTTTTCCATAGCCTTGCAATGCTTCGATCGCTTGTTGTTGATATTCAAAACTTCGCTTCGTTGTCCCTTCTACTCCGTATAGGTTAACGGCTGTAAGCTTGCCGGTATCGATATGCGTATCTTTTCCAACGTCCTTCACGTCTGCCGTGGCATCAGCGACGTCGTCGAGAAATTGATAAGCAAGACCGAGATGCATTCCAGCGAACCCCAGTCGTTCAGCGCAAGACGGTAATGCACCGCACAGAATTGCGCCTGCTTCCGCGGACGCAGAATAGAGAGCACCACTCTTTTGTCGATAGCGAGTCATCATCTTTTCTTCGTCATTTTCCGCAACCGTTGAAAGCACGTCAGACGATTGACCCGCGATCATTTCGATTCCAGCGTGACTTACTACCAACGCCGACCGAACTCGGCGCTCATGCGAAGCAAGTGGGTTCGCGAGAGCCAGTTTGTATGCAAGCGTGACGAGAAAAACAGGTGCCATGTCAACGGCCCATTTTGGAAAGACTCGATGAGCACACGGTCGACCGCGGCGTGTCGTCGCGTCGTCCATGGAAGGAAGGTCGTCCAAGACGAGCGAGGCTGCGTGCGATAGCTCGACTCCGGCGGCACCTGGCAAAACTATTTCAGATGAATTTGAATCAAAGATTTGCCCAGCGGCAGCCGCGACAAGCGCACGCCAACGATGGCCACCGCGAAGCGCAATATATCGACCAACGAGTGTTACAGCGTTGTCGGCACATTTGTCGAAAGCCGACTCCAAAAACGATTCAACCGAGATGCGGTAAATCTGTTTCAAGGTCTCGAAATCCATGAGACCATCCGAAGTTTCCTTTGTTTGTCTCATAACGTCTTCAAATACTCGATCAAGGCGAATTTCACAGGATTCGTTAACTTTGTACCAAACGCATGACCGCGATTAGCATGACCAATGCGAGTTGTATCGTAAACATCGCGAGCGCCGGCCTTGGCCTTCGACTGCAAGCGTCGAAATTCGTCGGAATCGATATGTGCTGCTCTCAGCCCGAGAGACTGCTGATCGAAACGAGATGCCTCACCTGCTTCCGATAAATCGAAAACGCTAGGTCGTTTGTCCGGATCGGTAAGTAAAACAAGCATGTTCGGAACTGAACCGTTGTGCAAATAAGGAAATCTCGCCCAGATTCCGTCTAGTCGTGGCGCGAAATATCCACGACGATACCGAGGATGAACTCGAATAACAGCGCTAAGCGGGCTTTGCGCAACGAGCTCTCTGACCGTTTCGGTAATGATATTGAGCCGGTCAGCATCCGTGTCAATCAGTTCGATCGGAAAATGAATAGGTGGCTCAAATCGCGGAAAGCCACTTCCGCCGCGCGCGTAGGAACCATGGCAGTGTTGGCAATTCGCGGAATAAACTGTCTTTCCTTCACTCGCTAGGTTCCAGTCGACCTCTCCTGGAAACGCGGGTGGCAAAAGCTTTCCAAGAGCGTGCTCAAGTTGACCAATTTCTTCCATCTTCTCGCGAATATTCCTGACGCTGTTTCCAGCGGACAATTCAACCATTCCTGCCCAAGCGTTCCTCGCGCCTTCTCTTTCCCCATCTCCAAAGCCATCGCAAAACGCGCCTCCCGAATTCTTTTCGCCGTAGCCCCAAAGTGCTGGAACTTTTACAGCTCCTGGAGTAAGCGTCGAAGGAATTGCAACCTGTTGTTGGTCATAGAACCAACGGACAACATTCGCGACAGGCACCATACCTTGCGTCCTGTTTCCGATTTGTTCATTCGCCAGCAGGTGTGCCATTCTTATGCTTCGATTTCGCGCAGCTTCGGAAACTTCACCAGTTTCATCGATCGGTAACCATCCAAATACAGCATCTGCATTAATGATCCCCTTTCCAAGTATGTATGGATCGATGTTCTTATTTCCTAATCCTGGGACGTCACGTCCGGCCGCTCGACCGAAATGACAAGTTGCACAGCCGGTCACTATAATTCTTATGTCTTCATGTGAGCGGTCGAGAAAGCCGGTTGCTACATTCGTACCAGAATAAAGCCCCAATCTTCCCATCGCGACCGAGCGAATCAACTGACCTTTCCAGCCTCGATCAATTCCAAGTTCCCGATAGAAGAGCGAAATCTTGGGCGTTGCAAACATTCCGTCGCCATTGCCAAAAAGTGTAAACTGTTCAAGCAAACGTGCGGCTGATCGATGAGCTGCTAACCGATGGTCAGACTCTTCTCTACGAAATGCAATCGGATGTATCGTCGAGAGTTTGGATTCGTTGCCATGTCTGCCTTGAAAGTCGGCGACGGGCAGCGGCTCTGCGATGCGTTCTCGATCCGCAATTGTTTTCTGCCAGAACATGGCATCTAAGACGAAATCGACTACAGCAAGAAAAACAAAGATTGCCAATGCTCTGCAAAACCACTTGATGCAGAACGGGCTGATTCGGCGTGATGGCTGCATGATTTTTAGACATACGAATTCAGCGACGATTCATTGAGGAATCGCGAAAAAGAGCTCGATGTGTCGTATTGTACCTACGAAGAAGCCCATACGCTAGGATTCGTAATCTAAGATACTTTGGTTTCGATGATTGATGGTTTCCTTTCACCGACTATTGCTCACCAAATCCATTCATGGCAACTGATCATTCGTTTTCGAAACAGGTTTTTAGACGGATAAGTCGCTCGATTTTGCATCGAAGCTCACTATGGATAGTCTGCATCGCGGCCACAACCGCTATTGCCCTCTATCAACTCTCTTCTCTTTCAATTGGCAACTCGCTGGTCCAGATATTTGTCGATGATCTGGCTGCTTACAGTAAGCAGCTCGAAATTGCTGAGACGCTTGGTGAAGACAGTGAAGACCTTGTCTATTTGGCAGCGAGCGAAGGGCCGTCGCTTATTTCCCCTGACAAACTTGATGCGATTCGAAGTTTGGTTCGGGAATTGGAAGCGATCCCTGAAGTAGAGTACGCGGTAAGCTTCGTCGACTTACCCAACGTGTCCGTCGACGCACCGCGGAGTATTGGTCAAGTCGCAGCTCGATCGGCTGCTCGAAAGAGTATCTTGAGCGGGCAGATTCCAAAAGGTGCTTTTACACCTCGTCTCTATTGGCCAGAAGCAAAGCAAGAGAAAAATCGGATCAATTGCGAACGGCTTCGCACAGAACTCCTTCAGAATCCGCAGGTCACAGGATCATTGTTGTCGGCAGATGCAGAATGTTGGGGCATCATCGTAAAACTAAAATTGGGGAAACTGATTCCCGCTGCCCGTCAGATTCAACTGAGACCATTGTTTATCAAGGCTGTTCGCCAATGCGGACTTGGAAGTAAGCAGGTCCACGTAGCAGGATTGATCATTTCGCAAGGCTGGCTATTTGAAGAGATGTTTCGCGGTATTTACCTTATTTGTCCGCTGGTATTGGTAGCGATTTCACTCACGGTTTTCTTGATTTTTCGTCATTGGGTAACCATTGTTGCGGCCTTTCTGATTGCGACGATCGCAACACTCTGGGCACTTGGTTTTACCATGTTTTGCTTTGGCGAAATAAGCATGTTGGTCATCGCTGCCGCTCCCCCGGTCATCATCACGATCGCAACATCCGACTTTATTCATCTCACTTCGACATATCGAACAGAACTAGAAGAAGGTCGAACCGTACACGACGCGATCGAAAGAACGGTTTTAGATGTTGGATCGGCTTGTTGTTTGACTTCACTGACGACGATTATTGGCTTTCTATCATTAGCAACTGTTCCGGTTCCCGCCACAAGGCACTTCGCTTTTGCAGCGTCGATTGGTGTTGCCTCGGCCTTTGTGCTTCAGTCAATTGGGCTGATTATTTACGCTCGATTGCAACTTCAATTGTCTTCGATTGTTGATCCCTGGCATTTGCGTTCTAACTTGCTTCTTGATTGGCTGGTCAATAGGTGCCGAAGTATTAGCGTTCGTTTTCCGTATTTAGTTATCGCTTCGAGTGGAGTCATCGTTGCCTGCTTCTTCTGGAACGCAGCGCACATTGAATTTCAAGCTGATTTTCCATCGAGGTTTCCAACGAATCACGAATTGCGAACAAGCAGTGATTTTTTCAATCAGCATTTTGCCGGTGCAACGCATATTGAATTACTCGTAGAACTTCAAAATCACAAGAGTACGGAACCATCGATTCTCCAATCGCTTGAGGAAATGGAAACGACGCTTCGCGATTGCAAAGGTGTCCAATCCGTATTTTCCGTACTAGCACCATTGAGGACTTTGAAGAATGGACTTGGAATCGCGGACGATCGTACTGTCTTTGACCAACCGGTGAACGAAGCGATGCTTGGATTCATCGAGACCCACAACGAAAAAGCCATTCGTCGATTCGTCAGTTTCGATCGTCGGTTGCTGCGAATCTACGTTCAAATCGCACAAACCGACTTCATCGAGGTTGCCAAATTAGATGACCAGTTGGTCGCTGCGCTATCTTCTAAGATTCCAGCAGGCAGCGAAATTCGTGTGCGGGCCTCTGGCTCGATGACGCTCATTGGTCAAGCTGTTCGACGCATCATTGCAAGCCAACTTCGCGGAAATTGGATCTGCATCATCGCCATTTCCGTGGTGATGATTGTTGCGCTCGGTTCGATCAGAATCGGACTGCTTGCTCAACTTCCGAATCTCATCCCTTTGGCGATATTAGTTTGTATGGCAAAGTGGATGTTTGGTCGAATCGACAGCGATATCCTTGGTTTGCCGATGATCGCTTTGGGAATCGCCGTAGACGATACGATCCACTTTCTTCATCGCTATCGATTGCAACTCGATTCGGGACAAAATCAAACGGATGCACTCAATAGTACGTTTCGCTTTTCAGGGCGAGCTGTTGTTCAATCAGCGATCATTCTTTGCGTTGGGTTATCTCCGTGTGCCCTATCGCTTTACTTCGGCGTACGCATGATGGGTACGCTCCTTGTATTCACACTTGGATGTGGGCTTATCGCGGACCTCCTCCTAGTACCAGCTCTCATCGAAATCGGAGTAATTCGATGGAGAAAGAACGCCACTCCAGCTACGTCTCGTCATGTCGTGGATTCACTCGACACGTAGTTGCCGTTAATTGTTATGTACAATTCCAAGGCGGGTCCGCGAATGGAAAATAAGTTGTCTGCCAGCAGCTTTGGCCGCGTCGGGATTTCCACCAGCAACTGACGGAGGATGGCTGGGGCGGGGATACGAAGTGCCTGGGGAGCTGCCCGCCGTGCTATTTATTCTCGCAATCAAGCCGTGGCGCGTGCGGGGAGCTGGGCCTGCCGAATGGTATGTGGGGCTGCTTGATAACAGCCGATCCGGTTGGGCCTCTTGGATTGCAGTACTCACTCAATTTGATCAGAATTTGCAATCTCGCGAAGGCATCTTTTTCCGGAGCAACTCAAACGATAAGTTGCATCCATGGAGTCGATCGAAAAAAGACTCAACAGCAAAAAATCCTGTATGAATGCAATTTGAGGGAGTGATCGGTTGTGAGTCGAAAAAAGCGACGAAAGCAAGACCGTCATTGTGAGCTGCCTCACGTAGTCGCGACCAAGCAGACTCCACCGACGCCACGTGATGCAGACGGAAAACTACTGGTTAACAAGCTGACCGTGAAGGAAGCCCAGCATCTTTTCCGCCTGGAGGGTGGCAGGATGACGATGCGGGAATTGATCACCGAATTGGCAACCGAACTGGTCATGGCGGCGCTAGTTGCACGGGCAATTGTGGTTGGAAACGCAACGGTATTGCATCTGGCGATGCCGATGGTCGGAGAATATCTTGCTTATGTGGTAGCCATTCCGGTCGCTCAGGCGATTGTTCGGCATCCGGACCTCAAGTCCGATGCAATCAAGTGTTTGCGACTGTGGTTGTGCATTACGGTGCTCCTTTCCGTTGCAGTAGGCGGCCATGCATATTGGAACGAAAGTTCGTTTGTCGATCAATTTCGGCAGAACTGTGATGCAGCCTGGACCTGGATTGTTACGTCTCAAATGCACTGGCCAATCTTGCTGGGTATCATCGCATCGATCAGAGTCGTTTCATACAGCGTCGGCAAGTTGATCGAACTGGGACCTCCCTTTTACGGCGCAGGGATGGGATGTGCTACCAGAGTTATCGTTTTCTTCTTCGCGATAGTTCTTTTTCCTTTGGCAATGGCATTTTCTGAATCGTTTGCTCCCAACTGGAAACCGGACATCAATAGCCCGGTTCTTACCTGGGGACTTTGGACACTACTGTTGATCGCTCAATCGATCGCCATCTGGATCAGATGGGACATTCAGATACGGCTCGAAAAATCGGGGCAATTGCCAAATTAAAGTTAATTAGATGGACAGCGCCACTTTCATTTGCATTGGAAAGAACAAGTCGTTGCAGCGAAATCGTTTAACGAACGTGGGATAAGCTTCCAGCTTGTCAATATCTTGTGCAAGCAATGGCGAAACTCCGCTACAGGTTGACAAGCT
>SYJV01000231.1 GCA_005798335.1 Planctomycetaceae bacterium | reverse complement strand
GTACCCAACGAAAATAAAGGTCACCGATGAAGAGCTCGCAAAGTTGAAGCTGAAACGCGATAATTTCCACGGCGAGTGGAACTACTCGCTCACGCCTCGAGTCCGAAAGTTGTAAAAGTTATTTGTTCACAGGCCCTTAGCTTCGAGTGTACCGGATTGGGACGGATTACCCATGTTGATCAACATGCAGCGATTTGAGGCAGGGCATCGCGTATGGGGGCATAATTTCCTGGTGATATCCTTGACCGCGTTGCTGCTTGGCTGGACGCAAGCTCGATTTGGCTGGATTGAATGCATGGGCAGGCGATTTTATCGCGGGTCGTTTTCTGCTGAACAAGTGCCTACGATTGCAAAGTCAGGTGTTTCGAAAATCGCGACATTTTCTTTAATCGCGTTCCTGGCTCAGGCGGTGCATTTGCCGTGTGATATGGTCGTGTCGGGCGGCACTGGACTGTCTGATTGGCTGGTCCGTCCGCTGTGGCCATTTTCCGATCTAGGCTTCGTGTGGGCTTTGATCCCATGGGGCGATGTAGGTCCAACCGTGATTCTGATGGCAGGCGCAATTGGCATTGCCAAGCGACCGGATCGATCGGCTTCGTTGGCAAGCATTACGTTGCTGGTACTCTGTGCCTATTTAGGAGTTCGCGGTTGGAGTCGTGGCGCGTTTATCTTGTGAGTGGTCGCGAGATGAAATGCAATTCGTCCACGGTCGCCTGCTGGTTCACCATCAGTCCCTAGGCATAAGTTCGACGTGTTTCCAAGTGACCAGCGAGACATTGGTTATGGTGATACATAGTTGTTTCGCGTATATTATTACGCATGAACTGCTATTACAAAACATTAGTTTGAGGTGCATGACATGCAACACAGGCGTGCATTTACTTTGGTTGAGCTGTTGGTCGTGATCGCCATTATTGGAGTGCTGGTTGGATTGCTATTGCCAGCCGTACAGGCCGCGCGCGAAGCTGCGCGGCGCATGCAATGCAGCAATAACTTGAAACAAGTTGGGTTGGCGCTGCACAACTACGAATCGACCTTCAAAACATTGCCGCACGGTTCGCCAAATTGTTGCGTCAATAATGGCTTCAACTGGGCGGTGATGACGTTTCCTTTTTTGGAAATGAACAATCTCTACAATGCGATGGATTCCAATGGAAATCTACGCAATACGCCCGTGAATATTGCCG
Organism: Planctomycetaceae bacterium; assembly: GCA_005798335.1. Classification (GTDB taxonomy): domain Bacteria; phylum Planctomycetota; class Planctomycetia; order Pirellulales; family Pirellulaceae; genus Aureliella. The sequence goes on along the minus strand of SYJV01000231.1, from coordinate 23,613 downwards.
CCGCACAAAACAACCGATACCCTGGCTGGATTTGTCCATCGGATCCAGCAGGCAGCAATCCGCACATGCCACGCTTTGCACGAGATAATCCGTCGCCTGGACACGGACTGTGGTACACGGCCTCCATTGGCCCAACTCAAATGGATTCATGCCCATTTTGTCCAGCAGGCAACACCCCGTCGGATACGAACTACTGCTGTCAAGGAAACAACTTTGGAACGAACGCAGGAAATGGATACCCAACCGGCAGTTTTGCAGGCATGTTTGGCCGCAGCAACAAGGCAATCAAATTTGGCGGTGTGACCGATGGTTTATCGAATACGATTATGGTGGGCGAAACCATGCCAGGACACTGCGATTTCTTAGGCTTGTTTGCGTTGAACTTTCCCGTGACTGGAACTAACATTCCGATCAATACGATGGAGTCCAACGTCGCTGGAGCAGCGGGCGCTAGGATTTTTCGGGCAGCGGGTTCCAACTGGGCGCGAGTTTGTGGATTCAAGAGCATGCACACTGGCGGGGCGCAATTTGCTATGGGAGATGGCAGCGTTCATTTCATTTCACTGACGATTGATTACCGCATCTACAATCATTTGGGAACGCGAGCCGGTGGCGAACAAGCTCAATTGGAATAGTGCCGGAACTTGTAACTGCAAAAAGTAGCGCGGCTGGTGCCCTTAAGAGAGACCGGAAAATGTCTTGGCGAAGAATGACTTTGGCAGCCCTTTTATGCGCCACCATAGGCTGCGGTAGTGACCTGCCACAAACGATCAAAGTGACCGGCAAGGTTTCGTTCGACGGCGGACCGCCACCAGGCCCTGGCGTCGTGAATTTCCTACCTACGGAAGCTGCGGCAGGATTCCCGTTGCGTCCCGGCAACGGAGATTTCGGAACCGACGGCAACTATACAGCCTACACGTTTGAGCCCAACGATGGGTTAATGCCCGGCAAGTACCTGGTCTACCTTGAATGCTGGGAAACGCCTCCCAATATGGAAGGTAAACCCGTGAAGAGTTTTCTACCGAAAAAGTACCAAGCTGCACAGTCCAGTGGTTTCACACTGGATCTTGACACAAAGTCCAGTTCCAAAGTGTTCGATTTGGACATCGTCAGCAAATGAGCTGTGACGTCTACAGCAAGAGTTTGTCGGGAGGGCGAGGCTCCCGCCGAGCCGCTCTCAGCGGGCGACTTGTTATTGATTGCTTGTGGACGACATGACCCAGCTCGAAAAAGCTCGGCACGAGCCTCGCCCGCCTCGCCCTCCAGTTTACGAACTGGCTCATTCCCATCGCAATTCATGGACGACACCCTGGTATCTCCAATCTCTGGAATCACCCACTATGCCAGCTCTTACGGGATTGTTCAACATATACTGAGTTTTCTCTTCATAGTGTTGCAGAGTTCGAATGCGAGTATCCCAATGATCCGTCTGCCAGACGTATGTGCCGACTTTGTTGCGTTTGGTAAATTGCGACTTGACATACTTTGCCCAGGCATCGAATGGAACAGCCGTTGGTTGTGGCGACGCAAACAAATGAAGGTGGTCCGGCATTAGTACATAGCGCCCCACGACCCAGCGCGAATTGTCTTTCCAAATATCCACGAGAAGATTGTGGTGTTTGTCAGTTGCAAGCCATGGAGCGCGATCTTGGCAGCAGATCGTGACGTAGACGATCGTCGGTTGAGTCGGGGAAACGTATACGCCGTGAGCTGGACTCTTGCGAGATTGGTGAGCGGTATCTGGCAAATCCAAGGGAGCGCCTCTTTGTACCGTTTGGAGAACTCGGTTGATTTCGTCCAAGGTCTGTCGCGTGAGGCATTGAGGCCGAGAAGGCGAGGCTCTTGCCAAGTCGTTTTTACGACAATTTCGATCAAGTTCCATAACCCCACGTCCATTGAACTTAAATTCTGGTCCGAGAGTTTTTCAAGGCAGCATGCACAACCGTATTCTGGCGTCCAATTTGTAGGAGAGCAATCGGGCGAGGGAAGGCGAGGCTACTGCCGAGCCAATCTCGGTAGTGTACTGTTAGGTGTTGAACGTGGAAGACCTGTCGCAGCGTGATCAGACCGTGATAAGAGGTGAATTGGCTCGGCAGGAGCCTCGCCCTCCCGTTCCACCCATCCCTGTGTTTGACTCATCGGTCAGCGGCACATTTCAATTACGGCCGCGCGCGTTGCATAAACTCGAACGGATGTTGATAAACTGGATATAGATGCTGGCTCTTGAACTTTCTTGACGAGCTGTTGTTCCAGCCGGTGTAAACTTAAAATACTGGCGGCCTCTCAATCCTGTTGCTCGACTCAAGTTGCTGCATAATGTAACTGTGGGTTGATTTTGCGGAGACGCACTATGGGCAAGGCAAGATGTTGCGCAACCGATTAGTTCGCTTGGCCAGATTGGCGGCGATTGGAATGGTGGGTGTATTGCTGGTCGTGGCGTACATCGAGTATTGGCTGGCAAGGCCAGTTGGTTCGGGGCCAGCCGGTCCGAGTGTGAATCGCGAGCCGTTGGCGCAGGTGTGGTCAGTTAAGCCGATATTGATGCTCGGAATTGGCGATAGCGTAACTGCGGGGCTCGGTGCTCGCGAGCCGTCGCATTCGTATTTCAATCGCTTGCTGAAAAATCCTGATGATGAATTCGCAGATATGCAGGGCCTGTGCTTGTCACGCGTATTACCGCAAATTCGCTCGCTGAATTTAGCGATCTCGGGCTCGACTTCGCTGACTCACATTGAGGTCTTGCGGGAGCGATTGCCAGCCCAGCCGAACGATGTGGTTGGACTGGTGGTGATCACTACCGGAGGTAACGACATCATCCACAACTACGGTCGCGCCGCTCCCAAGGAAGGAGCCATGTATGGTGCATCGCTCCAGCAAGTCAAACCCTGGATCGCTAATTTCGAAAACCGGTTGAACGAGATGCTCGACTTGATCGACGAACGATTCCCAGGCGGCTGTCAAATCTTCCTGGCCAATATCTACGATCCGACCGATGGCGTGGGAGATGGACCCAGCGTTGGGCTTCCGAAGTGGCAAGACGGCTTGGCAATCCATGCACAATACAATCGCGTCATTGCGAGTTGCGCGGAACGGCGCGTGAATGTTCATCTTGTCGATCTGCATACACAGTTCCTCGGCCATGGATCGCACTGTCGTCAGTTCTGGCGCGCGACTTATCAACGAGATGATCCCACGTTCTGGTTCTACGAGAACATCGAAGATCCCAACGATCGCGGCTACGATGCAATTCGGCGAGTATTTCTACGCGCCATCATCGATCAAGGTAGTTCCTTCAAATAGACATTCTTGAAATAGAGGTTGTCGGGAACGCCGTCTTGATTGGGATGGTATTGCAGTTCGACGGGACCACGCTCCGGCGCAGGTTTTCCTTTTTCGAAATAGTTATCGATGGGCACCTGATCGACAACGAGTTTGCCATTGAGGCGCACGGTAACTTTATCGCCAATCATGGTAATGTGAAACGTATTCCATTGACCAGGCTCGTTGTCGCCAAACGCAAGTGGCAATTTGTGATCGGGGTTCTTGTTGTTCCATAGTGCCCCTGAGCCCTTGTTCTTCTCCCGAGGATATCGACTGTCCGACAGGGATTTTGAATCCCAAATCTGAACTTGAGGCTGGCCGCGGAGGTAAATTCCGCTGTCGCCTTTTGGGTTGATTTTCCAATCGACCATCAATTCGAAGTTGCCAAACTGTTTCACGGTCGCAAGATTAGTCCCTTTACCGTCGTTGACCAACACACCGCGCTCGACTTTCCAGTGCTCGTGCATCAGTTTGTTGGCGTCGGCTTGAGCTTTGGTAATTTCGTCAGCCTTGCCACTGGCCAGTTTGTTGAATGCCATTCCACCTTGCCAACCGGACAAGTCATTGCCATTGAATAGCGCCGTGAACCCTGCCGGAGGAGAATTATCAGCGGCAAGAACAGCGCTCAGTACAAGTATCTGAGCTGACAGGAATACAAATGATCGCAACATACTTCACCTAACTTCATTCGCCCATGAAACAAAAATCCGCTCGACAGACGAGCGGATGGTAGGTTCCATTTTATCGAAGTTGGGAGAGCAACACAGCCACACTACGGTTGAGGCTGTCTGCGCTCTAAAAATCGTTGATTCCCATTCGAAACACCTGGCCCGGCCGTTCCAGGATTATATAGCGAGGCTGGAAAGTCACCGCCTCGGATTTTGTCTCCTAAGGGAACGGTCCGATCATCTTGGTCCGTTCTCAATGCCGACACCAAGCGATCGATGGAGTACTCGGTCACGCCGTAAGACTTCGCTTCATTGATAAAGTCGTTGTAGCTCTTGGCTTTGTCTTGCTGAGCCTTGGTCGGGTTCGCGCCCAACCGCACATCGGAGCCCATGACGATGTAAATCGTGCTGCTACTCAGGCCGGGACCAGAAACTTGGAGACTGGGACTGATTTCAGCATCGATCTGTCCGCCGTTGGAAGTGATTAGAGCTGCGATTGCGTCTCGATCATTAATGCCATCGTTGTTCATATCCAGCAGACCCACCAACGCGTATCCAGGTTTGCGACCCTTACGCCAAGCGGGCGAAGCAATCAGGTCACCTTCGACCACTGGCTGACGATAATTGTCGGTCAACACATTCGCCTGTGCCATGTGTTCGTTGATAATCTTGGTCACTTGCAAACGAGCCTTAACTTTGGCTTTGTCGATGCTGGGCTCTTCTTGATCGAAAACGGAAAATCGCGTACCAACTTGAAGACCGTCCTCAGAACCTAAATCGATGAATACCATCTTAGCACTTGCAAAAACGCCGGTGATTTTTCCGTGGGGCGATTCGAATTTGCTTTCCGATTTCTCGATGATGATTTGCGTTTGTTCGGTGATCTTTAGTAATTGAGCTTTGTTTGAGGTCTCCAATTGCGTGTTCTTGGCCTTTAGGTCATTGACTTGTTTTTGATTGCTGGCGGAAAACGAAGCAAATTTATCTTCGATTCCTTTCTTAGCGGAATCTGAGGCATCGAGCAGCTCTTGATATTTGCCACGAGACGCATTCAGGTCCGCCACAGCTTTGTTCTTCTCGTTTTCTGCGGCCTTGCGCGCTTTGGTTTCGCGGTCGGTCACATCTGCCATTTGTTGTTGCAGACTAGCAATTGTGGCTCGTAAATTGACGACATCGATATTTCGTTGCTTGATCGTATCCGACAGGAATACCGGCAGGGTAATGTAGTTGCGTTCAGTTGCAGGAACGGATGCATCAAACAGTTTCATGTGCTCGTCAAAGTCCTTTTCGACTGGCGCCAACTCGGGATCATCCACCATGGAGGCTTTCATTTCAGCCAGCTCTTCGACCGTAAAAACACCAGCGCCCAGCATCGACCGCAGACGACGAACTCGCTGGCCTGCCTTAGTGTATTCCGTCTTGGTCGTTTCGTTTTCCGCTGTCAGCGCGGTCAATTTGCCGGTCAAGTCGTTGTTCCACCGCCACAACATGAACGAGCCGATCAACAAAATGACCGACACGAACGACATGGTGAACACGTAGGCTTGCCAAGTAGATAAATTTCGATCGCGAACAGCCATTAGTCTTTCGTCCGTCGAAAAGAGCCGGTGGTCAGAAGAGGGGATTGCTCCGCCAAAAGATTACTCCTGAGTTTATTCGCTCGACCGCTTGCCGTCAAACTTTGTCAGCCACCAGAATCAAGGGAATCTGATAAGCTGTGGCTGGGAAGCTACTTTGCGCATAGGGATGATCAAGGCGACCATGGCAGAATCTGAATATACCCAACAGATGTTTGACGGATTTGAACCGAGCAAACCGCAAAAGAATCTGAAAAAACGCGTGCCAAAGGCGAAGACTTTCCCCGCCTCTACAATAAACTCAGCACCCTCGCAGATTCCAAATGGACAAGCTCAGCCGCTGATTCACTTGGAATCGCCAACTTCTCTTCCCCCCTCGAACAAGGATTGGGGGAGGTCGAGTTCAAGCTCCATTTCAGAACATTCCGTGGCCAACGATTGTTCGCGTTCAACTGATCCCAATAGCACCGTAACTGACATGAGCGATCATTCTCAGGTCCAGCTCGATACGGTCGATTTGGTCGACAAGACGGTAGTTTTGGTCGATTCTCATTCATTGATTTACCAGATTTTTCATGCGATTGCGCCCATGACGAGTCCATCAGGGGTACCGATTGCAGTTGTGCATGGATTTCTCCGCGACATCGCGGACCTGCGCGAGCGCTGGCATCCAGCGTATTTGTGGTGTGCTTTCGACCGATCGGAAGAAACGTTTCGCAACGAGCTTTACTCGCAATACAAAGCGCATCGTGATCCTATGCCTGACGAATTGCGCATGCAAATACCGCTGGTCCACCAATCGCTCAGCCTGCTGGGTGCCGGAGTGATCGATGCCGAAGGATTCGAAGCGGACGATGTCCTGGCGACGCTAGCCGAGCAAGTTACAAGAGCTGGTGGTCGGTCCATTATCGTAACTAGCGACAAAGATTGTCGGCAGTTGATTTCCGATCGAGTGCAAATGTTCAACATTCGCAAAAATGAAGTTTATGGTGCGAATGAATTGAAAGCCACTTGGGGAATTCGACCCGATCAAGTGGCTGATTTTCAGGCGCTCGTCGGTGACTCCGTCGACAACGTTCCCGGAGTACCCCTGATCGGCCCCAAGTACGCTCAGACGTTGCTTGAGCAATTCGGTACGCTGGAGAACGTGCTCAACAATGCTCACCAAGTTGGCGGCAAGAAAGCCGAGAATCTAGTCACTCATCGTGAACAAGCGCTGCTGTCTCGTCAATTGACGACGCTCAGCCGCGAAGTACCATTGCAACTGAATTGGCGACAAGCGGATTTTAGTTGCCAGAATGCTGCTGCGTTGCGCGAGTTTTTTCGAGAATACGGCATTCGACGGCTGGCGGAACGGTTCCTCCCTCAGGAAGATTCTCCAGCGCAGGCTGCTGTTCCATGGAATGCCAACTATCAACTGATCGACAGCGAGACCAAACTCGCGGAGCTGGTGAACATCCTCAAGCGTTCGAAAACAATCGCGCTGGACACCGAAACCACTTCCACGAACCCGCGATGGGCCGAACCGGTTGGATATTCATTCGCCTGGGGAACCGGTCAAGCGGCCTATATTCCATTGCGATCGCCAGTCGGACAAGCCAAGCTGGAAATTGCCAAAGTCAACGAAATGTTGCGCGAAGTACTGGCCAATCCACAGATCGTGAAAGTTGGCCAGAATTTGAAATATGACCTCGTCGTCCTGCGCGGACAGGGTCTCGATGTGCGTGGGATCGTCTGCGATACGATGGTCGCGGACTACTTGATCGACCCTGGCCAACGCGATCACAGTCTGGATGATCTTGCCAAACGGTACCTTCAGCACGACACCATCAAGATCGCCGAGTTGATCGGAACCGGACGCAACCAAAAACTGATGGATCAAGTCGATGTGCCGCTCATCACGCAATACGCAGCCGAAGACGCGGATGTGCCGTTGCGATTACAAAGCACTCTGCAAGAAAAACTGACCGTTCTCGGTCTGAGCGGCTTATTCGCCGATGTGGAAATGCCGCTCATAGAAGTACTGGCTGAAATCGAATTCAACGGCATTCGCATCGACGTTGATGTCTTGCAGCGATTGAGCGCTCGCTTTGCGGAGCGAGTTGAAAAACTGCATCAAGAAGTTATCGAATTGGCCGGCGAGCCGTTCAATCTCGATTCGCCCAAACAATTGGCAACGATCTTATTCGAAAAACTCAGGTTACCGGTCATCAAACGTACTCAGACCGGCAACAGTACCGATGTCGAGGTCCTCGAGCAACTGGCCGCCAAGCATCCGTTGCCCAACAAATTGATCGAGTACCGCCAACTTACCAAGCTTAAGGGAACTTATATTGACGCGTTGCCAACGATGGTCTGTCCCAAAACCGGGCGCGTGCATTCCTCGTTCCGGCAAGATGTGGCGGCCACCGGGCGATTGAGCAGTACCGATCCGAACTTGCAAAATATTCCGGTACGCACGGAAGAAGGTCGAGAAATTCGATCTGCGTTTCGCGCTGGTCCAGATGGATGGCTGCTGTTAGCGGCTGATTACTCACAAATCGAGTTGCGAGTGCTGGCGCACTATTGCGGCGACGAGAATCTCAGAGCAGCATTCGCCAACGATCGTGACATCCACGCACAGGTGGCGAGCGAAGTTTATGGCGTACCGCTAGAATCCGTTTCATCGTCGCAGCGTAGAAATGCCAAGGCAATCAACTTCGGAATCATTTATGGCCAAAGTCCCTTTGGGCTGGCGAAGGCTTTGCAAATTTCCAAAGATGCTGCGGCAGTGTTCATCGACGCCTACTTTGCTCGATTCCCCGGCGTTCGTCAGTTCATGGCAACTACGCTCGGAACTTGCCGCCAACAAGGCTACGTCAGCACATTGTTGGGTAGACGGAGATATATTAAAGGTGTACGGAATTACGCAGAATTGAACGACGCGCGTCGTCGAGTGCTGATCGAACCCGAACGCATTGCAGTCAATACCGTGATCCAAGGGTCGGCTGCTGATTTAATCAAAGTAGCCATGATTCGCGTGCACGGAAAATTGAGCGAAGCCAAACTCCAAGCCCGATTGCTGCTGCAGATTCATGACGAGTTAGTCCTGGAAGTCGCGCCTGAGCATTGCGAATCGCTAGCCAAACTGGTCCGCGATGAAATGATCAACGTCGCAAACTTGAATGTACCGCTGAAAGTCGACGTGAAAGCAGGCATGAATTGGGCTGAATGCGATCCCATGTAGCGAGCGAATTAACCTTGATCGGAGCAACAATGGATCGTCAGCCGCCAGTTCCCGTAGTCGGATTGATTGGTGGGATTGCGGCTGGCAAATCTGCCGTAGCCAACTTGTTAGAAAACAAAGGGGCACAACGCATCGATGCCGACCGAATAGGCCACGACGTTTTGCGGCGCATCGAAATCAGCAATGAACTGGCACGCATGTTTGGTACCGACATACTCGATCCGTCGGGCCACATTCGGCGCGGTGCGCTCGGCAAATTGGTCTTCGGCAGCGATCCAGCCAAGGTTGCCAATCGCCGGCGACTCGAAGCACTAGTCCACCCGCTCATTCGCGAGGAAGTAACGCGTCAAATAGAACGAAACTGCGCGCTGCCCGATCCACCACCTGCCATCGTGCTCGACGCGCCATTGTTGGTGGAAGCTGGTTGGGTCGAATTGTGTAACGAAGTGCTATTTGTAGACGCGAGCGACCAGACGAGAATCACCCGGGCAGCGCAACGTGGCTGGACCGAAGATGAGTTTCGCCAGCGCGAACGATCACAGTTTCCAATTGAGCAAAAACTCGCTAGCGCAACTACTGTCGTGCACAACGACTCCACGCTCGAGAGCTTAGCCGAACAGATCGAAACCATCTGGATGAGAATCGTAAGCGCTCGTGGATAAGGTTTGGCAAACAACTGATCGAAGCAGTTGGATGTTCATCGCGAGAGTCACGCTGGCTTTAGCCGCTGATGGTCACTGGCTGGCGACCGGCTGGCTTGCGCTTCTGTTCTTGGGCGGGAGCTTTGTCATTCGGCACTGAGTCTTCGTTCGGTTTCGCAGCAGGCGCTTCTGCTTTCTTTGACTTGCGATCATTCTCGCGCTGCATGGGATTGGATGCACTCCCTTCCGCGCGTTTGAACAACTTAAATCGGCTGGGTTCTAGTCGAGGTGGGAAAAAATTGTTGGCGCGATTGACATCTGCGGTCTCGCGATGGGGATCGAGTTCGACGCTGGTGAGTATTTTCTCGGATATCAGCCCCTTCGATACTCGGGTCGCGTCTTGTTTCCAGATTTCCGCAGGTAGTCGCAACGTTTGTTCCGATCCATCTTGGAAGTGCAATCGCAAAATAACTGGCATCACTAAACCGCCAAGATTCTTGAGTCGGACAACGTAAAAGTTCTTTTTGCTTTCCAACAGTTGGCGTTCTTCGGGTTTGAGATCCTTGAGGAATCGTTCGTAGGCACTGCGTTGTTCGGCAGTAACCTGCTGAGGATCGTACGAGTTGTAAAAATCCTTTAAGTCCGGAATCAAGTCAACCAGCTTGGGCAAGTCGGCATTCCGCTGGTCAGAGAGCGACGGAGTTTTCCCGTTGGATTGTTCTTTGGCACGGCGTGCCGATTCGTCGGGATCACCGCGATCTGGAATTTGCCAAGTCACACTATCGATGGCGATATCACAGTGGTCGGTCGAGTAAAACCATCCGCGCCAGAACCAATCCAAATCAATTCCCGAAGCGTCTTCCATCGTCCGAAAAAAATCTGCCGGCATCGGACGCTTGAATTGCCAGCGCCGCGCGTATTCCTTGAACGCATAATCGAACAGTTCGCGTCCGAGAACGGTTTCGCGCAAGATGTTTAGCGCTGTGGCTGGTTTTGCATAAGCGTTGTTGCCAAATTGCAATACAGATTCAGAGTTGGTCATGATGGGAACTTGATCGCTGCTGAGCATGTATTGCACGATGTTGGCGGGCTCACCGCGCTGGGAAGGATAATCTTTCTCCCACTCTTGTTCGGCCAAATATTGCAAGAAGGTATTGATGCCTTCATCCATCCAAGTCCATTGGCGTTCATCAGTGTTCACGATCATCGGAAAGTAGTTATGACCGACTTCGTGAATGATGACTGAAATCAACGAGTATTTGGTGCGGGACGAGTAGGTTCCGTCGGACTCAGGACGCGGTCCGTTGAAGCAAATCATCGGATATTCCATGCCATATACCGGTCCATTGACGCTGATCGCGATCGGGTACGGATAAGCAAACGTATAGCGGCTGTACACGTTCAACGTATGAATAATGGCACGAGTTGAAAACTGGCTCCACAGGGGTTCAGCCTCGTTGGGATAGTACGACATGGCCATGCACTGGTTGCCATCCACAGCATGTCCCTGCGCATCCCAGATAAATTTGCGGCTGGTTGCGAACGCGAAATCGCGAACATTGTGCGCGTGGAAAATCCAAGTCTTAGACCCCTCGGATTTCGATTTTTCGTTTTCACGAGCTTCTTCAGGCGTGACGATAAATAAAGGGCGACCACTGGTTTGGGCATCACGCAGCCGCTGGCGTTGGTCTTGGCTGAGTACTTCGTTGGGATTTTGAAGGACACCGGTGGCACCGACGACATGGTCGTCGGGAACGGTGATGCGGACCAAGTAATCGCCCAGCTCAAGAGTGAACTCGCCTTGGCCAAGATACTGTTTGTTTTGCCAGCCGGTCGCATCCGTATATGCCGCCAGACGCGGAAACCACTGGGCGATCTCATAAATACAATTGCCATCCTTATCGAAGAACTCGAACCCGGTACGTCCCCGCGCGATCTTCGAATCATTGATGCGGTATTTCCAAGCTAACGAAAAACGAAATGACTCTCCGGGAGGCAAGGGAGCCGGAAGATCGACCCGCATCATCGTTTTGACAATTGTGTAGCGCAGTTGCTTGCCAGCCGCGTCGCGGACTTCGCTGATCGTCGCGCTACCATCGAAAGCTTCGCGGGCAAGCAAACTCCGGAAAGCGCCTAGCGACATTTCGGGAGCTAGTAACAATCCACGAGACAGATTCGCGTCAGAATTCGCAGCGAAGATATTTGCATCGATTTGCAACCAGAGGTAGCGCAGCGTGCTGGGGGATTGATTGTGGTAGGTGATCTTTTCGCGCCCAGCAATCGTCCGAGCATCATCGTCCAAAGTCACATCAATATCGTAGTCCACGCGCTGCTGCCAATAAGCCGGTCCAGGCTCGCCAGCCGCATTGCGATAGCCATTGGGCGTCGGCAAGATTTCTTCCAATTGGCGAAACTTGTCCTCTTGTCCATACTTGCGATTATCAATCGGTTGAGCAAATGCGGCTGACCAGCTTAACAATCCAGCGCTCAACACAATCCAACTTCGTGCGATGAATTGCCAATGAGGGACGTTAACATGTCTGTGAACTTGGATGAGCGCCATGTCGATTTTCTATTGTTTTGAAAAGGTAGGAATGTATAGGGTAGGACCTGCAAGGTGTCTCCATTAGAATTGGAGCGCAACCACGATTCAACTTGGCAGGGGCAGCATTTTCACAAGCGGTCGTAGATGAAAGATACGATGTTTCCTTTTGGATATTGTACGAACGTGCACGCCGGTCCAGATCTGGCCCGTGCCCAAGCCAATCTGCAAAAGTTTGCGGTGGCAGTGCGCGACATAGTGGTTCCGCAAGGAATCTTGCCCGTCGGAATGTGGCTGGCAGATACCGCTGTCGCAGAACTACAGCCAGCGGGCGCATGTGAGCGATTTCGAGATTGGCTCGCAGAACATCGATTGGCTCCCTATACTTTGAATGGATTTCCACAGCGCGATTTCCATGGGCCAGTAGTAAAACATGCTGTGTACGAGCCTTCCTGGTTGACAGAATCGCGACAAAGGTACTCGATTTCCCTAGCCCACATTTTGCACCAGTTGTTGCCGGTCGACACGGTAGGGTCAATCTCGACGTTGCCGCTGGGCTGGCCCAGTGCTGGCCAATGGACACATCAGCAAAATCAAATTGCGGCGGCGAATTTGCGAGGTTTGGCTCGCAATTTTGCTCAGCTTTACCAGCAGCATGGTCGCGAAATTGTCTTGGCTCTTGAACCCGAGCCAGGGTGCGTGCTGGATTCTATGGATGACCTAGTTCAGTTTTTCCAGAAATATTTACTGGTCGGCGACGATGCAGACCTGTGCCGCCGCCATTTGACAGTCTGTCACGATATCTGCCACAGTGCCGTGATGTTCGAGCCGCAGGAGGAAGTACTGCGTACCTATTTGGACAATGGCATTCGTATCGGTAAAGTTCAAGTTTCCTCTGCCATCGAGGTTCCATGGAGCAACTGTAAAGCTGCTGACGAAGTGGCCAGCGCAGCGGTGATTTGGGAACAATTGCGAGCTCTCCATGAACCACGCTACTTGCACCAAACCACACAAGCTGATGCGGCAGGACGGTTTTCAGCGATGGTCGAAGATCTGCCGGTGGCGTTAGAGACTAGGAACGCGTCGACTCCAAGAACCAATTGGCGCATTCATTTCCATGTCCCTATCTTTGTCGATCGATTTGGTGCGTTAGTCGCAACGCGTGACGATATTCGCGCAGCGTGCCAGTTTCTCGAGTCGCACCGCGCCGCTCGAATATCCAATCGGCCATGGTTCACCGGGCATTATGAAGTCGAGACCTACGCTTGGCCCGTATTGCCAAAAGAATTGCGAAACGATGACCTTGCGAGCGGGATCGCAAACGAGCTGATGTATCTGAAGAAGTTGTTTGGCGAATTGCGATAAAGCGCTCAGGAACATCCGTCTGGCTGTAGGGGTCGCAGTTCAAAATTGGTGGGTGTGGACTCGCAGAAAGATAGTTTTTCCCCGCCAATTTTGAATGCGCGACCCGCAATGCTAGACGAATGGATCAGTTCATTGGCGCGAGTTCAACATGGATATCGCCCGAATTGTCGACCAATCCGCCGTTGGTCTCATTGATTTTGAAAAACAGCTCGCCAGAGCGGGCTGCGCGAATTTCGGAGCTGGCACCGACGGGAATAACCTTCGTAGGCTCGGTCACGTCGGATTCCTTGGGACTTGGTGCCATGATTGAGACCAAAAGTTTTCCCAGTGGCTGGCCGCGAAAATATTCGATCGTTACGCCTGGCGGCTCGCAAATCCAAGGCTTGGGATAATCGCGAACGACAAAGCGTCCTTGCGCGGTGACTCGAAATTTCTGGCCTTCGCTGACAGTGACTCCAGTCGCTTGCCAACTTTGACGCGCGGAAATTTGCAGCGAATGAGCTCGAGCAAGCGATTCGGCGGAAAGACTGAACTGTACGATCGCTGATTGCGACGTGTCATAGCCATAATCTAACTCAGACACGAACGCTGCCCATTGCGTGCGCAAATGAGGCCAGCGTTGTTGCAGCCGATTGAATAGCCGACGATTAAGCGACTGATCCGGTTTAAGTTCCGTTGCGAGAAAATCTTGAAAAATCTGTTGGGTATCAGGATTGGTACGCATGAACGTAACCGCTGCCCAGCTCCACGCGTATGCGTCGACGTTTTGATGCGCCGCAGTACCATAGCGCAGGATAGATTCCAGCGATGGAGCGACTCCGGACGATAACTGGTCTTGAATTAGCGCAATTCGCCCCCAGTAGGGTACATCGCTGCGCGAGCGTGGGATGACGCCCAGCGTGAGTGCTCCGTTGTTCCAACGATGAGTGGCCAACCATTCGGCAACGCCTTCCATTAACCAAGGCGGACCCGCGCTGCCATATTTGCGGGCCATGAACCAGTGAGTACCTTCATGCAGCAGCAAATGGCGACGATAATAATCGCTCGGCTGCTCGACTACCCAGATATCATTTTTCCATTGAAATCCATGAGGAAACTTGGGAAAATCCTTGGGCAACTTACCCGACGAAATGAAACGCTCGCGCGCACCCATGATATGAGCGGTCGCGCGCCATGACCTCACTTCACCCAGTGGCAGATCAAAGATCTCGCACCACAACGGAATTGCCGCATCAAAGATGCTTGTCAATTCCCTCAATTCGTCACCGAGAGCCAGATCGGTAACGATTTCGCAATACCGACCGCTGTAACTGGAAAAACCATCCTTGGTCGATTGTCCCAAAGTCTCGGATGCAATGCATAAACTCAGGATTGCCAAACTAGCAGCGATCCGACTGGAAATCGAATGCAGTATCTTCATGCGTGCCGGTTTCATGGCTAAATCATCGTGCCGCCGTAATGGGAAGTGGATCTTACCGAACAGGCTTGCTATGAAATTGAACCCGTGACCCACAACGCTACGATTTCTGTTTGATCACGAGGTCCAATTCGGCTTTGAGTTTCGGTAAGATTTCATCGTAGGTAAAAGCGCCGAGGGCTTCGCTGCCTCGTTTCAAATTGACTCGATTCGGGCCACACCACAGTCCAAGATCAGCGTCATCGGTTTCGCCCGGGCCATTGACTCGACAACCCATGACTGCAATCGTTATCGCATATTCCTTAGCGTATTGCGACATTTCTTTAACCTGCTGCGCAAGTTCGACGAAGGCTTCGTTCTCGACTCGCGAGCAACTGGGGCAGGAGATGATATTTAGTGCTTGAGGATTCAGGGCCACGACGCTGCGCAAACGGCCGGCGGCGATGTCGTCCAGAATTTGCCGTCCGGCAGAGATCTCCTCTGGTTTTCGCGGATTCGGCACCGTCAGCGATACGCGGATTGTGTCGCCAATTCCGCGCCCGATCAGTTGCTCGAAAGCGATTCGAGTCTTAATGATTCCGTCCGGAGGCAAACCCGCTTCGGTCACTCCCAGATGCAAAGGCACATCGGAACGACGCTCGGCAAACAAACGATTGAGTTCGACGACTTTCGTTGGATCGCTATCCTTCAACGAAACCACAAATCGCGTGAACCCGAGACTATCGAGTAGGTCGCAGTGTTCAGTCGCGCTTTCGATCATGGGAGTTATCGAGTCGTCAGCGGCGTAGCGTTCCTTTTTAGCGGGATCAACGCTGCCACAATTAACTCCGATTCGCATGGCACAATCGTGGTCCGAGGCGACCTTAGCCAAGTAAGTGACTTTGTCCTGCCAAGGCCGAGTGCGTTCGTGATGATACAAGTGCCCTGGGTTGTAACGGATCTTGTCGACGTGCGGCGCGACTTTTTCTGCCAGCCGATAGTTCTCTTGCAAGTCGACCGACAAGTTGGCTGACGTCTGGCGGCGAATTTCGCCTAGCGCTTCGGCGTCTTTGTCACTATCGACGGCGATGCGCACGATGTCCGCTCCGGCTGCGTGCAGAGCCGTTACTTGGGCTACAGTGGCATCGATGTTTTGAGTATGGGTAGCCGTCATGCTTTGCACAGCGATTGGGTGCTGCGCACCAACTTGAACCGAACCAATGCGGACCGAACGAGTTGGATTTCGTTGAATTTTCATACCTGACTCAGAGAGTGCGAACTAAGAACTGGATCACTAGCTAATACTTCAGCGCGACATAGTCGCCTTTTGCTCCGCAAAAGGAACCTTTCGCGGAGCGAAAGGCGACGATCCTACCAAATCGCGCTGTAGTACTAACATCGTACCATAGGAGGAGGGTTGTTTTGCGATTGGAATTATATGGGTTCCCTACATTCCTCTCCAGCAGATAGATGTTCGCTGGAGTTTCTCTGGTTTTCGCCATGAGTTAGAATCGACGGCGCGGCCTACTCTTACTGTACGACTAGGTATTTGAAATCGTTCGAGCGAAGCGAAATTCGGTCCAGGCCAGTCCGCAATGAGCAGCTGCTTGACACGAAAACGCGCGTGTTTGTTGGCATCGCGACTGTATTGACGACCAGGAATGGTAGCGATCGACATTCTATTCATCCGGCTGGCATGCTAGCGCCAGTGCCTCTCGACACTTTAGCTGCTAAATACCGCCGACATCCAATTTTTGGTTCGAATGTTGTGCAGAATTTTCTGCATATATGCTTGACACCTCGCGTACATGTGCAGTAGATTCTGCACATAAGTCATTAAGGAGTCTCTGAAATGCGATTTACTGAAGGCGAGCTGAAGGTAATGCAACTGCTGTGGCAGCACGGCGAGTTGAAACCTGCAGAGCTGCAAGTCTTGTTTCCTGAGCCGATCAAGAATCCTGCCCTCCGTTCGTACTTGACGATCCTGGTGGACAAAGGGCACGTATCGCGACGCAAGGTAGGTAAGGCGTATGTCTATAAGGCCAAAACTCAGCGCCAGCCTGTCTTTTCGCGGCTACTGAGTGAGCTGATCGAGACCTTCTGCGAGGGCTCGGCGGCTAAACTCATGCTCACGCTTGCCGAGCGTGAACGGCTTACACCGGATCAACTTGGCGAACTGAAAGCTGCGTGCGACTTAAAGGAAGAAAATCACTCGCTCGAAAAAACATCTCGGAAACTCGGTGGCCAGCGCAAGCAGCGCCGCAAAAAAGGTTAATTCTGAACGCTGACGATCTTGGATTCAGCCCTCTGTTTCGATTCCCTAGCGCAATTCTCACGAATCAATGTACTTGGCAAATAAAGGGAGATTCTACGATGAGCCTGCCAATCTCGTTGCCTTTGTTGTAAAGTTCACGCTTCTACTAATGCTGGCATGGATGGGCAACTGGTCTTTGTTGGCGTGCAATCCGCGTGTGTTGGTAGGCTGGTGGCGAACGCTTGCCCTTGCCTTGATCGGTCTGTTGGTGGTTGGTTTCCTGCCCTCTGTGCTGACATTTACCCAACAGAGCTTTCCGTCCAGCATTGCGAGGAGTGACTCAGAAAATGAACAATATTCGCCTACTCCACCGAACGATGCAGCGCGTAGCGATCAAGTTCGTTTGCCAGACGAATCGCTGGGGTTTGGTAAATTGTCTCGGCCAAACAACCCGGCCAAACACTCTGGCTGTCGCCGAGAGTGCGCAAGTAGATTGCCAAAATAGTTGATTTCATGGTGCGGCTCGCATTAACCGTTTTGCAACAGTGCGGCGGTGAAGCCTAATAGATCTTGTCGCTGGTGGCAGATTTCTTGCATGCGATTGTAGTTGCCCAGGCGATGGCTCAACTGCAACATGGTGGGCGCAATGCCGATGGGACGAGCGTCTTGAGGCATGCGCTTGGCCATTTCCTCTAGCGCGGATTCAACGCGTCCTACGCGAGCTAGTAAATCGATCAACACTTCAACGGCAGCAGTGCCATATTGAGCACGATCCACCGAGTCAGCTTTCTGGGTGAAGTACCGCACCGACGCATCGACGCCTTGGCCGAGCAGTGCTCGGAAAAAGATCGCCGATGCGGGATAGAAATCCAGAAATGGCTCTTCGCCCGGATACTGGAACTGCGGATGCAAATGCCGGCCATAGGCAGTCAAGTCGAGCGCCTTGGTCAACCCCTCTGCATCATCTAATACGCGCGAAAAACGCACCGTCGATGATAAGTGGGTCGTGTCGAGGTGGTAAGAACCGTCGCGCAACAAGTCGGGACGCGACTTGAGGAGTTCTTCCAGCGAATTCTCGGTCGGATCTTGACCCTCGCGCCGCGCGATATCGTATTTCAAGTTTGCCAGCAGCTCGCCGTGCAGATGTCGAACCAAGATACCCGCTGCTGTTTTTTGATCTGCCCGCGATCGACCGGCAATGGCTGATTCGAACAAAGTGATACTGTTGCAAGTTCCCATGCGGGTAAGCGCCAATTCGTATCCGCGGGAAATATCCACGCCTTCATGCACCAAGACCTCCAGAAACTCGTCGACATTATCGTCGGTAACTTCGACCGAGCGCATGATATCTGCGGCCAGCGATTTATCGCCAACTGGTCGCATGTACATCCAACCTTCGCGAATTCTGCCGTTCTTCAACAGGCCCGTGCCAACTTGGCGGCAGGCATCGATGAGTCCGCGTTCCAGTTCCAATTCCACAGATTCCGGCAGTTTCTCGCCGCTTTCCATTTGCGCCGGCGGCAATCCCAAATTCAATCGCGAGCGCATTTTCAGGGCTTCGAATAACTCGTGAAATCGATTCTCCGTTTCGAAAAATGAGATCAATCGATCGAGAACTGCGGTTGCGCCTTGTTGGTCGCGAAGCGTAGGAAGTTGATCAAAAAGCTGCTGGGAATCGCCCATGTTGGATTTCGACGTTAAGGGTTGAGTTGTACCCCCTGGCGGGGATTGGAATAAATGGGACAACATCTGTATCGAGTTGTCGGCGCCCTTTGCGGAGCCTCGTATTATAGCCGATATCCTCCGAGCCGGGAGATAGTGAATTGACCAGTGAACCATCCCTCGCCAACTTGCGCGTGGCCGCTCTGGAGAGCCGGCGTAGTCAAGAAATGGCGCGATTGATCGAACGTTTCGCGGGCGAGCCTTTCGTCAGTCCCTCGATGCGCGAAGTACCGGTCGAGTCCAATCGCGAAGCGATCGATTTCGCTTATCGAGTCATGACGGGAGATATTTCCATCGTTGTTTTCTTGACGGGAGTTGGCCTGAAGCATCTGATGGCGGCCATTGAACGGCACGTCGATCGCCAGCGCTTTCTCGGCGCTCTGTCGGACATTACGACTATCGTGCGCGGACCCAAACCAGCCGCGGAATTGCGCGAACTCGGAATTACACCGACTGCTCGCGTGCCTGAACCGAATACTTGGCGCGAAGTTCTGAAGACGATTGACGAAAGTGTGCCGATAGCGAATCAGAAAGTCGGCCTTCAAGAATATGGCAAGAGCAACGCTAGCCTCATTGCTGGATTAGAGGCCCGCGGAGCACAGGTGGTGTGCGTGCGAGTGTATCAATGGGACTTGCCGGAGGATTGCCGTCCTTTGGAAAAAAACATTCTCGGAATCGTCCATGGGCAGCGCGATGTCTTGCTGCTGACCAGCGCTCATCAAGTCGCGAATTTGCTTCGTAAAGCGGACGAAATGAACTTGGAAGACCAACTCCGTCAATCGCTGCGCAATATGATCGTTGGATCGATCGGTCCGACGACCAGCGAGATGTTGCGTCAAAATGACCTGCCGGTCGACTTTGAACCAGAGCATTCAAAAATGGGACATTTGGTCCAGGCGGCCGCACAGCGTTGCGCCGATTTACTGGTTGGTAGGAGAGCAAGAGTGACGATGAATGCGGAGCAATCCAACGTTTCTATCGATACGCGAGCAGCATGGTACGACGGACCTTTCATGCGAGCTTGTCGCGGAGAAGCATCGTCAGTGACACCGGTGTGGTTGATGCGGCAAGCGGGACGTTACATGCCCGAGTATCGAGCGGTGCGGGAAAAGGTTGGTTTCTTGGAACTGTGCAAGAACCCAGCCTTGTGTGCAGAAGTGATGGTGACCGCCGTGCAGCGTTTAGGAGTCGATGCAGCGATTATTTTTTCCGATCTGCTCCCGATTCTCGAGCCGATGGGGATGCAGTTAGAGTTTACCAAAGGGGATGGACCGGTGATCCACAATCCTCTGCGTTTGCCGAAAGACATCGATCGAGTGTGCGAGCTGTCTTCGATGGAGTCGCTCGATTTTGTCGTCGAGACTGTGCGGCTAACCCGGCAAGAACTGCCGCCGCATATTCCAGTGATTGGCTTTGCGGGAGCACCATTCACGTTGGCCAGTTATATGATCGAGGGTGGCGGAAGTCGCAATTATGTGCACACAAAATCGCTGATGTATCGCGATCCGAGCGCGTGGCATGAATTGATGGTCAAATTATCGCGCTCGATCGCCAAGTATCTCAATGCGCAAATTGCTGCAGGGGCACAGTGCGTACAGTTATTCGATTCCTGGGCGGGTTGTTTGTCGACCAGCGACTATCGCCAATTCGTGCAGCCGCATGTCATGAGAATTCTCGACTCGGTCACGACCGGAATTCCAGTAATCAATTTTGCGACCGGAAATCCCGCGCTGCTGCCGCTACTGCGCGGAGATCGGCGCACCGTCGTCGGTATAGATTGGCGAGTTGAGCTGGATCAGGCTTGGAAAACTGTGGGGTACGATCGACCGGTACAAGGAAACCTCGACCCAGTTTCGTTGTTTTCCGATCACGAGACTTTGAAAGCGCGAGTTGCGGACGTCCTGGCGGCGGCAGGCAGTCGCGCAGGACACATTTTCAATCTTGGCCACGGAATCCTGCCCGAGACTCCCGTGGAGAATGCCATCGCTCTAGTCGAGATGGTGCACGAATTAAGTCAACGATAGCTTGGTCGGCTTGCCTTTGGGAGAAACGAAGAGAGTTCGGTTGAGCTTTTTTAGATTTTCGATGTCACGTTCGGCCAGTGGATGTTCGCCTTGCGCGAGTTGGTCGAAGTCCCACAGTGAGTGATCGAGAAATAGTATCGCAGGATTTAGGATTTTCAGTCGGCTTGCCAAATTGCGAATTTGTGTGCGCTCGCCGCCCGAAAGATGATGAGCGCGGCAAAGATCGTTGAAAAGTTGACGTGGGTTCTTTGCTCCCACTGGCCGGTTTCGACGCAGGAAATAAAGAACGGCGAAAACCAGGCTAACCACAATTACCGCTCCAATCGCGACGGTTTGGTTGAGGATTCCGCTATTGAGTTCGTGTTCGGGCGCAGTATTAATGGTCGATGGAAACGGCAACTGAGCAACGAACCACGGATGCGTGTAGATTGATGTGAAGTGCATTTTAGTGTTGTAGCTATTCGGTGGCCTGAGTCGTATTAATTTGCGATTTGGATTTTCGCTTCGCTTGACGACGAACGGCGCGCGCGGCGGCTTCCTGGACATCCGTGCTCGCGTCATCCAGTAGTCGCGGCAACAGCTCGTCGAGCGCTCGGTGGCCCAAAGCACTCAGCAGATCAATCACGCGCACGCGGATCTCGAGGCGAGGATCGTGAACCATCGGCAACAGTTCTTCGCTGACTACTTGTGACAGTTCCAGCATCTGCGTAGCCTGGATCGCTGCGACACGACGTTTAGGCGAAGGGCTGTGCATTTCGGCGATTAGCTTGCGTGGCAGATCCTCCTCCGTCTGTCGCACGATTCGCGCCATGGATTTGCATAGCGGCGACGGCCAACGCCGAATCTGGTCAAGCAGTCGTGTAAGAGTGAACTCTTCGAAGAATTCTCTGGCGGCTTTCTGTAAGACAGAGGAAGGATGTTTTATCCACATTGCGAGTTGCTCGAGAGCATCTCCCAAGTTGGCCGGCCCTTCGAATGACGATTTCTGGATCGCCCAGACGAATTTTTCCAATTCAACTTTGCGGCACACGCGAATCATTTCGGCGGCCGTAGCGCGACCTTCCATGCTGCCGGACCTACTCAGCGCCAGCGCCACCTCCAGAACTTTGGCAGTATTGTCCGTCGATGCAGCAAACAGCAGCCATAACCGTCCTTGCAATTGCGCTGGTGCGCTGCGAATTACGGGCTCGGCATCTACGAAGCACGCCAAGGGCGCCAACTCGTGGAGTTTCTTAACTGCCCGATTAGTCGATCGAGTTCCTAGAGTCTCGACAAGCGCGATCACCAAACTTGGATCAGTGCGTTCACTGATTAGCCTTTGTATGGATTTGGGAGTTGCCGGACGCCACAGGTATCCGGCCAGCAGTCGCAAAACTGACGGATGCGTGGACTGGCCAAAATGTTTCAGCAGTGGACGATAGCCGTCGTTCAGTGGATCGGAGATCAAACCTCGCTGCAACGAATCGTCCCAATTGGTCAACACGCACCAAGCTTCTAACAAACTGGTTTGCCGATGGCGCGAGTATTCGAGCAGTTTCTGGTAGAGCACATCGAGCATCGGTCCGCGCGTACCCGGAACATCGCGACCCGAGCGAGCCATTTGGCCCCAATAATCGCAGACCGATAACAGTCTTTCGGTCGCTTCTTGTTTTAGGGGATGGTTGGATTGGCAGACGATGTTGACTAAGTCTGGTACCAACTCGCCGAGATGCAAATCGTTGATGGCCTCTAGAGCGGCCGATTTTTCTGCCATCATGTCGCTGGCCAGAATTTGGCGGACGGCACTCGTCGCGGCGATGTTTGCATCGGCGACGATCGATTTTTCAGTCGCAGTAAGCTGATTCCATTTGACGATCAGCGAGCTCAGCGCACTGGCTTCGTCGCGCTTAAGCAGTGCTTCCAAGCAATCTCGTCGCAGTTCTTCGACAGGTGAATCCAGGGCTTGGACTAAGACGTCGATCACTGCTTCGTTGCGAGTTTGTTTCAATATTTCCCACGTTATGGGACGGGGCGTACGCGGTGAATTGGGCACATTTTGCTCCTTTCAATGCAAACTTAGGTCGCAGTTGAAAACTTGCTATACGTTTCCGCTGATCTCCGTGCAAAAACATAGCTTTGATTCGCCGCCAGCAACTAATGAATCGTTGGTTTTTTTGCTTCGGCGTGATAACCGATCCCGTCGAATTGGCTAGAATAGTTGGCGCATACGTAAATTTCGGACATTAGATTTTAAGTACCATTCGCGGAATTATCGCGGTTCGCTGTGTGAACCAGTGTTTGTGCAACGGACTTCACCGTAACCTCAAATCGCACCGACGTGGGCTCGTAATGCGAACCACGGCCATCTCAAACAATTAGATTCACATCTAACCAGAAAGGAATGTCGTGACTCGCAAGGCAGATTTGATACTTGAGCAAGAGTTTCTCGGCGCACGCGCGAGAATTTTGGAACTTGCAGCCATCTTTGATCGTATCGATCGAGCATCCGGCGAAGTGGCTGGAATGCGACAAATGGAGCTGTTGCGCCAAGGAATCGACATTCTCCGTGAAACGGCTCCGGACAAGGCGCAGCAAATCCAGTTGCTGTTTAGTCGGCATTACGACCCAGCGTGGCGGTCATCGATGAACGTATAACTCCATTGAGTTTCCGGAAATCATGCCGAAGTTTGTCTTCGATCATCCGTGCAAATCCGTGTAATCCGTGGTTTTGTTTCACATCGAATGCCGGGAATCTAACCACGGATTTCACAGATAACACGGATGAGAAACAGAAACATTGGTCAAGTTCAAACTAATCCGCCTGTACTTAGCAGCAAAGAACTGAAATCCGGTCGGCTTCTTGACGGACCATGGCGGCGTGGTTTCAATTGGTCAACG
>SYJV01000230.1 GCA_005798335.1 Planctomycetaceae bacterium | reverse complement strand
TCATCACCATACGGCCTCCCTCGATTGACGCAAGTCCGCAATGCTTCCAACTCTCTTTCGTTGAGTGGTGCGTTGACTCGATCGATCCATCCGGGAAGCCTTGGCAATGGCCAACCTGTCAGGAGCTTGGGAAGGGGTTCGGTCGATTGATTCCATCGGGAAAGCGAACCGTAGGGCCATCTTCATTGAGAAAGATACAACTTCCATCCGTGCGATGAGCCGAAGGTTAGACCTATTGAGCAATTATGATCTTCCGAGAGAATGAAACCGAGATTTCTCCAGAGTATCCGTTGTAGCTTTGCACTTAAGGCGAACCATGACATGGTATCCAAAGAGGAAGCGGTTTCGAATTCCAACGCCGCATCCAAGTCCTTGTCAGCGATCTCAT
Organism: Planctomycetaceae bacterium; assembly: GCA_005798335.1. Taxonomy (GTDB): domain Bacteria; phylum Planctomycetota; class Planctomycetia; order Pirellulales; family Pirellulaceae; genus Aureliella. The sequence continues at coordinate 14,744 of SYJV01000230.1, read as the reverse complement.
TGATGTTTGCTGGAATCGTCGGTGCCACATTGGGCTTGGGCCTATGGTTGTTGATTCACCCTGTTTTTTCCGATCCTGCAGAGCTTCGGACATTGTCGGCATCTTCCACTGCAGAAGAGACGTTAGCCGCCTACTCTTTAAAGTTTCAGGGGGACCTGAGGAACCATGCCATCGATTACGGACTATTGGGACTGACATTAGGAATAGTCATGGGGTTGATATCGGGCGGATCTCGCCGAGCAATCGCGTCGATTTCATCGGGGTTCTGTGGGGCGATCGGAGGCGCCTTGGGAGGCCTGGCATGCACTGCGGGACTCTGGATGGCCTACGAGGCGGGCGATCAAGCTGTGGTCATACTTGGATTATCGTTGGAGAACATGGCGATGACCATGCTCTCACGCGCGGCTGGTTGGGGATTAACAGGCTTCGGTGCTGGATTCGGCCTATGCTTGGCCGTGGCGGGAATTCCGTTCGGCTTCAAAGGCGCAATCGGAGGAGCTGTCGGCGGAGTGGCCGCCTCGATGTTCTACACGTTCGTCTCAGCCTACGCCTTCCCGTTGGCCACGTCGTTCGGGGTCATCCCAGACACGCCGACGGAGAAGATTATTTGGGTCGTCTTAGGCGGATTGCTGGTCGGACTTTGCATCGCATTGGCGACAGGCAGTCGTGAAAAGAAAGCGCGTCCCGTTCCTAACTGACCGTATGAGGATGAAAGCCTGACAGGTTTGTAAGCCTGAGTTGCTGTAACTCAGCAACACATGCCTTACAGGCAGCGATGCCCAGGAGCGGCGGCCAATAGTATAAAACATGCGGCTTATTTCATAACGTTTTTTATTGTGAAGCCGCAGCCACGCTTGTAGAATCATCAGTGGTTAGAGAGCACGAGGTGAGTCTGGACGTTGTTCGTCGAATCAATGAAGATGTTCGAATCCGGGAATGATCCATTACCACTGAAACCACTTTTGCCACGGCGGGTGGTCGTGTGCATCGCGATTGGTTCGATAACGGCATTTCTTATTTTTATTCTTGCAACGACCAACATTTTCACACGTGGAGAAATTAGCAGCTTGCCCCTCAAAGAAAAAGATATACTTTCGAGAATTGAACAAAACGGGGTTCGCGTAGTATCTCAACCATCAACTGGCTTTGGTGCGTCTCCTCAAATCGTCCCTGACATCATTTGGCAATATTCACCAGGTGAGTACGCCGTTACTGCGGTCACGATACTTAACGCTGAAAACGACGCTGTAATGCCGGAACTACAAAAGCTAACGCGACTAAAGGAAATTCGAGTGCCATATCTCAACGAAGCAGAAGTGGAGATAGTGAAAAAGCAATTCCCTAATGTAGTCGTCTCACGAACGTACAAGTAGTCGACGAACAAAGCGATCGACCGGAGTCGCCGACCGGCCGTTATGACAATGGATGATCACTCACGGCGACCGCGGTCATCGCAACCGGTACGACGTGCTTTCTGACTTCGCTAGGCTTGGCAAGTCTCGTGATCGGCAACACGCATTTCCATCGATTAAAGTAAAGCGTTTTTATCTTCAAAGGTCCGACTGCGGCGGACAAGGAGTTTGTCATGTTGGTTGCAGGCTCAATTGTTACAGTGCCTCAGAGGTACGTTCTACGACGCGGCTTCACGCTTGTGGAACTGCTGGTGGTCATCGCGATCATCGGTGTTTTGGTTGGATTATTGTTGCCTGCAGTACAAGCAGCTCGGGAGGCCGCGCGCCGAATGCAATGCGTCAACAATTTGAAACAACTGGGTCTCGCCATCCACAATTATGAGAGCACCTTCCGTGCATTCCCTGCGGTTCGCGGTGGCACCACAGTGGAACCTGGAAATAACAGTAATCGTGGTCAATTGGCTGGTTGGGTTTCCATGTTGCCTTTCTTGGAACAGCAGCCGCTTTACAACCTAGCTGCGAGTGATACTCCCTACGCGTTTGGCGGCGTGCCCTGGCGGATGACCGCAGTCAACGGAGGGTTTTGGAAAAGGAATCAACCTCCCATGTTGCTCTGTCCTTCAGATGCTGGGGGCGTGATTGACAACTCTGGGTTTTGGTCAGGGGGCAACATCGCCAGGAACAATTATCACTTTAGCCGTGGGGACCAGGGACGGAGCTGGCAAGACGCTAGTTTCCGAGGCGTTTTCGGTGGTATGGAGAACAAGCATACTCGCATAGGCGATATCAGCGACGGCTTAAGCAATACGCTCGTGTTTTCTGAGAGTGTCATTTCGCGCTTGGGTACGGCCGGGGACCAAATTCAGGGCGGTATCGCTTGCTACTTGGCCGACAGCCAAATTCCAGCTCACTGTATGACTGCTCGTCAGGGCCGTAATAGGCTAGGTGGGCCAGGGATAGAGATCCTTCCGCCTTCCGTAAGCAGTTTTAACTCGCGTGGCCTTATTTATACTGATGGCCGATTAATGATGGCCGAAGTGTCAACCATTCTCCCACCCAATGCACCGAGCTGCGTAGAGGGTTGCCACAATAACAATTCGGGTTTCATGACAGCGAACAGTTTTCACCAAGGCGGTGTGAACGGTGTGCTCGGCGACGGCTCGGTACGCTTTTTCAGCGAGTCAATCGACACGGGCAATCTCTCCGCAAGAGCGCCCCGCCCTCAGAGTGGATCGAGTGGTCCAAGTCCCTATGGCGTGTGGGGAGCTCTGGGTTCTAAGGCTGGTGGCGAAACCGTAGCCCTTGTGGACTAGGCTATTCGATTGACAGGAGTTGTTCGATGAAAAGAGTTGTTTCAGTTGTAGTTGCAATTTGCGTCTTCGTGAGTACTTGTGGCTGTGGAGAACCCGTTAACCCAAACGCGAGGCCGACCTACAAAGCGAGTGTCTTAATTCGCCACAATGGAAAGCCCGTCGAGGGCGCAAACGTCGTCTTTAATCCTATCGATTCGACTGGGGGCGTTGCTGCCTACGGCAGGACGAACTCTGATGGCGTTGCGAAATTGACCACTTACCGAGATGCCGATGGTGCGGTGGAAGACTCCTTTAAAGTAACGGTGGTGAAACTCGAACAGCGAATGCCTGATGTCCCGAAGGAGTTGCTTAAAAGCGATCCCGAACGGTACGATGAGCTGATGATTGCAGCCGGAGCTAAAGCCAAACCGCCTGCGCATCTTCTTCCCAGCAAGTACGCCTCGACGAAAACAACTGATCTCACCGCTGAGGTCCGAACTAACGGTGAGAACAGCTTTGAATTCGAGCTTACAGAAGGCTTGTCAAAATAACTGAGCATGTACAGTCGAACGGCAAGGAATTGCGTACCAAGTGGTAAATGAGAACCAACTTCGATGTAATTGTGATCGGCGGTGGCGGAAGCGGCCTCGCTACGGCCGTAAGTGCGGCGGAACATGGACTTGAGGTCCTGGTGTTGGAGAAACGCCCGAAATGCGGGGGCACCACGGGGATTGCCGTCGGCTCTTTCACGGCTTGTGTTACCACTCTACAGCGTCAACGAGGAATCAATGACAGCGTGGCAGCGCATGTCGAGGACGTAGCTCAGTTTGCTGCGTCTGACTTGGAGGCGCGAAACAATGGGCCTCTACGCCGTTTGTTTCTCAGCGAATCCGCGGCGACGCTAGATTGGCTGCAAGGTATGGGTGTCGCCTTTCAAGGGCCCAATCCAGAGCCGCCAAATCGCGTCCCGCGCATGCATAATGTTGTTCCCGGCGCGCAGGCTTACATCGCCACGCTGCAAAAGCGGCTGATGCGGCTCGGCGGTCAGATTCTATGTGTCAGCCAAGCTCAGAAGTTGCTGCGCAACTGTGAAGGTCGTGTCATCGGGACCCAGGCGCGAACTGCGGACGGCGGCGTCGATTTTCACGCACGCCGCGGAGTAGTTCTCGCAGCCGGCGATTATGCAAATTCCTCCGAGATAATTTCACAGCACAAACACTCTCGCTTTGCCGATATCGAAGGTATCAATCCCCATGCCACCGGCGACGGGCATCGGCTGGCGCAAGAGATGGGTGCAAAGCTGATCAACATGGACGTTACCTATGGCCCGGAAATTCGCTTCGTAGCACCGTTCAAGAGAAGTCTCCTCCAGATACTACCCACGCACGGACCGTTAGCTCGCGCGACGGGATGGTGCGTGCGACTAATGCCGAGGTTCTTGCTGCACTGCATTATCAAGCGCTTGCTAGTTACGTGGCAGCATCCGGAGAACGCATTATTCGACCACGGCGCCATACTTCTGAACAGTAACGGCGAACGCTTCTGCGATGAGCTCGTCTGGCCAGATCGCGAGATCGCCATCGCCGCTCAACCGGACAAGATGTGTTATCTGCTGCTCGACGGTAAACTTGTGGAGCAATACTCGCAGTGGCCACATTTCATATCTACGGCGCCGCGCATCGCCTATGCGTACGTGGCCGACTACGAAAGATTGCGGCCTGATGTCACGGCGCGCGGGGCAACGCTCGCTCAAGTTGCTACAGCCCGGGGTTTACATGTTGGCAGAGTCGCAGCGACCGTGGCCGAATATAACCGTTGCGCGGTGCGACCGCTGGATCGCGGCCCTTGGGTACTGCTGGGTCCGGCCAAAGCCTACTTCACCACTACCGAGGGCGGTGCGGCAATCGATGAAAAGCTGCGCGTACTTGATGAACACGGTCATGTTATCCCTGGTCTTTATGCGGTCGGCCAAAACGGTCTCGGCGGCCAGATCTTATGGGGCCACGGCTTGCACATCGGCTGGGCCATAACGAGCGGCAGGCTTGTAGGTAAGCTTCTCGCACAACAATAATCGTTGGAGCTATGCTCCTAGGTGGCGAGGGCAGTCTCGGGCGTTTAACGGAACATCTAAATCTCCGGACGTACTCAAACAGGGATTGCAATGTGGCCGATCGTCGACATGTGGCACTACTGATAGAGACTTCTCGCGGCTATGCCCGCGGGTTACTGCGCGGAGTTACCCGATATCATCATGAACACGGAGATTGGTCAGTCTATTTTCGGCCACACGGCCAGGGGGATCCACCGCCCCTTTGGCTACGCAACTGGCACGGAGATGGAATCCTTGCTCGAGTGGGTGATCGACGCGTAGCTGACGCGGTACTGGCCACGGGCGTTCCCGTCGTGGAGTTGCGAGGCGTACTCAGCGATCTTGGCATTCCGTTCATCGGAGTTGACAACTGCGCTGTGGCCAAAGCCGCGTTCGATCACCTTCGCGAGCGAGGATTCCGGCACATTGGATTCTGCGGAACGCCACGCTTTGAGCATCCCTTAATGGACGCGCGAAGTGATAATTTCAAAACGCTGGTAGGTGAGTCCGGTATATTCTTCAGCGAGTTCACGAGATCCATCGATCGCTCCCAACCGCTTTCCTGGGAGCAAGAGCAAGGCGAAATCGCAAAGTGGTTGTGCACGCTGCCCAAGCCCGTTGGCATCGCAGCGTGCAACGACGATTATGGCCTACAAGTGCTCGACGCATGCCGTCGAGCTGATTTGATCGTGCCCGATCAAGTAGCCGTAATAGGCGTCGATAACGACAAATACCTCTGCGGTTTTGCCATCCCGCCATTGTCTAGTGTTGACGTAGCGCCCGAGCGAATCGGTTACGAAGCGGCCAAGATGCTCGACCGGATGATGGACGGCGAGCCGATGTCGGCCTCCCCAATACTCTTACCGCCGCGCGGTGTCGTTACCCGTCAGTCGACTGACGTGCTGGCGACGGATGATGAGGTCGTAGTGCTTGCCGTAAGCTTCATCCGTGCACGAGCTTGTAATCGGATTAGCGTGGCCGATGTGATGCACCACGTGCGACTTGCAAGAACAGCCTTAGAATTACGTTTCAAGAAGGCCATCGGGCGCTCCGTGTACCAAGAGATACAGCGAGTGCAAATCGAGCGAGTCAAGGAACTACTGCTGCACACGGAGTTGCCGATCAAGCAAGTGGCCGCGCTCTGCGGATTCAACTACGTGCAATACATGACCCGCGCGTTCAGCCAAATCGTCGGCCAAACCCCGGCAAAGTTTCGCAAGAATGCTGCGTCGTGAGATATCATTTGCGATGGTATTCGAGGTCTGTACCAAACTTGCGAGGTCCGTTCAATGAGGGCCTCCGGCTAAGGAAGGCAGCGATGCCCCGGAACTGCGGGGGACAGAAAAGGTTGCGGAACAACACGGCATCTGGCATACTCTCCGTCCAATTGGCCGCCCGAAAAAACTAGAAATGAGCAAAAAGTGACGCATATTACCCCCGTCCCCTTTTCCTGTCCCTTTACCCTGCGCATTTGTTTCGTCATGCTTGCAGCTTTTTTGGCAAAGCCACAAGCCGCGTATTGCTGGGGCTCGGGCCATGATGACATCATGCGTGCCATCATTGCCAGGCTACCTGCGGATTTACGGAAAACCTTCACGCCTGAGATCATCAAGGAAGCGGTGCTACATGCCAGCCATTATCCGGATAGCTTCGAGCCTTTTCTTGCCAAAGACATCGGGGATGCTGCAGTTGCGAAATTAACCGGCGCCGGGCTTAAAGTCCGCTATGACCTTCACTCCGAGCGCGGGGCTGCAATGTGCTTCATCATGCTGGTGGATGCCTTGCGCGAAAAGAATGCCGCCCACACCGCACACTGGATTGCAACGCTTTCGCATGTTATTTCTGATATGTCGGCGTGCAATCACGATCCCCTGGTTCACACTGCGAGTTATGCATGGGCTGATTGGAAATTGAAGCTTCCCAATGGCAAGGATTATTCGAAGGTCAAATCGTTGCTAGACCTGGCAGATAAATGTATCCGGCTTCGTCAACACGTTTCTGTCGAGGGATACATGCGATCCAAAGTGCAAAACCCATAACATACGGGTTCTACACCCTACAAACAACCCCCGTCCCCTTTTCTCTTCCCCGGTAACAAACGAGCAATCGTCATAGCCAGCTCCCTTTTGTGATTGGCAAATTCAACCAATCGGCTAGAATCTCGCAACTTTACATTGCCTGTCCTTAATTTCTTAATTTCTACTTTATTTCTACCCGTTAACGGTTTCTGAGTTTAGTTCGCTAAAGCGAAAGACAGCTCAAACAATCCGATCGAAACAATTGGCGTTAGAATTGACATTTCACATGCCGTTCGGACGAGAAAATACCGGCAACTAACCTTTCGTGAATTCCTTGTGTAAAAATAAAGCGATATCGTTGGTACAGCTACGGCTGTAATTGTTGGCAAGCACCAAACGTCGAATATCGAGTAGCCCAGGCGAATCAAGTGAGCGCGCCCAAGGTCATGATCTACGATCGTAAAAGGCATCAACCCACCAAGAAAAAGGCAGTAAAGTGCTCTACTATTTTTCGTTGGCACCAATACAACAACAAGATGCCAAATCCAAACGTACAAAGCTAATTGCACAACAAGTACATTCGCGAGAAAGCTCCGATCCGATTGCACTGCGAAAACTACTGCAAACATTGCGGTAAGGAGAAAAATCGACGTAAGTGTCATTTGCATGAATGCACCAAAGTACTAGTTTCGCTATATTCCCAGTGAATTCCTAGCCTGCTAGCATTGCGGAACGCCGGTTACACCCATCAAATCATCCGTCAAATCCTACCAAGTGCTACCCTCGTGTCAATAATAGGCTGTGCCCCCCGCCACCCCGGTACTAATTATTATTAGAGTCTAAGATCCGACTTTCAATGATATAAATGTGCCTAATTTCATTTATGAGTGTTTTCATAATTGGCTGCGTGCAAATTGAATGACTAACAATCAGGTGTGTTGGCTTGGATTTTCTAATAGTCAATATCAGAGTACTTGCGGACTCTGTTAAATTGATATTCGATAGGCAGATCCAGGACAATTCTTGAAGCAAGAGCTTAGATTTAATGGCATTCAAGCATTCTTGCATATCCATGTGGTAGTCCAATTCTGCATGACAGATACCTACTGTCACGTTTCTAAGGAATTCCGGAATTGGTGGTGTGCGAGGATTTATTGGATTTGTACGATAGGTAAAGGAGTAAATATGTAGCCCAACCACTTTTCCTGAATCGTCAAGGTAGGTATCGTAGTTCATGGTTGCGTTTGCTTGCCCCAAGACATTAATACCCATTGACAAGAGCACTAAGCTTGCAACCAGAAGTGTACGAAGTCCGAATTCGATTTGACCCAAAATATTCCCCCTATCTCCTTGGCTCGCCGGTTCCATCGGTCTTTACATTTTCCAATAATTGCGTTTTGTCATTTTGTCCGCAGCAATCGCATTCAACAGAGAACTTTCGATAAATTGTACTTGCGTCACCCTGAACCGGAGATGCAAAACCCATAACATACGGGTTCAACACCCGACAAACAACCCCCGTCCCCTTTTCTCTTCCCCCGATGTCGGTGTCCTGCTAGATCCAGCCAGAATCGACGTAGAAAAGTTGACGGCTCCTGTTCGGGCAAAATCGGTCGCCAATGTAAAGTGGGAGTCGGGGATAATGATCGCTCCCTCCGGCGGCGTCTCGATCCTTGTAGACGAAGCGTTCCGGGACGACTTGCGACTTCCGGTCTCAGCGGAATTCAAAGCTCTGCTCGACCGCGATTTACCCACTCCCAAACCGGACCAATGGTGGTGGGACTAGCTTGAGGAAATCAAAGGGGTCAGAGGAAATCAAAGGGGTCAGGCCTCTTTGATGGGTTCTTTGGGGAATCGAACGCGTTTTCGGCCGCGCGGACGCATGGTTGATTCCAACTTGAGGCGGCTGACCCCCGGCTGACCTTTGATTTCGCCGTCCAACGTCCACTCTCTGGAGCAATTGCTGGCCCAGGTGACGGAAGGAAATCGGGTGCAACTTGGGTTTCGGGCCGTTGTGGTTGGTATCGATCTCTCGGACCAAGGATTGGCGCAGGGCGAGTCGTTAGAAGAGTTGTTTTTTCAGGACGCGGCCGAGGACGTGCATATAGTCGATTCCGTATTTATCGGGGGGCTACCAAAATGATTGACGTAATACTTGGCCACAAGCGTCTCGATATCGACTTCGGCCAGCCGATTTGGGATGTTATCGTATGATCGTTGGCCGAGTAATTCTTGTTTGTTTCAGTTTCAAGTTTTTGACAGTGGATTTGCATTGACCCTAAAGAACCGCCCAACCACGCAGCCTTGGGTATTGACCGCTCCCGTCACGTGCCCATCACAGGTGGCGGCACTCCTATCGATGCGTTATTTTGAGCATTCGTAGAACTACAGCCAGTTTGAATCAGCCCGCGACCTTAAGTCTTTTTATGTCCCTTGATATTGAGTTTCACCGCACGCTGCTGGAGGCGAGCGGGTAAGCACATCGAGTGCCACAAGGACCGAATCTGATGCTTTTCCGTTTCACACTTTCTCCATGTCTCGCCCTCTCTTTAGTTTTATCAGCTTCAGCAGGCCAGAGGGTTGACTACGTTGAGCAGGTCAAGCCGATCCTGCGGGAGCGATGTTTTGCCTGTCATGGTGCTCTGAAACAGGAGGGTGGGCTGCGCCTCGATACAGCCGCGTTGGCAATCAAAGGAGGGGATTCAGGAGCTTCGATTCAGCAGGGTGATGTCGCCGCGAGTGCGTTGTTGTCGCGCGTTAGGGCAACAGATAATTCAGAGCGAATGCCACCGGAGGGTGAGCCGCTTAAACTCGAACAGATAGCGGTTCTCGAACAGTGGATTGCACAAAATGCCAACGCGCCTGTCGACGAGCAGCCCGAACATGACCCACGCGAACATTGGGCTTTCAAAGTTCCCGTGCGACCGCCTGTGCCAGAGGTCCAATCTCAAAGTGCCGTTCATGAATTGGCGATTCGAAATCCGATCGACTCATTTATCGCTGCAGAACAACTCAAACAGAATCTGAATTCTCAGCCCGAGGCCGATAAGCGAGTTTGGTTGCGGCGAGTCTCGCTCGATTTGATTGGATTGCCTCCCACCGTGGCCGAGCTCGATGCCTTCATTGCTGACACGTCGCCCGAGGCGCATGATAAAGTGGTGAGTCGGTTGCTGGACAATCCTCAATACGGCCAACGCTGGGGCAGGCATTGGATGGATATTTGGCGCTACAGCGATTGGTGGGGCCTGGGGGCTGAGGTCCGCAATTCTCAGAAACACATGTGGCATTGGCGCGATTGGATCGTCGATTCCATGAACTCGGACAAGCCTTACGACCAGATGCTGCGCGAGATGCTGGCTGCCGATGAACTGTATCCAAACGATCTCGATCGCCTGCGTGCGACTGGGTATCTGGCACGGCAGTACTTCATCTTCAATCGCACGACGTGGCTTGACGAAGCCATCGAGCATACTGCCAAAGGCATGTTGGGGCTGACCTTCAATTGCGCTAAATGCCATGACCACAAATATGACCCGCTCACGCAGGTCGAGTACTACAATCTTCGTGCGATCTTCGAGCCCTATCAGGTTCGCATGGAAATGGTTCCTGGTCAAAACGACTTTGAAAAAGATGGCATCCCGCGTGCGTTTGATGCGCATCTGGATGTGGCAACTTATTTACATTTACGTGGCGACGATCGCACCCCCGATCAGAGCCGCGCGATGGAGCCTAAGGTCCCTGGCTTTTTGAATCAAACAAAATTTGAGATCGAGCCAGTCGAGCTACCGCCAGAGGCCGTTGAACCAGGGCTGCGCGAGTTTGTCTTGCCTGCACATCGTGACGCTAGCGTAAAGCAGATTGCAGCAGCTCGTTCGGCGCTGGAATCTGCATCGCAGAAGCTCGCCGTATCCGAGACGGCGGCGAAAAAAATCGCTACCAAGTCTGACACGACGAAGGAAGCCGAGACTCCTGTGCAGGATGACGCGAAGTCAACTGAAACGAATCCGCCCATCGACGAATTGCGGTTGGCAATGGCGATCGCCGAGAAGGCTTTGAAGACTGCTGAAGCTCAACTGGCATCTATCGAGGCTCGAGCGGCGGCTGGTCAGGCAAAAATCGCACAAGCTGCTGGTTTTGCAGAACTTGCTAAGATTGCCTCGAAATCGGAGCGCATCATAGCGGCAGCCAAAGCCGATGAGGAAGTCAGCAAGGCCGAACTTGCACTACTAAAGGCTACGACCGACCAAAAGTCGAATTTCGAGAAGAAGCTTGATTCCGCCAAGGCAGCGCTTGACGTTGCTGTTAAGGCGATTGAAACTCCGAGCGAAACATTCACTTTCTTGCCCGGTGCAAAGAAGACTCAAGAGGACTATCAAAATCGCAATGCCGACGTACCCTATCCATCCAAGAGCACTGGACGCCGCACCGCGTTTATTAAGTGGCTGACGTACCCGAACAATCCATTACCCGCGCGAGTCGCCATCAATCACATCTGGGCTCGGCATATGGGCCAGCCGCTGGTACCAACTGTCTTCGACTTCGGTCGCAAAGGGACGCCGCCGACCCATCCCGAGCTGCTTGATTGGTTAGCGGTCGAATTTGTTGAAAGCGGCTGGAGCATGAAGCACATTCATCGATTGATTGTGACGTCAGGCGTGTATCGATTATCGTCATCCAGCGCGGAGATTCCTGTGGGAGAGACGGTTAGCGCAGCTCCATCATACCTTCAAGATCCCGACAATCGTTACTACTGGCGAATGAACCCTGTTCGCATAGAGGCTCAAATCGTGCGTGACAGTTTGTTGTCGTTGGCAGGTGAGCTCGACGTACGGCTCGAAGGCCCATCGATTGCGGTCGATGACGAAGGCTCGCGCCGCCGTAGTCTATACTTCGTGCATTCGCACAACAACCACAATAAATTCCTTTCGACCTTCGACGACGCTAACGTGCTCGACTGCTACCGCCGCGCGGAGAGCATCGTCCCGCAACAGGCACTTGCTCTAGAGAATAGCCCGCTGGCGATGTTGATGGCCGGGAAGATTGCTTTGAACATCGAGTCTGCCTTGCGAGCTAATGACGCAGTGGCCAAGGCAATCGAAAGGGACAACGATGCGGACTTTGTGCGTTTGGCCTTTGTCTGGATCTTGTCCGTCGAACCCAGTGCCGACGAACAAACTACCATGCTCGAATTATTGCGACGAATGATAGAACTTGCCAATCAGAAGCAGCATCCAAATCCAGTGTCTGTTGCGCGAACAAACCTCGTGCTCTCAATACTCAATCATAACGATTTCATCACGGTAAGATAGAATGCAGTACACACAGCCATCTCCTAATCGCTCCCTTCCGCGTCGCGCGTTTTTGGCTGACTTCGGTCTTGGATTTACTGGGCTAGCTCTCGGAGCGATGCTTGCTCGGGAGGGTGTGCTAAAAGCCAACGAGCATGAAGCCTGGAAGCCACCGAATGGGCAGCCACACTTCGCTCCGAAAGCGAAGTCCGTTGTGTGGCTCTTTATGAATGGCGGAGTTTCTCACGCGGAGTCGTTCGATCCCAAGCCAGTGATGAACAAGTACGCGGGCAAGTCGATCAGCGAAACACCCTACGCGGATACACAAGATCCAAAACGGCTCAATCGGCGCGAAGTCGCGTTTAACGTCGAGTTGCGACAGAAAATCCTTCCGCTGCAAATTGGCTTTCGGAAGTATGGCGAAAGCGGCATCGAACTTAGTGATTGGGTGCCGCACATGGGAAGCTGTATCGATGACATTTGCGTCTTGCGATCGATGTGGACCACCGACGACAACCACGGTGCACAGACTCAATTCCACTCTGGCCGACACATGCTCGATGGCGAATTTCCAACGCTGGGTGCTTGGGTACATTACGGATTGGGTTCGCTGAACGACAACTTACCTCAATTTATTTCGATAGGTAACCGCGAGTACTGGAACATCAAGGACGGTCATTATCTCGGTCCCACCCATGATGCCGTTCCAATTCAGATCGACCCCGACAACCCTCTCGACTTCGGCAAGCCTGCGAACGGCCAGTCGATTGACGAGCAGCAACTTGGTTTTGAGTTGGCTGGGCGATTGAATCGCTTGAAGTCGATCGAGTATCCAAACGATCCGGCTTTGTTGGCGCGCATCAAGGCGTATGAACTCGCCTTTCACATGCAAATGTCAGTACCTGAGTCGCTCGGCTTTCAGTCAGAGACGCAAACGACTCTCGATATGTACGGCATCAATGATCCGGCCACCCAAGCATTTGGTTCGCAGATGCTGGCAACTCGCCGATTGATCGAGCGCGGAGTACGGTTTATCCAAGTTCAACATGGAGCTGGTGGAGCCGGAAAGTGGGACGCCCATGGCGGCTTAAAGGCAAATCACTCCGCTAACTTTAAAGCGGTCGATAAACCGATTGCTGGACTGCTGCGGGATCTTAAGCAGCGCGGTCTGCTCGATTCAACGATCGTCATCTTTGCGACGGAGTTTGGGCGGACGCCCGCTTCTCAAGGTACCGACGGACGCGATCATCATCCGTATGGTTTCTCGGTGTGGATGGCCGGAGGCGGCATCAAAGGGGGCATTATCCACGGAGCCACCGACGACATCGGCTTTCACGCAGTTGAGAACAGGCACTATGTGACTGACATCCACGCCACCATCCTGAAGCAACTCGGCCTCGACTCTCGCAAACTGGAGATCCCCGGTCGCAAACGACTAGACATCGACCACGGAATGCCCATCGAAGAGATTATCGCCTAACGTCGCCACAAAGCTGCTGACATGAAAATGGTTTACCGCAACGGCCGCGCCGCGCAGGCAATTTGCTTGCCATGCGGTACGGTTATTTTTCTTTGGGGATTTCGGGAGGGCGACGCTCCTGTGGAGCCTTCATGGGCCGTCGCACAACGTCCACAAGCGAAGGTTCGCCAGTTCGCGGCCCGAAAATGCTCGGCAGGAGCCTCGCTCTCCCGACCCAGATTTTCATTGGGCAAAATGAATTCAAAGTTGTTTAGAGCGGCGTTTCAAATTGTTGAGCAGGCGGTTGCGGATGGTAGCATTCCAGGTGCGTGTGTGCTCATCATGCAACATGGTAAAGTGATCGAACAACGAGCCTTTGGCGTGTGCGAGCTCGATCCCCCAAGACCTTTTCAAACGGACTCGATTTGCTGGATCGCGTCACTGACGAAACCAATTACGGCCACGGCGGCAATGAAGCTGGTTGAGCAAGGGAAGTTGCAGCTGGACTCACCGATCGAGGAATATTTGCCGCAGTTTTCGCAACTTGCAACCAAGGATGGCCAGCGGCACGCGGTAACTCTTCGCCAGCTCATGTCGCACTCCTCGGGTATCCCAGCGTCTGTCCCCCTGCGCGAGCCTTACTTCTTCAAACAAAGTTGGTACGATCGCTCGCTGCAACAGGTAGTCGACGCGATCGCAAAACGTCCACTCGACTTTGCACCTGGCTCAAAAGTCAATTACTCAGGAGAAACAAAGGTGTCAGGAGTCATTGTTTGGCGAGTGCGTCTGTGTTAGTTTGCTCAAATGCCAAGACCAAAACGAGCCGACGAAGCCTACCGCCTTTACCACGCTCTGAACCGAGGGAACGCGAAGAGCGATATCTTCAAAAAGGATGCGGATTTCCATGCTTTCGAGCGAATCCTCGCCGAAGGTTTACTCTCCTTCCAATTGGCCGCCCGAAAAAACTAGAAATGAGCAAAAAGTGACGCATATTACCCCCGTCCCCTTTTCCTGTCGCGTGAAGCGGGAGACGTCAAATCCGAACTAGAGTTCTCATTTGAGTTGCCGGGCCGAACACCGGCCGATGGTCAGCATGGCCGAACAGGGCGTCATTTGCCCTCTTCAGCCGGAGGTTTTTTCTTGCAGAACCGACATTCGGTTTCTGACTTGACAAAACCTTGCTGAC